>JAUXSD010000189.1 GCA_030681525.1 Solirubrobacteraceae bacterium
CGGGTCATCTACGTCACCCAGGACACCGGCGTCGGCGGCGGGCACCGCGACATCTTCGAACACCTCAACCGGCTCGCCGAGCGCGGCCACGACGTCGCGCTCTTCAGCCTGGCCGGGCCGCCGGACTGGTTCGACCTCGCGGTGCCGGTCCGGACCTTCGCCGACTACGGCTCGCTCGCGGTCGCGCTCTCCGGCGAGGACGCGATCAAGGTCGCCACCTGGTGGCGGACCGCGGCGGCGGTCTGGCGCGGCTCGGTCACGCGCGGCATCCCGGTCTTCTTCGTGCAGGACGTCGAGACCTCGTACTACCCCGACAGTCCCGCGCTGCGCGACGAGGTGCTCGCGTCCTACCGCGAGGAGTTCCGGTACATGACGATCTCCGGCTACAACGCAGAGGGCCTGCGCGCGCTCGGCCGCGAGTCGACGCTCATCCCGCCCGGGATCGACCTGGAGAACTTCCGCCCGCTCGACGACGTGGCGCGTCGCGACGACATGCTCCTGGCGCTCGGCCGCATGAACCCGCTCAAGAACCTCCCGCTCACGCTGGACGCCTGGAAGGCGCTGCCCGAGCCGCGCCCGGAGCTGTGCCTGTTCGGTGTGGAGCCCGAGCTGGGCCCGCAGCACGGGGCGCGCTACGTCGAGCGCCCGTCGGACGACGGAGTCAACCGCCTGTTCAACGAGGCGACCGTATTCGTGCAGACCTCGACGCACGAGGGCTTCTGCCTGCCCGCGCTGGAGGCGATGGCGGCCGGCGCCCCGGTGATCTGCACCGACGCGCACGGCAACCGAGACTTCTGCGTCGACGGCGAGAACTGCCTCATGCCCGAGCCGACCCTGCCGTCCGTCGGCGCGGCGATCGGCCGGCTGCTGGCCGATGCCTCACTGCGCGAGCGCCTGGCGCAGGCCGGCCGCCGCACCGCGGCCGAGTACGCCTGGCCGATCCGCATCGACGAGCTCGAGGCGTTCTACCGGGACCTCGCCGAGGGTGCCGCGCCGAACGCGCTGGACGGCGCGGCTCAGAGATCCTCGGCGATGCGCGGCGCCTCGCGGCTGAACACCCAGTAGCCCAGCGCGAACAGCCCGAGCACGATGCCGGCCGGGACGAGCAGGTACTCCGCGCCGCCGATCACCTCCGCCGCCGACGGCGCCGCCGGGTCGATCAGCGTGTGGCGCACCTGCTGCAGGATCGAGCCGAGCGGGTTCATCATCATGAGCTGCTGCAGCCAGCGGACGTCGACGAGCTCGATGACGTAGATGATCGGGGTGCCGTAGAAGAGCACCTGCACGATCACCTCCCAGATCGGCGCGACGTCGCGCAGGCGGACGTAGAGGGCGGAGAGCAGCATGGCCAGGCCCGCGGCGAACACGAGCAGGCACACGACGAGCAGCGGCAGCATGAGCCAGGAGAGCCGCACCGGCACGCCCGAGGCGAAGACGAAGAGCGCGACCGCCACGAGGTTGAGCGCGAGGTTGAACAACGCCGTCAGGACGACGGACGCCGGCACGACGAGGTGCGGGAAGGCCACCTTGCGCACGAGGTTCTCGCGCTCCACGACCGACCCGACGGCGCCCCCGGTGGCGTCGGCGAAGAACGTGAACAGCACGATGTTCATGAGCAGCGTCGGGGCGAAGTACGCCGTGCCGGCGCCGATCTTGATTGCCTGCGTGAAGACGAAGTACAGGACGCCGAAGAGCATCAGCGGGCGCATGAGCTGCCACAGGTAGCCCAGCATCGAGCCGAAGAAGCGCAGCTTGAAGTCCTGCACGGCCAGCGTCCACGTCAGGGCCAGGAAGCGCGACAGGCTCCCCGCGAGCGCCGACGGACCGCTGATCTCGCGCGCCGGCGGGAGGTCGGCGGGAACGACGCGCTCGACGACGCTCACGACAGCGTCTCGGCGACGCGCGGGCGATCGCCGGCGACACGCTCGATCGTCATGTCGCAGGGCAGGTCGACGAGGCCGCCCGCCGAGCGCGACGCGACGACGACGACCGAGGTCACCCGCTCCCAGCGGTCGATGACGTCCTCGCCGCCGCCGCGGTGCGCCATCTGAAACGAGAGGCGGTAGCGCCCGGGCCCGAGCCGGTTGTCGAACGTCACCGAGAAGATCAGCTCCTCACCGGCCGCGAAGCGGCCGGTGCGCTCCCTCTCCAGCGCGGTGGCGGCGACGAAGTGGTTCTGGTGCTGGTCGTTGACGAACGCGATCGCGAACGACGGATCCTCGAGCGGTCGGTCGACCTGCACCCGCACCCGCACGACACAGGGCTCGCCCTGCGCCAGCGCGGTCTTGCGCTCGCCGAAGCCGTCCTCCAGCCAGAGCTCCTGCGCGCGCGCCTCGCCGGAGCCGCCGCGCAGCTGCGGCTCGGGCCCGCTGGCCTGCTCGCGCTGGAAGTTGATGTCGAGGTAGCTCGTGGCGATCTCGTGCGGATCGCCCGCCGCCACGAGCTCGCCGCGCTCGAGCAGGATCGCCCGGTGACAGAAGCGCTCGACGCTGCCCATGTCGTGCGTGACCAGCAGGATCGTCTTGCCGCGGTCGCGCAGGTCGTTGAAGACGTCGAAGCACTTCTGCTGAAACGACGCGTCGCCGACGGCCAGGACCTCGTCGATGAGCAGGATGTCGGCCTCGACCTGGATCATGACGCTGAAGGCCAGGCGCACGTGCATGCCCGACGAGTAGTTCTTGAGCTTGAGGTCGGCGAACTCCTCGAGCTCGGCGAACTCGATCACCGCGGCGACGCGCCTGCGCGCCTCGGCGGCCGAGAGACCGAGCAGGATGCCGTTGGCGATGATGTTGTCGCGCGCCGCGAGGTCCGGGTTGAAGCCGACGCCGAGCTCGATGAACGTCGACATGCGCCCGCGCACGTGGATCGTGCCGCGGTCCGCGCGGTAGATCCCGCCCAGGCACTTCAGCAGCGTCGACTTGCCCGAGCCGTTGCGCCCGACGATCCCGCAGAACTCGCCGACGGGAACGTTGAACGACACCCCGGAGAGCGCGTCGAAGCGGTCGGCGTGGCGGCGGCCGAACGGATGCAGCGCACGTTCCTTGAGCGTGTGCGAGCGCTCGCGCGGCACGGTGAAGCACTTGGCGAGGTCGTTCACGGCGACGGCGTCGAGAGCCTGCGAGTTCGCGGCGACCATGGCGAGAGGGTACCTGCGGCCGCCGCGCGCACCGGCGTCCGCCTGAGCTACGCTCGCGCCTTGCAGGGCGCAGGCGCAGACCGACCGTCGTGGCTGCCCGAGCTGGCGTGGGCGCTGGCGACGGCGCTCGTGGCCACCCTCGTCGCGATCGTCGACCTCGAGCTCTGGAGGATGGACGCCGACGTGCCGCTGTTCGGCGCCGACGGCGACGCGGGCTACTACCTGGCCACGGTCAAGAACGTCGTCGAGCACGGCTGGTTCTGGCACAACCCCGACCTCGGCGCCCCGTTCGGCCAATCCAACTACGACTTCGCGGCGCCGTTCGGCGACGTCGCGCACTACGTGATCGTGGCGGCGCTGGGCCTCGTGCTGGGCGACCCCGTCGCGGTGTTCAACGCGTTCTTCCTCGTCTGCTTCCCGCTCATCGCGGTCGTCTCCTACGCCGTCCTGCGCGACCTCGGCGCGGCGCCGGTCGCCGCGCTCGTGGCCGGCGTGCTGTTCGCGTTCTTGCCCTACCACCTGCTGCGCCACCAGGGCCATCTGTTCCTGACGTCGTACTACGCGATCCCGCTCGGGGTCTGGCTCGTCGTGACGCTGGCCGAGGGGCGGACGCTGCTGGCCCGCGGCGGCTCGCGGCGGCGCCTGCTCGCGGTCGTCGGCGCCTGCGTGGTGGCCGGCGCGGCGTCGAACTACTACGCCGTCTTCACGCTGCTGATGCTGGCGTGCGTGGTCCCGGTGGCGGCGCTCGCGCGGGGCTCGTGGCGGGTGGTGCGCCAGGGGGCCGCGGTCGGCGCGATCGTCGCCGCCAGCTTCGCGCTGTGCCACTCGCCGGCGATCATCCACCCGCTCCTGAACGGCGCCAACGAGAACGTCGGCGCGCGTGCCGCCAGCGAGAGCGAGCTGTACGCGCTGACGCTGGCGCGCATGGTCATCCCGCGCCCCAACCACCGCGTGGAGGCCCTGGCGGCGCACGGCCGGGGGTACGCCAGCTCGACGCCGCTGCCGGTCGGGGAGGGCTTCTCGCCGGCGCTGGGGACCGTCGCCACGCTGGGCTTCGCGCTGGCGCTGATCACGCTGCTGGCCACCGGGCTGGGTGCCGGCGCGCGCTCGCTGCGCCGCACGCGGACGGCGGCCGCCGGCGCGACCGCGCTCGCCGCCTTTCTCATCGGCACGGTGGGCGGCGGCTCGGCGCTCATCGCCTACGAGCTGTCGTCCCAGGTGCGCGCGTGGAACCGCCTGTCGCTCGTCGTCGGGTTCGCCGCGCTGGTGGCGGTGGCGCTGGCGCTTACGGCGATCGGCGACCGCCTGCGCGCGCGGGGGCGCCCGGCGTGGACGCTCGCGGTGCTGGCGGCAGCGGTCGGCGTCGTCGGGATCCTCGATCAGACGTCGCCCGCGGACGCGCCGGACCACCCCGCCGTGGCCGCCGCCTGGAACGCCGACGAGCGGTTCGTCTCCGAGATGCAGGAGCGCCTGCCGGCGGGCGCGCAGGTCCTCCAGCTGCCGTACATGAGCTATCCCGAGAACGGGCCCCTGCGCGGGATCCCCGACTACGACCTGCTCAAGGGCTACCTGCATTCCGAGGACCTGCGCTGGACGTACGGCGCAGTCCGCGGGCGGCCGGCGGACTGGCTGGCCCAGCATGGGGCGCTCGCGCCCGAGCGGCTCGCCGCCGCCGCGGCGGCCGCCGGCTTCGGCGCGGTGTACCTCGATCGCGCCGGCTACGCGGACGGCGGCGCGGCCGCCGCCGCGGCGCTGGAGCGCGTGGCCGGGCCCGGCCGCTCGGGCACGTCCGCCAGCGGGCGCCTGCAGTTCTTCGACCTGCACGACGCCGGCGAGCGCCTCGCCGACAACACGGGCCGCTCGGAGCGCGCGCGGCTGTCCGCCGCGCTCCTGCGGCCGGTCGCGCTCGGCTTCGGCGACGGCTTCGCCAAGGTCATCCGCGGCGAGTCGGGCTTTCGCTGGGCCGGGCCGGACGCGCGGCTGACCCTCGACAACCCGCGCGGCGCGCGCAGCGCGAGCTTCGTCGCGCAGCTCTTCGGCGGCACGGCGGCGCCGTCCGCGGTGACGCTGACGCTGCCCGACGGCACCCGCCGGACGTTCGCCGTCACCGACCAGGGGCTGCCGGTCAGCGTCCCGCTGGCGGTCGGGCCCGGCGAGTCGACGCTGCGCCTGCAGACCGACGGCCCGGCGGCGCCCAACCCGCCGGGCGTCAGCCGCGACCTGCGCCTGCGCGTCGTCGAGCCGCGGCTGGAGTACCCGGCGCTGCAGCGCGACGAGTACGTCGCGGCCGCCTCGCCCTGAGCGGCCGGGTGGCCGGAGGGGTGTTGCGCGAAACGTCCCGCGTGGGGACGCAATGCGCAAGACGCCCCGGTCCGGCTCAGACGAGGCCGACGACGTTCGCCATCAGCGTGACGCCGAAGGTGATGAGGATCGCGCCGAGCACGTCGAACACCGCGCCGGAGCGGATCATCTTCGTGATCGGGATCATCCCCGACCCGTAGACGATCGCGTTGGGCGGGGTCGACACCGGCAGCATGAAGCCGTAGGACGCGCCGAACACCGCGGCGAGCGCCGGGATCAGCGGATCGACGCCGGCCGCGGCGGCGATCGGGATGACGATCGGCACGACGATGGCGACGCTCGCCGTGTTGCTCGTCGTCTCGGAGATGAGCACCGCGATGACGACCGCGATGATCGTGATCGACAGCAGGTTCGAGACACCGAGCGCGTCGGCCAGCGAGTCGCCCATGACCTTCGCCAGGCCCGTGGAGGACAGCAGCGTGCCCAGCGCGATGCCCGAGCCGAACAGGATGATCGTGCCCCAGTCGATGTTCACCGCGTCGTTCCAGCTCAGCGTGAACTTGCGCCGCGCCCAGTCGATCGGCAGCAGGAACAGCAGCGCCGCGGCGAGGATCGCCACGACGCCCTCGTCGAGGCGCTGCAGGAGGTCCTCGTAGAGCGAGGCGTCGTCGCCGAGCACGAGGCCGACGGCGCCGGGCAGGATCCACAGCGTCACCGCCACGCCGAACGCGATCAGCGTGTTGCGCTCGCCGCGCGACAGCGGGCCCAGCTCGCCGCGCTCCTGTGCGATGAACTCCTCGGCGCCTTCCAGATGGCGCGCCTCGGGCCGGTTCAGCGCGATGAGGATCACGCACAGGGCGAGGAACATCGCCAGCACGATCGGCGCCGCCGTGACGACCCACTCGAAGAACGAGATCGTCGTGCCGGTCTCCTCCTCGATGAACTCGCGGCCGATGAGGTTCGGCGGGCTGCCGATCGGCGTCAGCAGGCCGCCGACGCTCGCGGCATACGCCGTCATGAGCATGAGCGCGGTGCCGAAGCGCAGCCGGTCGGGATCGACGTCCTCCTCGCTGCGGTCGGCGACGAAGCCCGACAGCGTCGCCGCCACGCCCAGCGCGATCGGGAAGAGCATCGCGGTCGCGGCGGTGTTGGAGATGAACGCCGACAGCAGCGCCGCGATCGCGCCGAACGCGATGATCGTGCGGTGGGTCGAGCGCCCCACTCCCGGCAGCGCCAGCACGCGGAAGGCGAAGCGCCGCGCGAGCCCGTGGACCATCATCGCGTGGGCGATGATGAACCCGCCGATGAACAGGAAGATCGTCGACGACGCGAACGCGCCGAAGACGACGTCGGCGGTCGTGTCGCCCTCCTCGGGCGCCGGCGCGGCGTTGATGACCACGACGAGCGCCAGGCCGAGCAGCGCGCTGACCGGGATCGGGATCGCCTCGCTGACCCAGTACGTGATGACGAAGACGAGCACCGCCGCCAGCCGGTGCTGCTCGGGCTCGAGGTCCAGCGGCAGCGCCAGCACGAGCACGAACAGCAGCGGGCCGAGGAACAGGCCGATCGTGCGCCGCCGGCGCTCGAAGCGCTCCTCGGCGGGCGACAGGCGGCCCTGCTGCTCGTCGAGCGTGCGGTAGGTCCCGCCGCCGGCCGGTCGCGGCGCGTCCTGCTGCGTGGGGTCGCCCGTGTCCACGGCGCCGCTCATACCCCACTGCGCGCGCAACGATGAGTCGCGTCCGCGTCCGCCGCCCGACGCCGGCGACCAGCGCCGGCCCCGGCCGGAAGGTAGCCTCGCTCAGATCGTGCCAGAACCCCCGCCAGCGCCGGGACTGCCGGTCGGCGTCAACCTCGCCGGCTACCTCGACGCGACCGTCGGCGTGGGGGAGGCGGCGCGCCACGTGGCGACCGCGCTGGAGGGAGCGGGCGTCGCGGTCGCGCGGGTCGGGCTGTCCAGCCGCGGCGCGCCGCGCTCGCAGGACGGCGCGCCGACGCAGCCAGCCGAGCACGCGATCACGCTCGTCTGCGCGAACCCCGACGCGATGACCGGCGCGCGCGACGAGCTCGGCCCAGGCCCCTTCGAGGAACGCCACGTCATCGGGATGTGGTGGTGGGAGGTCGCCGCCGTGCCCGGCCGCTGGGTGCGCGCGTTCGATCTCGTCGACGAGGTCTGGGCCGGGTCGCGCTTCGTCGCCGACGCGTTCGCCGCGGTGGCGCCGGTGCCGGTGGTCCACGTGCCGATGCCGGTGCCCGAGCCGGTGATCTCGGCGGCCGGCCGCGACGGGCTCGGCCTGCCCCAGCACCGCTTCCTCTTCGGCCTCGTCTACGACTACGCGAGCGTCGCCGCGCGCAAGAACCCGCTCGGCCTGATCGACGCGTTCGCCCGCGCGTTCGGCGACGACGAGGAGGTCGGCCTCGTGCTCAAGACGCTCGGCGGCGAGCGCTGGCCCGCCGAGCACGCCGCCGTTCTGGCGGCGGCCGGCGCGCACCCGAACATCACCGTGATCGACGCGCACCTGCCGACCGAGGACAAGAACGCCCTCATCCGCGAGCTGGACTGCTACGTGTCGCTGCACCGCTCGGAGGGCTTCGGCCTGACGATCGCCGAGGCGATGCTGCTCGAGACACCGGTCATCGCCTCGGACTACGGCGGCTCGCGCGACTTCGTGACGGCGTTCAACTCGCTGCCGGTGGACGTGCGGATGGTCCCGATCGGTCCCGGCAACGACCCCTACCCGGCCGGCGGCGAATGGGCCGAGCCCGACCTCGACCATGCCGCCGCGTGCATGCGCGCCGTGCTGAGCGACCGGGCGGGCGCGCAGGCGCGGGCGCAGCGCGCGCGCGCCGAGGTCGTCGCCCACCACGCGCCGGCCGTCGCCGGCCGCGCGATGGCGCAGCGGCTCACGCGCGTCATGCGGCTGCCGCTCGACGGTGGCGGCGAGAGCCCCGCGCTCGACCTCGGCGCCGTCCGCGCGCGGATGGCGACCGGCCCGCAGGCGGCCCCCGGTGGCGAGCGCGGCGCGCGCGGCGCGGTCCGCGAGGCGGCGCTGCGGGCGATGCGCCCCTATACCGTGCACCAGCGGCTCGTCGACGAGGAGATCCTGCGCGTGCTGCAGACGCTCGACGAGCGCGTCCAGGGACTGGCCGCCGGCCAGCAGGCGCTCGCCGCGGAGCTCGCGCGGCTACGCGACGAACAGGCCGAGAAGGAGCTGTGACAGACGATGGGCTATGACACCCGGCAGGCGCGTCAGGACCTGCTCGACGCGGTCGGCGACGCGATCGACGACCTCGCGCGGGCGCTCGCCGCGCTCGGCGTCGCCTACGAGCAGCTCGACGAGCATCACGCCGACGAGCTCGAGGAGATGCTGTTCGGCCCGGTGCAGTCGGCCTACGGCCGCGCGCGGCGCACCCACACCGAGTTCGCGACCCGTCACGGGCTGCCGGCGCGCACGTTCGAGGCGCCCGTGCCCGGCGCGCCCTCGACCGGCGCCAAGGGCTTCGTCGACGAAGCCGTCGACGCGGTCCACCACGCCGACGTGACGCTCGCCACGCTGCAGGACTCGATGCTGCCGATCGAGGTCGGCGACCCCGAGCTGCGCGCCGGGCTGGCCGGCGTGCGCGAGCTCGTCGACGGCGTGCGCCGCAACGCGAAGGCGCTCACCCGGACCATCGGGCGCTGACCGAAGCGCGGCTGGGCCGTGTGGGACCATCGACCGCGATGAGCCGTAACCCGAAGCTCGCGTCGCTCGGCGTCAACGCCGTCGGCTACCTGCGCGGCGGGCTCGGCCTCGGCCAGGCGGCGCGGCTGTACGTGCAGGCGCTCGACGCCGCCGGGGTGCCGGTCCGCACGACGACGGTCGACGTCGACCTGCCGGCGGTCGTCGGGCCCGACGGGCGCCGCGCCCAGGTCAAGACGATGGACTTCGCCGACCTGCACGTCGAGGGCGAGCTGCCGTTCAACCTCGTCTGCGTCAACGCGCCCGAGCTGCCGGGGCTGTACGCACAGCTCGGGCCGGAGTTCTTCGCGGGCCGCTACACGATCGGCGTGTGGGCGTGGGAGGTCGACGTCGTGCCGGCCAGCTGGGACACGGCCTTCGGCCTCGTCGACGAGATCTGGGTCTACTCGCGCTACGTGCAGGAGATCATCTCCGCCGTCTCGCCGGTGCCGGTCGTACGCGTGCCGCTGCCGATCGTCGCGCCGCCGGCCGGCGGCGACGTGGCCGCGCTGGACCTGCCCGGCGGCTTTCAGTTCCTCAACCTCTTCGACTTCTACTCGACGCTCGCGCGCAAGAACCCGCTCGGCCTCGTCGCGGCGTTCACCCGCGCGTTCGAGCCCGGCGAGGGACCGCAGCTCGTGCTCAAGAGCCACAACGGCGACTTCAAGCCCGAGCGGCTCGCGGCCCTGCGCGAGGCGGCCGGCGACCGCCCCGACATCCACGTCCTCGACCGCTTCCTGCCCGCCGCGGAGATGGCCGCGCTCATGCGCCGCGCCGACTGCTACGTCTCGCTGCATCGCGCCGAGGGCTTCGGCCTGACGATGGGCGAGATGATGGCGCTCGGCAAGCCGGTCATCGCCACCGGCTTCAGCTCCAACCTCGACTTCATGACGGCCGAGAACTCCTACCTCGTCCGCCACCGCGAGACGCTCGTCGGGTCCGAGGGCGAGAGCTATCCCGCCCGCGGCACGTGGGCGGAGCCCGACCTCGACCACGCCGCGCAGCTCATGCGCGAGGTCTGGCGCGACCAGGCGCAGGCCCGCGCGCGGGGCGCCCGCGCGCGCGAGGAGATCGCCGAGCGCTTCTCGCTGGAGGCGGTCGGTCAGGCGGCGCGCAACCGCCTCAAGCGCCTGGCGGCCGCCGACCGGCGCCGGCAGCGCGCCTCCTCGCGCGAGGCGCCGGCGGACGGCGACAACGGCACCCGCGGCCTCGTCAACTCCTGGGTGGAGACGGCGGAGCTCAAGCTCTCCTTCGACCCGCAGCGCGACGCGCGCGAGACGGGCGG
>JAUXSD010000198.1 GCA_030681525.1 Solirubrobacteraceae bacterium
AAGCTCCACGGTATGTGGGGCTCGCCGGGCCAGGTCCGGTCGACATACTAGGCCGCACGGTCGGAGGTCCGCCGCTCGCTTCTCGTCGCGGAGGCCGTCACGAATGACGACCCAGGCGGCAAGCCGGCGACGGCGCCGTGCCGTACGGGCCCTCTTGGTTAGAGGGCTCCCTAGAAAGGAGGTGATCCAGCCGCACCTTCCGGTACGGCTACCTTGTTACGACTTCACCCCAGTCACGAGCCCCACCTTCGACGGCTCCCTCCCTTGCGGGTTAGGCCACCGGCTTCGGGTGTTGCTCACTCCCGTGGTGTGACGGGCGGTGTGTACAAGGCCCGGGAACGTATTCACCGCGGCAATGCTGATCCGCGATTACTAGCAACTCCACCTTCATGCAGGCGAGTTTCAGCCTGCAATCCGAACCGAGACGCGCTTTAAGGGATTCGCTCCACCTCGCGGTATCGCAGCCCTCTGTACGCGCCAATGTAGCACGTGTGTAGCCCTGGACATAAGGGGCATGATGACTTGACGTCATCCCCACCTTCCTCCGGTTTGTCACCGGCAGTCTCGCATGAGTCCCCAACTAAATGCTGGCAACATACGACGGGGGTTGCGCTCGTTGCGGGACTTAACCCAACATCTCACGACACGAGCTGACGACAGCCATGCACCACCTGTGAAGGTGCCCCGAAGGGAAGCCGTGTTTCCACGGCGGTCACCCACATGTCAAGCCCAGGTAAGGTTCTTCGCGTTGCGTCGAATTAAACCACATGCTCCGCTGCTTGTGCGGGCCCCCGTCAATTCCTTTGAGTTTTAGCCTTGCGGCCGTACTCCCCAGGCGGGTCACTTAATGCGTTAGCTCCGGCACGGAGGGAGTCGACACCCCCCACACCTAGTGACCATCGTTTACGGCGTGGACTACCAGGGTATCTAATCCTGTTTGCTCCCCACGCTTTCGCGTCTCAGCGTCAATACCGTCCCAGTGAGCTGCCTTCGCCATTGGTGTTCCTCCTGATATCTGCGCATTTCACCGCTACACCAGGAATTCCACTCACCTCTTCCGGATTCGAGCCCGACAGTATCCACCGGCATTCCAGGGTTGAGCCCTGGACTTTCACAGCGGACTTATCGGGCCGCCTACACGCTCTTTACGCCCAATGATTCCGGACAACGCTTGCCCCCTACGTATTACCGCGGCTGCTGGCACGTAGTTAGCCGGGGCTTCTTCTGAAGGTACCGTCACCTCCGCGGGCTATTAACCCGTAAGGCTTCGTCCCAACTGAAAGAGGTTTACAACCCGAAGGCCTTCTTCCCCCACGCGGCGTTGCTGCGTCACGCTTTCGCGCATTGCGCAAGATTCCCCACTGCTGCCTCCCGTAGGAGTCTGGGCCGTGTCTCAGTCCCAGTGTGGCTGATCGTCCTCTCAGACCAGCTACGCATCGTCGCCTTGGTAGGCCGTTACCCCACCAACAAGCTAATGCGCCGCGGGCCCATCCCAATGCGGAGGCCGAAGCTTCCTTTCGTCCGTAGACCACATCCGGTATTAGCCCGAGTTTCCTCGGGTTGTCCCGGTCATTGGGGTAGGTAACCCACGTGTTACTCACCCGTTCGCGGCTCTGCCCCGGGGCAAGCCCCGGTTCGTCGCTCCACTTGCATGTGTTAAGCACGCCGCCAGCGTTCGTCCTGAGCCAGGATCAAACTCTCCGTGAAGAACTGCTGGAAGGTCGGCCTCAGGGCCGGCCCTCCGTCACGTAGAGCTGTCATGACGATGTTGCAGTGCCAATACACGAGGCACCGCAGTCATGACGGGTTGTTCTAATTCAGGTCCCTCGCCTCCGGCTATGGAGCGAGGGATCGAACCTGGACGCACACCGGATCGCTAGGTGCGATCCAAGTGCGCATGCTGTTGAGTTTTCAAAGACCGTCGCGCGCTTCCAAGGGAGGGGACTCCTCCCGGAACCTGCGCTCCATCGAATCGCGAGCGACTCGAAGACAGGACTGGCCAGTATAGCGCTCCGGGCAGCCCATGGAAGGGCTCCGGTCGGGGCGCAAGGGACCGGCGCAGCGGGGAGTATAGACAACCCCGCCGGACGCACCCGGGGCGCGGCGCAAAACGCCTGCTCAGGCGGCCCGTCGCAGCCGGCGGAAGCCGCGCTTGCCGACCTGCAGGACCGCCCCGTCGAGCCGCTCGGGGGCCAGATCGAGGTCCTCGGCGCCCAACGCGGCACCGTCGAGCCTGACCGCACCCTGCGCGAGCTTGCGCCGCGCGTCCGAGCGCGAGCCGCCGAAGCTTGCCGCGATCAGAGCGGGCATGTGGACCGCGCCGTCCTGCGGCGTGAAGGACGCCTCCTCGATCTCCTCGGGCAGGTCGCCCTGCACGAAGACGCGCTCGAAGTGCGCCGCGGCCGCCTGTGCGGCGGCGGCGGAGTGGAAGCGCTCCACGAGGCGCCGCGCCAGCGCGTGCTTGGCGTCGCGCGGTGACAGGTCGGCCGGCAGGGCCTCGCCGAGCAGCAGCTCGTACCAGCTCGCCATCGCGCTGTCGGGCAGGCTGAGCGTCTTGCCGTACATCTCCTGCGGCGGGTCGGTGACCCCGATGTGGTTGCCCAGCGACTTGGACATCTTGCGCACGCCGTCTACGCCGGGCAGGATCGGCATCGTCAGCGCGACCTGCTCGCCGATCCCGTACGCGCGCTGGACGTCGCGTCCGAGGAGGAGGTTGAACTTCTGGTCGGTTCCGCCGAGCTCGACGTCGGAGCGCACGGCCACGGAGTCGTAGGCCTGCATGAGCGGATAGAGCAACTCGGTGATCGAGATCGGCTCGCGTCCGGCGTAGCGCTTGGCGAAGTCGTCGCGCTCGAGTAGCTGGGCGACCGTCGTCGTGCGCGTGAGCGCGAAGAGCTCCTCCATCGGCATGTCCAGCCACTCGGAGTTGTGGCGCAGCTCGATGCGGTCGCGGTCGAGCACCTTGGCGGCCTGCTCGACGTAGGTCAACGCGTTGGCGTCGATCTCCTCGCCGGAGAGCTGCGGGCGCGTCGAGGAGCGGCCGCTGGGATCGCCGACGCGGGCCGTGTAGTCGCCGATGATGAGCACGACCACGTGGCCGCGGTCCTGGAACTCGCGCAGCTTGCGCAGGACCACCGTGTGGCCGAGGTGGACGTCGGGCGCCGTGGGGTCCAGCCCGAGCTTGACGCGCAGCGGGCGGCCGAGCGCGAGCTTGCTCGCGAGGGCCCCGTCGGGGAGGCAGTCGACCGTGTCGCGGGCCAGGTCGCGGGCGTCGTCGGGCGCGTGGGTCGTCATAACTCCAATGCTAGAGTCAGCCCCTGCCCTGGGCGTTGCCGCCGCCTGTTGACTTCAGGGCCTTCACGGGGGTCGCCACCGCACCCAGCGGCGCTTCCGCGTTCGCATGAGCGACTTCGTACGTCCAGACATCCCGGTCCTCGCGGATCCCCCTCTCGGTCGCCCCCGGCTCAAGCGCCTGCGGCTGGCCTTCATCCTCTTCGGCCTGTCGCTGCTCGCGCTTGTCTCGACCGCCTTCGGGATGATGATGGCGGTCGCCGCCGACCTGCCGCAGCTCGAGAACACCTCGGAGTTCAGGAGCACGCAGAACTCCGTCCTCGTCGACGTCCGCGGCCAGTACCTCGCGACGCTCGCCGACCAGGGCCGGATCATCGTGCCGGCCGACGACATCGCGCTGAACATGCAGCACGCGATCATCGCCATCGAGGACCAGCGCTTCTACGAGAACGACGGCGTCGACCTGCGCGGCATCGGTCGCGCGCTGGTTCAGGACATCGTCAGCGGTCGCGCGGCCCAGGGCGGCTCGACGATCACGCAGCAGTTCGTCAAGAACGCGACCGAGGCGCAGAGCCGCCGCACGATCCGCGAGAAGATCCGCGAGGCGGCGTTCGCGTACCACCTCACGCGCAAGTGGTCCAAGCGCAAGATCCTCACGGAGTACCTCAACTCGATCTACTTCGGCAACGGCGCCTATGGGATCGAGTCGGCGGCACGCACGTACTTCGGCGCGACCAGCGAGCACTTCGGCTGCGGCCGGCCGGAGAACCGCTGCGCGAGCGAGCTGCTGCCGCACGAGGCGGCGCTGCTGGCCGGCATGGTCGCCTCGCCGAGCGCCTTTGACCCGGTCGTCAACCGCGAGGCGGCGAAGCGACGGCGCAACATCGTGCTGGCCAAGATGCTCGAGCAGGGCTACATGACCCGCTCGGAGTACGAGGGCTCGATCCGCGCCCAGCTGCCCGACAACGAATCGATCCACCCGCCGCAGGCGCAGGCGGCGAGCAAATCGGCGGCGTACTTCGCGACGTGGGTTCGCCAGCAGGTCGTCGACCGCTTCGGCCCCCGCGAGGCGCTGCTCGGCGGACTGCGCGTCCAGACGACGCTCGACCTCGGCATGCAGCGCCGGGCCGAGGACGCGATCACCAAATGGCTGGGTAACCCGCCGTCGGGCCCGCAGGCGGCGCTCGTGGCGATCAACAACTCGACCGGCGAGGTACGCGCGATGGTCGGCGGCCACGACTACGACCGCGCGCCGTTCAACCTCGCCACGCAGGGCCAGCGCCAGCCGGGCTCGGCGTTCAAGCCGTTCGTCCTGGCCACCGCGCTGCGCCAGGGCATCTCGCCGGGCTCGACCTGGACCTCGGCCAAGCAGGTCATCCAGGTGCCGAACTCGATCGAGAAGTTCACGGTCAACAACTACGAGAACGCCTACTCCGGTGTCAGCACGCTGGCCCGCGCGACGACGTTCTCCGACAACGCCGTCTACGCCCAGGTCGGCATCAAGGCCGGCACGAAGCGGATCGCGCGGACCGCCGAGCGGATGGGCATCCGCACGCCGGTCTCGAGCAACTACGCGATCACGCTCGGCGGGCTGCGACAGGGCGTCACCCCGCTGGACATGGCGCACGCCTACCAGACGTTCGCGACGGGCGGCCTGCTCGTCACCGGTAGCCTCGGCGCGGCGAAGCGCGGGCCGGTCGGGATCCGCAAGGTCACGCTGCGCGACAACCGCAAGCGCGTGCTGCGCCGCAACCGCCCGAAGCGCACGCGCGTCCTCCCCAAGGAGGTCGCCGCGACGACGACGTCGATCCTCGAGTCGGTCGTCAAGGTCGGCACCGCGAAGGTGGCCAGCCTCGGCAAGGTGCGGGCCTGGGGCAAGACCGGCACGACCGAGAACTACGGCGACGCCTGGTTCGTCGGCGGCACCGACAAGTACACGGTCGCCGTGTGGGTCGGCTATCCCGGCGGGCTACGCCCGATGACCACCGAGTACCGCGGCGAGCCGGTCGCCGGCGGCACGTTCCCCGCCCACATCTGGCACGACTTCATGGCCTCGGTGCTGCAGGGCGAGCAGGATCGCGTGAAGCGCCAGTGCGACCGCGAGGCGCTCAAGCGCAAGCCCGACGAGGCCCCTTCGAAGAAGTGCATCGAGGCCGGGCTCGCGAAGGACCCGACGGCGGAGGCGCCCGAGACGACGACGGAGGCCCCGCCCACGGCGCCCGCCGACGACACCGGCGACGGCGACGCGCCGGTCGACGACGGCGACGCGCCGGCGGACGAGGGCGCGGGCGGCACCCCGGGCGGCGGCACCGCGCCGCAGGGGCAGACCCCCGCCGCGCCGGCCGCCCCGGTCACGCCGCCCGCGCCGGTCACGCCGCCCGCCGCGCCGCCTTCCTCCCCGGTGGCGCCCTCCGGCGGCGTTCCCGTCACGCCTCCCTGACCCGCGCGCCGCGCGGGCTACCCGAGCAGCCCCGGCGGCCACGGCCGCGACACGTTGCGGTTGCCCGCCGCGCAGAAGCGCCAGGGCAGTTCGATCGCGCGCGTGATGCCGATCCGCGGGCCGGCGACGAGCACCGGCTCGGCGTCATGGCCCGGGGGCGGCGGGCCGAGCGCGACCGGGCCGCCGAGCAGCGGCGTCGCGTTGAGCTCGAGCCCGATCCCGAGCGCCTGCGTGAGCTTGCCCGGGCCCGAGCAGAGGTCGGTCGGGCTCGTCCGGCCGCGGCGCTCGACCATGTGGTGGATCCCGGCCAGCGGCTCGAGCGCGCGGATCAGCACCGCCGCGCCGTCCCCCGCCGGCTCCACGACGACGTTGAGCAGCGCGTGGATGCCGTAGGAGCGATAGACGTAGGCGAGGCCCGGCGCCTCGAAGAGCGGCCACGTGCGCGGCGTGAGGCCGGCGAACGCGTGGCAGGCGGGCTCGGTCTCGTGGTAGGCCTCGGTCTCGACGATCAGGCCGCTGCACTCGCCGTGGGTGATCGTGCAGCCGACGAGCGCCGCGGCGGCCTCGACGACCGGCAGCTCCAGCGCGCGGCGGTGGCGGTCGGCGGCGGCGCTCACCCCGCGCCGGCGGCGAGCGCCTCGCGCGCGACGGCGAGCTGCTCGCGCACGCGGGCCAGCGACGTGCCGCCCTCGCTGACCTTGGACTCCAGCCACGCGCTCTGCTGCAGCAGCGCGCGAAACGCGGCCGGCTCGAGCCGGTCGGAGGCACCGGCCAGCTCCTCGTCGGACAGCTCGCCGAGCGCGCGGCCGGAGTCGACCGCGACGCGGACGAGGCCCGCGACGATGCCGTGGCACTCGCGAAACGGCACGCCCTGCTTGACGAGGTGGTCGGCGACGTCCGTGGCGGCGATGAGGTCGTCGGAGGCGGCGGCGGACATCCGGTCGCGGTTGAAGCGGGCGCCGGCGATCATGCCGGTCGCCGCGGCGAGGCACAGGTCGAGCGTGTCGACCGTGTCGAAGAGGTGCTCCTTGTCCTCCTGCAGGTCCTTGTTGTAGGTCAGCGGGAGGGCGTGCATCACGCCGTGCAGCGCTCCGAGGTGCGCGACGACGCGCGGGGCCTTGCCGCGCAGCAGCTCGGCCGCGTCGGGGTTCTTCTTCTGCGGCATGATCGACGAGCCCGACGTCCAGGCGTCCGGCAGCGTGACGAAGCCGAACTCCTCGCTGGACCACAGCACGAGCTCGGCCCCGAGGCGGCTGAGGTGGGTCGCGCACGTCGCCGCCGCGCCCAGGTAGTCCAGGACGAAGTCGCGGTTGGAGACGGCGTCGATGGAGTTCGGCGCGACCCGCTCGAAGCCCAGCTCGGCGGCGACGGCGCCGCGGTCGGTGTCGAAGTTCACGCCCGCCAGCGCGCCGGCGCCGAGCGGCAGCGCCGCCGTCTGGGCGGCCGCGAAGACGAAGCGCTCGCGGTCGCGCAGCAGCATCCAGACGTAGGCCAGCAGGTGGTGCGACAGGTAGACGGGCTGCGCGCGCTGCAGGTGCGTGTAGCCCGGCAGGGGCCAGTCGAGGTGCGCCTCGGCGGCGCCGACGAGCGCGGCGGCCAGCGCGTCGATCGCCCGCGTCGCGTGGCCGGCGGCGTCACGCGTGAAGAGCGCCACGTCGGTGGCGACCTGGTCGTTGCGCGAGCGGGCGGTGTGCAGCTTGCCGCCGACGGGGCCGGCGATCTGCGTGACGCGCCGCTCGACGGCCATGTGGATGTCCTCGTCGTCGGCCTCGAACGCGAACGTGCCGCCGGCCAGCTCGGCCTCGACGGCGTCGAGCGCCCCCAGCAGCGCGTCGCGCTCGTCGGCGCCGAGGATCGCCTGCGCCGCGAGCATGCGCGCGTGGGCGCGCGAGCCCTGGATGTCGTAGGGCCACAGCCGCTGGTCGAAGGACAGCGACGTGTTCAGGCGCCGGAAGATCGGGTCCTGGGGCTCGGAGAAGCGCGACATCGCGGCGCTTACGCTACTTCGAGTCGCGCCGGCGGAGCGCCGAGAGGCGGTCACTACCCTTCCCCCGCGATGGCCGCGCAGCGCTACGAGCAGAAGGACTACTCCCGGCCGCCGGGCTCGGTCGAGGTCGTGCTCGTACGCCACGGCGCGTCGGAGGCGGCCGTCGAGGACCAGCCCTTCGAGCTGCTCGAGGGGCAGGCCGACCCCTCCCTGTCGGAGGTCGGCGAGCGCCAGGCGCAGGCCGTCGCCGCGCACCTCACGCACGAGCCGCTGGCGGCGCTCTACGTCACGCCCCTGCGCCGCACCGCGCAGACCGCCGCGCCGCTCGCCGCCGCCACCGGACTGCAACCCGTCGTCGTGCCCGAGCTGCGCGAGGTCCATCTCGGCGAGCTCGACGGTGGCGCGTTTCGGATCGCCGTGCGGCGCCGCGACCCGATCGTCGCCGAGGTCTTTCGCGCCCAGCGCTGGGACGTGATCCCGGGCGCCGAGACGATGGAGGAGTTCGCCGCCCGCACGCGCGCCGGCCTCGAGCGGATGGTCGACGGGGTGCAGGCGGGCGCGACGATCGCCGCCGTCGTCCACGGCGGCGTCATCGGCGAGCTGTGCCGCCAGGCCAGCGACAGCCGCCCGTTCGCCTTCGTGCACGCCGACAACGGCTCGCTGACGCGGCTCGTGCTGCTGCCCGAGGGGCACTGGTGGGTGCGCAGCTTCAACGAGTGCGCGCACGTGCGGGCGGCGCTCTCGGCGCCCTAGGACTCCGCGCAGCCGCACGCCGACGCGCGATGACCTTCACGGCTGCTCCGGCCGAGCTGTGCACTTCGTGGCGACGTCTGTCGGCCGTCGGCGAACGGCATCGTTGAGGGGGTGACAGTGGATGGTCGCGCCGGCGGGCGGTCCGGGGCCGGCGGGGCGGGCGGGAGGCGGAGATGGCACCGATTCCCCGTATGCCGGGCATTTCGTGCCATCGGCCGCCTGAACCGGCCCTGCCGTGAGCGGGTGTGTCGGATTGGCCTCGCGGGCCGAGGCTCAATCGACTCACCATCAACGCCGGGCCCGGCGCAAACGCCGACATGACCTCCGACTCGCACCCTCAGAGAAGCAGTTTTTTCGTCACCGACCGAGGACCTCGCGCAGCGCCGCCGCGACGCGCTCGATCTGCCCCTCGCTCAGCTCGGGGAAGAACGGCAGCGCGACCGACCGCGCGGCGACGTCCTCGCAGACCGGGAACTCGCCCTCGCGGTGGCCGAAGGTCTCGCGGTAGTACGTCATGAGGTGGATCGCCGGCAGGTAGGGCTTGGACTGCACGCCGCGCTCGCGCAGCGCACGGATCGTCGCGTCGCGGTCCGTGCCGCGCGGCAGCTGCACGACGAAGACGAACCAGCCGCGGCGGTCACCGCCGCTGTCGGGGCAGGGCAGCCCGAGCCCCTCGATGCCCGCGAGCGCGGCGCGGTAGCCCGCGGCCGCGCGGGCGCGGCCGGCCAGCATGTCGTCGAGCCGGTCGAGCTGGGCGAGCCCGATCGCGCAGGCGATGTCGCCCAGGCGGTAGTTGAAGCCGAGGCGGTCGAAGTCCAGCCATTGCATGTTCGCAGCGCGGCCCTGGTTTCGCTCGGAGTCGATCTGCGCCTTCACGGCCGCGTCGGACGTGGTGACCATCCCGCCCTCGCCGGTCGTGAGCTGCTTGTTGGCGTAGAAGCCGAAGACCGACGGATGCCCGCGGCCGCCGACCGCCGTGCCGTCGGCGTGAACGGCGCCCAGCGCCTCGCAGGCGTCCTCGACGATCGGCAGGCCGAGCGCCTCGAACGCCGGCATGTCGGCCGGATAGCCGAAGATGTGGACGGGCAGCAGGGCGCTCGTGCGGTCGGTGACGGCCGCGGCGGCCGCGGCGGGGTCGAGGTTCAGCGTGCGCGGGTCGATGTCGGCGAAGACCGGCCGCGCACGCTCGAACAGCGGCGCGTTGGCGCTGGCGGGAAACGAGAACGGAGAGGTGACGACCTCGTCGCCGTCGCGCACGCCGGCGGCGCGCAGCGCGAGGTGCAGCCCGGCCGTGCCGCTGGAGACGGCGCACGCGTGCGCGACGCCCAGACGGGCCGCGAAGGCCTGCTCGAAGGCGGGCACGCGCGGGCCGAGCGACAGCTGGCGCGAGCGCAGGACCTCGATCACCGCGGCCTCCTCGGCGGCGCCGAGCACCGGCCGCGCCAGCGGTACCTCCTCCTCGTGCGCGGCCACGTCGAGCGACACGCCTACGGCGCCGCGGCGCCGCGCACCCGGCTGGGCTGCTCGGCGTACTCCAGCGAGTCGACGAGCGCCGCCCAGGACGCGGCGATGAGGTTCGTCGAGACCCCGATCGAGCCCCAGGAATCGACGCCGTCGGTGGCGTCGATCAGCACTCTGATCGTCGCATCCGAGCCCTTCGTCTCGTCGAGGATGCGCACCTTGAAGTTCGTCAGCCAGGTCTCGGCGAGGTGCGGATGCGCCTCGGTGAGGACGGCGCGCAGCGCCTTGTCGAGCGCGTGCACCGGGCCGTTGCCCTCGGCGTAGGAGACGAAGCGCTCGCCGTCGGCCCAGATCTTGATCGCGGCCTCGGTCTTGACCTCGCCGTCGGCGTGCTGCTCGGCGGTGACCCGCCACGACTCGAGCCGAAACAGCGGCTGGTACTCGCCGGACTCCTTGCGCAGCAGCAGCTCGAACGAGCCGTCGGCGGCCTCGAACTGGTAGCCGTCGTGCTCCAAGGCCTTCATTCGCTCGAGCACCCGCGCTGTCGTTGCGTCGTCGAGCTCGAGGCCCGCCCGCTCGGCCTTGTCGACGACCGTGCCCCGGCCCGACAGCTCGGAGACGAGCAGGTCGCGGTGGTTGCCGACGAGCGCCGGGTCGACGTGCTCGAACGTCGTCGCGTCGGCGCGGATGCCGGCCGCGTGCAGCCCGGCCTTGTGCGCGAAGGCGTGCTTTCCGACGTACGGCTGGTGGGCGTTGGGCTGGCGGTTGAGCAGCTCGTCGGTGAAGTGGGCGACGTCGGTCAGCAGCCGCAGCTGCTCGTCGGAGACGACGCGGTGGCCCATCTTGAGCTGCAGGTTGGCGATGATCGTAATGAGGTTCGCGTTGCCGGTGCGCTCGCCGATGCCGTTCATCGTGCCCTGCACCTGGGTCGCGCCGGCCTCGACGGCCATGAGCGTGTTGGCGACGGCGCAGCCGCCGTCGTCGTGGCAGTGGATGCCGAGCGCCACGCCGGGGAGCGCCGCGCGGACGGCGGCGACGTCGCGCGCTATGGCGCCGGGCAGCGAGGGGCCGTTCGTGTCGCAGAGGACGAGCCGCTCGGCGCCGGCGCCCGCCGCGGCGCCCAGGCACGCCAGCGTGTAGTCGCGGTCCTCGCGCAGGCCGTCGAAGACGTGCTCGCAGTCGAAGATCACGCGCTTGCCCTGCGCCACCAGGTACGCGACGGACTCGGCGATCATCGCGAGGTTCTCCTCGCGCGAGACGCGCACGACCTTCTCGACGTGGTTGATCGAGGTCTTGCCGACGATCGTGCAGACCGGTGCGAAGCAGCCGGCGAGGACGCGCAGCCCGGCGTCCTCGGCCGCCGGCACGCCGCGGCGGCGCGTCATGCCGAACGCGGCGATCGTCGCGTGCGCGAGCTCCTCGTGCTCCAGGCGCGCGAACAGCTCGGCCTCCTTGGGGTTGGAGGCGGGAAAGCCGGCTTCGACGATGTCGATGCCGAGGCCGTCGAGGCGGTGCACGAGGCGCACCTTCTCCTCGGCGGTCAGCGACATCCCGCCGCCGCCCATGCCGTCGCGCAGCGTGGCGTCGTAGAGCTCGATGCGCGCCGGGGCGGGCGTGGGCGCGATCTCAGCCAACCTTGGCTCCGGCGCGGGCGGGGACGGGATCGAGCCACTCGCGGTAGCGCTCGTCACGGCCGTGCAGCGCGTCCTCGAAGACCGTCTGGACCGCCCGCGTGATCTCGCCGGGCGTGCCGCCGCCGATGGGGTGGTCGTCGATCTCGCGGACCGGGACGAGCTCGGCCGCGGTGCCGGTCATGAAGACCTCGTCGGCGAGGTACAGCTCGGCGCGTGCGATGTCGCGCTCGATGACCTCGATGCCGAGGTCGCGCGCGATCTGGACCGCCGACTTGCGGGTGATCCCGTCGAGGATCGACGACGCCGCCGGCGGCGTGACGATGCGCCCGTCCCAGACGACGAAGATGTTCTCCCCGGTGCCCTCGCAGACGCGGCCGTGGTCGTCGAGCAGGATCGCCTCCTCGTAGCCGGCCTTCGTCGACTCGATCTTCGCCAGCACGCTGTTGAGGTACTGGCCCGACGCCTTGGCGCTGGGGATCAGCGACTCCGGGCTGATCCGCCGCCAGCTGGACACCTTCGCGCGGATGCCCTTGCTCTTGCCCTCCTCGCCGAGGTAGGCGCCCCACTCCCAGACGGCGATCGTCACGTCGACGGGCGCGTCGAGCGGGTTGAGCCCCATCTGCCCGTAGCCGCGGTAGGCCAGCGGGCGGATGTAGCACGAGCGCAGGCCGTTGCGGCCGATCAGCTCGTGCGTCGCGGCGCGCAACGCGGCAAGGTCGTACGGCATCGGCATGTAGTACAGCTCGGCCGAGCGGGCGAGCCGGCGGTAGTGGTCCTCGTGGCGGAAGACGGCCGGGCCGATCTCGGTGTCGTAGCAGCGGATGCCCTCGAAGACACCCGTGCCGTAGTGCAGGCCGTGGGTGAGCACGTGAACCTTGGCGTCCTCCCAGGCGACGAACTCCCCGTTCATCCAGATGAGGTCCGCTTGCTTCACTGAGGGCTCCTAGAGTTCGTCGAGTACGGCTCGCGTGGCCTCGGCGGTGGTTGCCGCACCACCGAGATCACGGGTGCGCAGACCGGCGTCGAGCGCGCGGTCCACCGCCGATTCTACGGCGGCGGCCTCGCTTTCCCAACCCAGTCCGTTGCGCAGCATGAGCGCGACCGACAGGAACATCGCCAGCGGATTGGCGACGCCGGTGCCGGCGATGTCCGGCGCGGAGCCGTGGACGGGCTCGAACAGACCCGGGGACCCCGATCCCGCCCGCCCCTCGCCCAGGCTGGCCGAGGGCAGCATGCCGATCGAGCCGGTGAGCATCGCCGCCTCGTCGCTGAGGATGTCGCCGAACAGGTTCTCCGTGACGATCACGTCGAACTCGGAGGGCCGCGCGATGAGCTGCATCGCGCAGTTGTCGACGAGCACGTCGGTCAGCGCGATGTCGTTGTACTTGGCCTTGTGCACGATGTGGACGACCTCGCGCCACTGACGCGACGTCTCCAGGACGTTGGCCTTGTCGACGCTGGCGACCTTCTTGCGCCGCGTGCGCGCGGCGTCGAAGGCGACGCGCGCGATCCGGTCGACCTCGTCGACGGAGTACTCGCACAGGTCGCTGGCGCTGCGCGCGGTGCGCGTCTTCTCCCCGAAGTAGATGCCGCCGGTCAGCTCGCGCACGACGAGCAGGTCGGTGCCCTCGATGCGCTCGCGCTTGAGGGGGCTGGCGTCGTAGAGCGCGGGCACCGGCCGGACCGGGCGCAGGTTGGCGAACAGGCCCAGCCCCTTGCGCAGGCCCAGCAGGCCCTGCTCGGGCCGCGGCGCGTCGGGATCGGTGGTGTCCCACTGAGGGCCGCCGACGGCGGCGAGCAGCACGGCGTCGGCCTGCTTGCAGGCGGCGAGCGTCTCGTCGGTGAGCGCGACGCCGTAAAGGTCGATCGCGGCGCCGCCGAACGCGTGCTCCTCGAAGGAGAAGTCCTCGCTGATCGTGCGCAGCAGCTCGAGCGCCGGCTTCATGATCTCGGGCCCGATGCCGTCGCCGGGCAGGGTGACGATGGTTGGCATAGGCGGATGAGGCTATCCGCGGGCTCAGCCGAAGAGGTCGCCGACCCGGGCCGACCAGCCCGGCACGACGTCGCCGAGGTCCAGCTGCTCCTCCTCGGTGAGGATGCGGATGTCGTCGCGGGCGCGGTAGACCGTGGCGGTGCGCAGGGGCGGATCGAGCACGACGACGGCACGGGTGCCGGCGGCCAGCCAGTCCAGCGCCTTGCCCTCGACCTGTGACCGGCGGTCGTTCGGGGAGACGACCTCGACGGCCAGATCCGGTGGGCCGGGCCAGTAGCCGGCGGGCGTGGCGCCCACGGCATCCATGCGAGCTTGCGACACGAACCCGGCATCTGGCGCGCGGACCGTGTCCGGGTCCGAACGAAGGAGAAAACCGATCTCGCTGGCGAACGCGAAGCCCAGGCCACGCTCGATCACGTGGGCGGCAAGCAGCATCCCGATCCGCATCGCGACCACGCCGTGCTCGGCTCCGGGAGGCTCCATCTCGTGCAGGATCCCGTCGACCAGCTCCTGTCGATACGGCTCGTGCGAGTACTCGAGCAGTTCCTGCGCGGTCATGTGACGAAGCGGCGCCTGCGAGGTCACGAAGCGACTGTACCGCGGGATCGGCGGGTGAGCGCGATCCCCCCGCTCGTGCCTGCCCGGGCGCGGTGCGCGCGCTGAGGATCGCAGGCAGCGGCCTCCCGGCCGGCACTCTCGCAAAGCTCACCAAGGAGCCTCCCATGCAGACCAAGAACTCACGCGGTGGCGCCCGTCGCTACGCCGGCGCCGCGATCGCGCTCTTTCTCATCGTCTTCGGCGTCGCCGCCGTCGTGCAGGGCCTCGACGGGCGCTCGACGGTGCGCGACGCGCTCGCGCTCGAGCACGTCCAGGGTCAAGAGGGCTTCACGCCCGCGGCCATCGCAACGAAGGCCAAGGCGGCGGGCCTGACCGACATCCCGCTGCCGACGTGCACGGTCGCCGGCCAGTCGATCGACAACGGCACCGACGCGCGCTGCTTCGCCGAGTACATGCGCGTCGACGCGCTCATGGCGACCGGCGGCAAGACGTACGCGCAGATGCCGCGCTTCGCCAGCAAGGACGGCAAGGGCACGAACATCGAGGCCGAGGCGGTCAAGCTGCCCAACGGCGTCGGCATGCCCAACCCCGCGCGCAACGTCTGGATCACCGAGACGGCGCTGTCGACCGCGCTGAACACGAGCTACATGGCCGAGCAGATCTCGCTGTTCGGGATCGCCGTCGGCGGCGCGTTCCTGCTGGTCGGCCTCGTCTTCGGCGCGGTCGCGCTCGGCGGCATCCGGCTGCCGAGCCTGGCGCGCACGACCGTCCGCCGGCCGCGGGCCGAGGAGATCACCCAGCCGGCGTAGGCGTCAGCCGCGGCGGGCGACGATGTTCAGCCGCACGTAGTCGAGCACCGGGCGCTCTCCGAGACGAGCCATCACGGCGTCGAGGAAGCGCTCGTGCTCGTCGGCGTCGAGGCGTTGGAGGTGCGGCCCGAGGCAGACGGTCTGCAGGTACGCGCGTGGCTCGTCGGGTTCGACGGGCCACGTCTGCAGCCAGCACCGAGCCTCCCTGAAGCCGGCCGCCGCCAGGCGGCGCTCCGTCTCGTCGGGCGTGGCGAAGTTCCAGGGTCCGCCCCAGGCCGCGAAGCGGTCCCCCAGGCCGGCGTCCGCGCCCGCCGCGAGCGCCTGCTCGTGCACCGCGGCGACGTTGCCGGCGCCGCCGCACTGCGCGCTGAGGACCGCACCGGGACGCATCGCCGCCGCCAGCGCCGCGAACAGCGCGTCGTGGTCGGCCACCCAGTGAAAGACCGCATTGGAGAACGCGGCGTCGACGTGCTCGCCGTCGGAGAGCCGCAGCGCCGTCAGATCGGCCTCGCGCACGTCGGCGTCGGGGCCGA
The DNA here is from genome assembly GCA_030681525.1 of Solirubrobacteraceae bacterium. GTDB lineage: Bacteria > Actinomycetota > Thermoleophilia > Solirubrobacterales > Solirubrobacteraceae > CADCVQ01. The sequence goes on from JAUXSD010000198.1 coordinate 15,460, forward strand.
GCTCCTCGCGCGCGCGGGCGGCCATCTGCGGCGAGGCGTCGACGGCGATGACCCGCCCGCGCGGCAGGCGCTCGGCGAGCAGGCGGGTGACCCGCCCCGAGCCGCAGCCGGCGTCGAGCACGGTCTCGTCGCCGCGCAGGTCGAGGCGGTCGAGGACGTCCTGCGCCCACTCGACGTGCGGGCTCGAGACGCGGTGGTACGTGTTCGCGTCCCACGTCCGGGCGGCGCCGCTCACGACAGCGCCGTCGTGACCGGCCCGCCACGCTCGCGCTCGCGCTCGTAGGCGGCGATCGCCTCCTCCTGGGCGAGCGTCAGCGCGATGTCGTCGAGGCCGTTGAACAGGCGGTGCTTGGTCTCGGGGTCGATCTCGAAGCGCGCGACGCTGTCGCCGAAGCGCACCTCCTGCGCCGCGAGGTCGATCTCGGCCTCGCCGGCCTGCATCATCGCCTGGCACTCGGCCTCGGTCAGCGTGACCGGCAGCAGCCCGATCTTCGTGCAGTTCGAGGCGAAGATGTCGGCGAACGACGGCGCGACGATGGCCTTGAAGCCGTAGTCCTGCAGCCCCCAGGGCGCGTGCTCGCGGCTCGAGCCGCAGCCGAAGTTGCGCCCGGTGACGAGGATCGGGTTGTGCGGCAGGTCCCAGCCGGGCTGCTTGGCCCAGTCGTAGAACAGGTACTCGCCGAAGCCCGTGCGCTCGACGCGCTTGAGGAACTGCTTGGGCATGATCTGGTCGGTGTCGACGTCGCTGCGGTCGAGCACGCTGATCGGGCCCTTGATCGTCCTGATGGCTTCCATGATCGGCTCCTAGCTCCACTCGCGGATGTCGACGAAGCGGCCCTCGATGGCGGCCGCGGCCGCCATCTGCGGCGAGACGAGGTGCGTGCGCCCGCCGCGGCCCTGGCGACCCTCGAAGTTGCGATTCGACGTCGAGGCGCAGCGCTCGCCGGGCTCGAGCGTGTCGGGGTTCATCCCCAGGCACATCGAGCAGCCCGCGCCGCGCCAGTCGAAGCCGGCCGCGCGGAAGATCTCGTCCAGCCCCTCACGCTCGGCCTGCGCCTTGACCTGGGCGGACCCCGGGACGACCATCGCGCTGACCGTCGACGCCACCGTCCGGCCCTTGACCACCTCGGCGGCGACGCGCAGGTCGCCGATGCGGCTGTTCGTGCACGAGCCGATGAACACGCGGTCCAGCGCGATCTCCCGGATCGGCGTGCCGGCCTCGAGGCCCATGTAGGCCAGCGCCCGCTCGTGGCCCTCGGTCGAGGGATCGGGCACGGACTCGGCGACGCCGGCGACCATGTCGGGCGCGGTGCCCCACGTGACCTGCGGGCTGATCGCGGAGGCGTCGAAGGTGATCTCGCGGTCGAACGTCGCGCCGTCGTCGGTGCGCAGCTCGCGCCACTCGTCGGGGATCTCGATCCCGGCGTGCTCGGCGACCCAGGCGAACGTCGTCTCGTCGGGGGCGATCATCCCCGCGCGGCCGCCGCCCTCGATCGTCATGTTGCAGACGGTCATCCGGCCCTCCATCGACAGCGACGCGATCACCGGGCCGGCGAACTCGACGACGTGCCCGGCCGCGCCGGCGGTGCCCATCTGGCCGATCGTCGCGAGGATGAGGTCCTTGGCGGTGACGCCGAAGCCCAGCTCGCCCGTGTAGTCGATGCGCATCGAGCGCGGCTTGGGCGCGACGAGGCACTGCGTCGCGAGCACGTGCTCGACCTCGCTCGTGCCGATCCCGAAGGCCAGCGCGCCGAACGCGCCGTGCGTGGCAGTGTGGCTGTCGCCGCAGACGATCGTCATGCCCGGCTGCGTGACGCCGAGCTCGGGGCCGATGACGTGGACGATGCCCTGGCGCTCGGAGCCCAGCGAGTACAGCGGGATGCCGAATTCCTCGCAGTTTCGCTCAAGCGTCTGAACCTGGACGCGGCTGAGCTGGTCCTTGATGAGCGCGACGGTCGGCGTGCCGTCGGTCGGCACGTTGTGGTCGGCGGTGGCCAGCGTGCGGTCGGGGCGGCGCACCGTGCGGCCGGCGAGCCGCAGCCCGTCGAAGGCCTGCGGGCTCGTGACCTCGTGGACGAGATGCAGGTCGATCCACAGCAGGCCCGGGGCGACCTCGTGGGCGGCCCAGATCTTGTCAAACAGCGTCGTCGGTGCGGGTGTGTCCATGGGCGGTCAGCTCCTGCGTAGGCCGGCGGAGACGACCGCGAGCAGGATCGCGTCGTCGTCGCCGGGGTTCTCGAAGTGGTGGGGCAGATCGGCGTCGAAGGTCACACAGTCGCCCTCGGCGAGCTCGTGGCGCTCGCCGTCGATGCGCAGCACGACGCGGCCGGACTGCACGAGCGCCGTCTCACGGCTGCCGGGCTCGTGCATCGGCGGGTCGCCGGGGCCGCCGGTGCTGGCGCGCGGGGCGAGCACGTGGCGTGACAACTCGGCGCGCTGGCCGGGCAGCGGCGGGGTGAGGATCTCGGCGCTGTGGCCGGAGGCGGGGTCGCTGTTGCCGGGCCGGCGCTCGCCGGTGCGCACGATCGCGACCTGACCGGCCTCGTCGAGGCGCAGCAGCTGCGACAGCCGCAGGTCCAGGCCCCGGGCGATCCGCTCGGCGACGGCGAGCGTCGGGCTCGTCTCGCCGCGCTCGACCTGGCTGAGCATCGGCGCGCTGACGCCGCTGCGCTGCGCGAGATCGCGCAGGCTGAGCTCCATCGCGTCGCGCAGGGCGCGGATGCGCCGGCCGATCGGGTTCGGGTGCTCGATCGTGGTCGCCATTACGCTTGTACGTTATCACGTACACGACGCGTGGGCGGCGGCTCGCCCGCTCGGTGCGCTCTCGGGTCGAGCTGTTCATGTCCCCACATGAACAAACCGACCAGCCGTTCGAGTCGCCTCCGCCGGCCCCGGCCGAAGACGTGGTCGCCCCCACCACGCCCACCCCCTCAGAGATGCCGTTCCGGCGCGAAGCGCCGACGACCCATCCGTACGCGGCGGGCCGCGCCTCGCCGGGGGTACGCTCAACACTCGTGGCCGACGCCCCCTTCCTACGCCCCGACGTGCTCGTACTCGCCAGCGGCGGCACGCTCGGCGAGGCCTGGATGAGCGGCATCCTGGCCGGCATCGAGGACGCCACCGGGCACGACTTCCGCACGACGGAAGCCCTGGTTGGCACGTCGGCGGGAGCGCTCATCGCGGCCGCCCTCGTGGCGGGCGAGCGCCCGCGCCGGCCGCGGACGGCAAACGGCCGGCGCGAGTTGACGACCGGCGAGCCGGGCGGCCACATCGCGTCGGAGAGCTCGACGCGCCTCGCCGCGCAGTGGCTGCCGGTGCCCCGCACGATCCTGCAGAGCGTCGCCCGCGAGGCCGTGCGGCTGGCCGGCGCGGCGGCGACGCCGCTCGCGCCCATCGCCCTCGCCGCCGGCTCGAACGGCAGCACGGCCCTGCGCGCCGCGCTGCTCGGCCGCGCGCCCGGCAACGACACGTCGCTGACCGAGATCCGCGAGCGGGTGGACCGCGCCGGCGCGCGATTCGACGGGCGCCTGCGGGTCGTCGCGGTCGACCGCGCCAACGGCAGGCGCGTCGTGTTCGGCGCCCCGGGCGCGCCGGCGGCGAGCGTCGCCGAGGCCGTCCAGGCGTCCTGCTCGGTGCCGTGGATCTTCGCGCCGGTGCGGATCGACGGGCGCGAGTACGTCGACGGCGGCGTCTGGAGCAACACCAACCTGGACATCGCGCCGGCGTCGCGCGCGACGCAGGTCCTGTGCCTCAACCCGATCGCCAGCCTCGACATCGCGATGGCCTCGCCGTTCGGGCTGCTGCGAGCGATCGCCGGCAGCACGGCCGCGCTCGAGACGCTTGCGCTGCGCAGCCGCGGAGCGAAGGTGCGGATGATCGGTCCCGGCCACGACATCGCGCGCGTCATGGCGCCGAACCTCATGGACGCGCGCCGGCGCGACGAGGTCCTGGCCGGCGCCTACGCGCAGGGCCTGGCGATCGGCGGGGCGAAGCCGGCGTCCGCGGCGGCCGGCGACGGCGCAACGGCGTGAGGACGGTCACACCGCGCTCTCTGCGAAGGTGGCGCTCGAGATGAACGCGCCGCCCGACAGCCGCCGCAAGACGCTCATCGCCGTGCGCTACGTCCTGCCCGGCGTCATCCTGCTGGCCGGCTTCGTCGCGCTGCTCGTCAGCGACACGCTCACCGGCCTCGAGGGCCTGGCGATGGGGATCGGCGTCGCCGGCTCGGTCCTGCTGCTCAACGTCCTGTACCGCATCGGCGTCAAGGGCGACCTCGAGCGCGACGACGAGGAGGCCGCGCGCGTCTTCTACGACGAGCACGGCCGCTGGCCCGACGAGGCGCCCCGCGGGGGGCGCGAGCCGGCCGAGCCCCCTTCAAGCTGAGCGGAGCTGGACCGCGCCGCTGCAATCAACCAGCTAGCCCACCTTGCGGCGCGGCGTCCAGACGAAGAAGCGCACGGCGAGCAGCAGGCCGGCCACCCCCCAGGCAGCGATCACCGCGAGGTCGCCGGCGGCCAGACCGGTGCCCGTCGTGCGCGGATCGAAGGCGATCGTCAGCCCGTCGACGAACGGCTTGACCGGGAGAACGCCGGCGACGGACGCCAGGCCGTCGGGCAGCTCGCTGACGGGCACGAAGACCCCCGAGATGAAGTACAGCGGCAGCACGACGGCGTTCGTCATCGCGGGCGCGGCGTCGTCGCCCGGGATGAGCGCGGTGTAGGCGATGCCCAGAGCGCAGAAGGAGGCCGAACCGACCGCGAGCGTGGCCAGGAGCCCCGGGAGGGTGCTGGTCGGCAGCGTCACGCCAAACGCCAGGGCGCCGATCGCGCAGAGGATCGCCGTCACGACGGCGGTGCTGACGAACGCCGTCCCGATCCGTCCCGCGAACACGATCCACGACGGCACGGGCGTGCCGCGAACCCGCTTGAGCACGCCGTCCTCGCGGATGCTCGTCAGCCCCATCGCGAGGCCCACGAACGACGCCGAGACGACCGCCAGCGCGATGAACGCCGGCACCTGCAGCGTCGAGACGCGGACGTTGCCGTACTCCGCGCCCGTGCGAGCGTTGCCGAAGATCGAGACGAACATCGTCAGAAAGACGACCGGCAGGATCGCCGTGAAGAACAGCGCCGCGGGGTTGCGGACGAAGACCTTCAGGTCGGCGCGCAGCTGGACGAGGGCGCGACCGGCGTCGGTCATGACGGCGGCGCCTCGGCGGACTCGACGAGCTCGAGGTAGACGTCCTCGAGCGTCGGGCGCGTCACCTGCAGGCGCTCGAGCTCGATGCCCCGCGCGGCCGCCCAGCCGCACAGCTCGGCGAGCACCCGGGTCGGCAGCTCGGTGCGCACGCAGGCCACGCCGCCGTCGACCGTGATCGCCGGCCCACCCGGCAGCTCGCGTACGTCGGTCCCGGCGGGCGCTACGAACGTGATCTGCGTCACCTGCGTTCCGACCGCGAGCTGCTGCGGCGGGCCCTCGGCGACGATGACGCCGGCCTTGATGATCGCCACGCGGTCGGCGAGCGCCTGCGCCTCGTCGAGGTAGTGCGTGGTCAGAAAGACGGTCTTGCCGAGCTCGCGCAGGCCGGCGATGACCGACCAGGCCGCGCGGCGCGCCACCGGGTCGAAGCCCGTCGTCGGCTCGTCGAGGAAGATCAGCTCGGGGTCGCCGACGAGCGCCAGGCCGACGTCCAGCCGCCGGCGCTGGCCGCCCGACAGGCGCCTGGCGCGCTCGTCGGCCTTCTCCTCCAGGCCCACGAGCGCGATGATCTCGGGCACCGGCCGCGGGCGTGGGTAGTAGGCCGACCACAGCTCGAGCGTCTCGCGCACGGTCAGGTTCGGCTGCGTGCGGCCCTCCTGCAGGACCATGCCGATCCGCGAGCGCCACGCGCGATCGCCGCGCGCGGGGTCGACGCCGAGCACGCGCACGTCGCCCCCGTCGCGGCGGCGAAAGCCCTCGAGGATCTCGACGGTCGTCGTCTTCCCCGCGCCGTTGGGGCCGAGGAAGGCGAAGATCTCGCCGCGGGCGACGTCCAGCGAGAGCCCTCGCACGGCCGCGGACGACCCGTAGGACTTGCGCAGGTCGGCGACCTCGATCGCGAGGCCGCCATCCGCGCCGTCCGCGGCCACGCGCCCGACCTCTACGGCGTCGGGACCGGCTCGTTGGCGCCGACGTCGACGAGCTGCGACGCCGCCTGCGCCTTGCGCACGACGTTCGACAGCGCCCGCATGTAGGCGATCCCCGCCGCCTCGATGATGTCGGTCGCCACGCCCTGGCCGGAGGCCGACTGGCCGTCGTACTCGAGCACCACCGACGTCTCGCCGAGCGCGTCCTGGCCGCCGGTGACGGCGTCCACCCGGAAGGCCTGTAGCTGCGCGTCGATCCCGGTGGCGGCGTTGATCGCCGCGAAGACCGAGTCGATCGGGCCGTCGCCGGAGAACTCGGCCGCGGCCGTCTCGCCGTCGGGCAGCGTCACGGTCACCCGCGCGTGCGGCGGCCGGTCCGAGCCGGCCTCGACGTCGAAGGAGTCCAGCGTGTAGCTGGCCAGCTCGTCGCGCAGGTCGTCGGTGACGAGCGCCTCGAGGTCCATCGCCGTGACCTGCTTCTTCTTGTCGGCGATCTGCTTGAAGCGCTTGAAGGCGGTGTTCAGCGCGGCGCCCTCGACGGTGAAGCCGAGCTCGGCCAGCGTCTGCTTGAGCGCGGCGCGGCCGGAGTGCTTGCCGAGCACGAGCGAGTTGGCGTCCAGGCCGACGGTCGTCGCGTCCATGATCTCGTAGGTCGTGCGCTCCTTGATGACGCCGTCCTGATGGATGCCCGACTCGTGGGCGAACGCGTTGCGCCCGACGATCGCCTTGTTGGGCTGCACGACGTAGCCGGTCAGCCGCGAGACGAGCCGCGAGGTCCGGGCCAGCTCGCGCGTCGTGACCGTCGTGTGCAGGCCCGACACGTCGCCGCGCGTGGCCAGCAGCATCACGATCTCCTCCAGCGAGGCGTTGCCGGCCCGCTCGCCGATGCCGTTGATCGCGCACTCGATCTGCCGCGCGCCCGCGAGCGCGCCGGCGTACGAGTTGGCGACGGCGAGGCCGAGGTCGTCGTGGCAGTGCGTCGAGACGATGACGTCCTTCAGCTCCGGGATCAGCCGGTACAGGCCCTCGAGGTAGGCCTTGTACTCCTCGGGCGTCGTGTAGCCGACGGTGTCGGGGATGTTGATCGTCGTCGCGCCCTCCTCGATCGCCACCGCACAGACCTCGGCGGTGTACTCGAGGTCCGCGCGGGTGGCGTCCATCGGGGAGAACTCGACGTCCTCGACGAACGAGCGCGCATGGGCGACCGACGCGCGCGCCTGGGCGAGGATGTCCTCCCGGGTCGAGCGGAACTGGTGGACGATGTGGATGTCCGACGTGGAGATGAACGTGTGGATCCGAGGTCGCTCCGCGTCGCGTACCGCGCGCGCAGCAGCCTCCACGTCTGGCGCTTGAGCGCGGGCGAGCGCCGCGATGATCGGTCCTTGGACCTCGCGCGAGATCGCCTCGACGGCCTCGAAGTCGCCGGGCGAGGCGATCGGGAAGCCCGCCTCGATGACGTCGACGTTCAGCCGCGCGAGCTGGTGGGCGATCTCGAGCTTCTCGGCGGTGTTCAGCGAGATGCCGGGCGACTGCTCGCCGTCGCGCAGGGTCGTGTCGAAGATCCGGACGTGGCTGGGGTCGGGCTGCATGCTGCTCATGACGGGTGTTGCTCCTTGCTGAAGGCTCGAGGTGTGCTGCTTCTCAGTCGGTTTGCGGCAGTGCGGCCGCCACGCAGATAGCTCCCCCTAGCGGGGGAGCAGGAGAAGCTCAGACAGCTCGAGCGCGTGCGTCATGCGCGACGGAGTGTAGGCGATGACGCGACAATTGCCCAGCGCCTACGACGAAACCGGGAGACTGTCGCGATCGAGGGTATGGAGGCCACATGAAGCGCAGCAAGAGCGTGAACCTCGCCGTCGTTCCGCTGATCGCCGCCGCGTTCCTGGCGGGCTGCGGCGGCGAGGACGAGGTCGCCTACTGCGTCGACGAGAGCAACCGCGTCGTCGAGAACCGCGAGTGCGAACGCGGGACCAACCCCGGCTTCTTCTGGTTCTTCGGCGCGGCCGGCCTGAGCCGCGGGTCGTTCGCGGGCTCCGGCGAGCGCATCAACTCGACCGACAAGGCGGCGCTCGCGCGGCGCGGCGGCTTCGGCAGGAGCGCGCGTCCGGGCGGCATCGGGCGGCCGACCGGCAAGACCATCGGCGGCGGCTTCTCCGGCGGCAGCTGAGTGGATCGCCACGACATCGAGCCGCGCCAGGGCTGGCCGGCGATCGTCGAGGAGCAGGGCCTCATCTACTGGAAGACCCCGCTGCCCGACGGCGAGGAGATCTCCTACTGGCACGAGGGTGCCCACTACTCGCTGACCGGCGAGGAGGTCTACGACATCGAGGCGGTCGCGCGGCTCATGCTCGAGATGCTCATCGAGGCCGGCGACTACATCATCGAGGAGAACCTCTTCGCGCAGATGGGGATCCCGGGCTGGGCGGTCCCGCGCATCAAGCAGACGTGGGAGTCCGAGCCGCCGATGCTGTACGGGCGCTTCGACTTCGCCTACGGCCACGACGGCGTGCCCAGGCTGCTCGAGTACAACGCCGACACGCCGACCGGGCTGCTCGAGTCCGCGGCGGTGCAGTGGTACTGGGCCAAGGACGTCTTCGGCGAGGGCGTCGATCAATGGAACCTGCTGCACGAGATGCTCGTCGGCCGCTGGCGCGAGCTGGCGCAGGGCGGGCGCCTGCCGGGCGAGCGGCTGCACATGCTGCACACGAGCGCCGAGCGATCCGGCGAGGACTTCATGACGATCGGCTACATGGCCGAGGTGGCGCGGGCCGCGAACCTCATGTCCGAGCTCGTCGCCATCGAGAGCCTGGGCTACGTCGACGGGGAGGGCTTCGTCGACCTGTCGGGCAACGCCGTGCGGACCGCGTTCAAGCTCTACCCGTGGGAGTGGATGATGCGCGAGGAGTTCGCCCACCAGGCGCTCGAGCACATGGGCGACGGCCCCGGCCAGACGACCTGGATCGAGCCGATCTGGAAGATGCTGTGGTCCAACAAGGGGATCCTGCCGGTGCTGCACCGGCTCTTTCCGGAGAACCCGCACGTGCTGGCGGCGTTCTTCGACGGCGAGCAGCCCGACAGCCTGACGTCGTTCGTGCGCAAGCCGCTGCTCGCGCGGGAGGGCGCGAACGCCACCGCCGTGATCGACGGGAAGGTCGTCGAGGAGGGGCCCGACCAGGACTACGGCGAGGAGGGGTTCGTCGTGCAGGAGTACACCGATCTCGGCGACTACGGCGGCGGTGCGCGCCCGGTGCTCGGCGTGTGGACCGTCGACGTCGAGCCCGCGGGGCTGGGGATCCGTGAGAGCGACGGGCTGCTGACCACCAACACGTCGCGGTTCGTGCCGCACGTGATCGCTTGAACTGGACACACGAGGGAGGGACGACCATGCTGGAACTCGTCGGGCAGGTGCTGGCCTATTCGGGCGTCGGGCTCGTCGTGCTGGTGGCGGGGTTCTTCGTCATCGACCTGCTGACCCCCGGCAAGCTCGGGCAGCTCGTGATGGACGGCAACGTCAACGCCGCGGTGATCGCGGCGACGTGGCTGCTCTCGCTCGGGCTGATCCTGTGGTTCGCGATCTACTTCACCGGCGCGGGCTGGGCCGGCCTCGACGACGCGCTCGTCTACGGCGCCGTCGGCGTCGCGGCGCAGGCGGTCGGGTTCGTCGTGTTGGACGCGCTGACGCCGGGCAGGCTGGGGGTCATATGTCAGGAGAGCCGGCTGCATCCCGCGGCGCTGGTCTCGGCGGCGATCCAGCTCGCGGTGGCGCTGGTGGTGTGCGCATCGCTGACGTAGCGGTCGCGCACGAGGAGCGCTACTGGTACCCCGACGACGGCGCGATCGTCTGGGTGGCCGGCTACGTGCCGGTCGACCCGGAGTCGGGGCGCTACCTGGCGCGCGACGCGCCCCAGCTGAGCGCGCGCGGCCTGGTCGTCGCGGGCGTCGCCGGCGCGGCGCGCTTTCACGACGACGCGCTGCAGTCCGCGGAGGTCTCCCCCGGCTCGGCGCTGACGCTGCGCCGCGACCCCGACAACGAGCACGACCCCAAGGCGATCGCCGTCCTGGCGACATCGGGCGCGCAGCTCGGCTGGGTGCCGCGCGAGATCGCCGCGCGGGTCGCACCGGACTTGGACGGGGGGCGCCCGTGGACGGCGGTCGTGCTGCGCGAGCGGCGCGCCTCCCCGCGCGACCCGCGCACCGGGCTGACGATGCTGCTGGCGCCGGCGCGGGAGATCGTGCTGCGAGAGCGCGTCAGCCGGCCGCGCTCTCGCCCGGACGCACCTCGACGTTGAGGATGGCCGTCCCGAGCGACCCCCACAGCCGCAGCCACAGCGGCAGGTACATCTCCATCCCGCGGGCCGCGGTGATGTCCCCGAGGTCGAGGATGCAGCCCGCCGGCCAGCCCAGCTCCTGCAGCAGCTCGGACACCTGCGCCTTGGCCGGCGCGTGGTTGCCGGCGACGAAGATCGTGTGCGTGCCGCCGACGAGCGACGGATCGACCATGACCGCCGCGGTCACCGTGTTGAGCGTCTTGACCACCATCACGTCGGGCAGCGCGCGCTGGATCTGCTCGCCGAGCGAGTCGTCGTTGCAGACCGTCAACGTCGGCGGCATGCCGCGGGACGTGTCCAGCGGGTTGGCGACGTCGATGAGGACCTTGCCGGCGAGCTGCTCGGCGCCGGCCATCTCCAGCGCATCGAGCGACGCGGCGCCGGCCGTCGCGTTGATCACGAGCTCTCCGAAGCCGGCCGCGTCGGCGAACGTGCCCTCGCTGGCCGGGCCGCCGACGCTGTCGGCCCAGGCGACGGCGGCCTCGTTGTCGGCCGTGCGCGACCCGAGCCGCACCTCGTGACCGCCGCGCAGGAGAGCGCTCGCGAGGGTACGACCCACGACGCCGGTGCCGAGAACGCCGATCCGCATCGCGCCACCCTACCCGTGCCTGCCCGCGTGATCACGCCCAAGCCCGCCGAGCCATGACCGATCTCGCCGATCGCCTCGTCATCAAGGACGGCAACGTGTTCGCCGTCATCCCCCGTGAGGGCGGGTGGAGCGGGGCCGACGGCGTCTGGATGGACGACTGCCGCCACGTCAGCCGCCACGAGCTGCGCATCGGCGGCGCGCCGCCGCGGCCGCTGCACGCCGACGACGACGCCGGCCACACGTCCGTGCACCGCTACGCGGGCGGGGCGCGGCTCGAGCGCCGCGTGCACGCCGACGGCACGATGGTCGAGCGGATCCTCGCGCCGGGCACGATCGAGCTGACCGCCGAGGGCGACTTCGTCACGATCTTCGGGCTGCGCGGGATCGTGCCGCGCACGCCGCGCGAGACCCACCGCACCGAGCTGCGCCGCCACGCGATGCCGGGCGAGCTGCGCGTCGAGTACCGCTTCTCGCCCGCGCCGCAGGCGCCGGCGGCGGCCGCCTTCGCGCCGCCGCGGGTCGAGTGCGACGACGAGCGCTTCGCGGCCGTCCTGCAGCGCGCCTTCGCGGACATGCGGATGCTGCTGTCGTGGCTCGACGGCGAGCCGTACTTCGCGGCCGGGGTGCCCTGGTACGCGACGCTGTTCGGCCGCGACAGCCTCATCGCGGCGCTGCAGCTCCTGGCGTTCGCGCCCGCCGTGGCGGCGGGGACGCTGCGCCTGCTGGCCGGCCGGATCGGGCAGGAGGACGACCCGGCGCGCGAGGAGGAGCCGGGCAAGATCCTGCACGAGCTGCGACCGGGCGAGACCGGCACGCCGCTGGCGCGCTACTACGGCAGCGTCGACGCCACGCCGCTGTTCCTGCTCGCGCTGCAGGCCACCGGGGACGCGGGGCTGCAGGCGCAGCTCGCGCCGGCCGCCGACGCAGCGCGCCGGTGGATCGCGCGCCGCGACCCGCTGACCTACACCGCCGGCGCCCTGCGCCACCAGGGCTGGAAGGACTCCGAGGACGGCGTGCCGGCCCCGCATCCCGTGGCGCTCATCGAGCCGCAGGCCTACGCCGGGCGCAGCGTCGAGCCCTTCTGGCTGGAGCAGCGCGGCTTCTACGCGATGGCGCTGGGCACCGATGTGCTGGCCTCCAACCAGGGACATGTGCTCTGGACGAGTCCGTCCGGCCGCCTGCCCGCCCTGCGGGCGCGGGCGATCCGCGACGCGTTGATGGGCCCCGCGATGTTCTCGGGCTGGGGGATCCGCACGCTGGCCGCCGACGAGCCGCTCTACGACCCGCTGAGCTACCACCGCGGCTCGGTCTGGCCGCACGACACCGCGCTCATCGCGGCCGGTCTTCACCGTCACGGCTTCGCCGAGGACTACCTCACGCTCTTCGACGCGCTCGTCGACGCCGCGGCGCTCGCGCCGGGCCGGCGCCTGCCGGAGCTGTTCGGCGGCCAGGCGCGGGTGGCGGACGAGCCGTTCGTGGCCTACCCCGTGGCCTGCCGTCCGCAGGCCTGGGCGGCGGGCGCGATCCCGTTCCTGCTGGCCGAGGGGCTGGGACTCAACGCCTGCGGCGATTGGGCCGGCGCGGCCGTCCTGCCGAGCGGCGTGAGCGAGCTGCGCATCGACGGCGTCGTGCACGCGAGCCGGACGGCGCGCGGCGCGGTACGGGTGCGACGGCTCGCGCCCGCCCGAGGTTGAGCGTCGGCGAACGCCACCGCCTAGGGGGTGGCGGTGGACGGTCGCGTCAGCGGGCGGGCCGGGGCCGGCGTGGCGGAAGGCAGGCGGCGATGGCGGATTTACCCCTCAGAGCGGGTATTTCGCGCCATCCTCCGCGCGATCTCGCCGTGCTTCGACGGCGGCGTGGCGGATAACCCTCGCGGGCCGAGGCTGATCCGCCACACCCATCACCGAACGCTCCGGTTCGGTCCGAGCGACCGCTCAGTCGGGCGGGTCGGCCGGGACGTGGCGGCGAAAGCCGGCCTCGGCGTCGATGACCTGCCCCGTGATCTGCCCGCTGTCGGGCGAGACCAGCCAGGCGACGACGGCGGCGACGTCCTCGGGGCGGCCCCAGTGCCCGCGGGGAAACTGCGAGGCCAGGCGCTCGCGCAGCTCGTCCGACGGCCAGCCGGTGTCGACCGGCCCGGGGTTGACCGCGTTGAGCGTGACGCCGCGGTCGGCGAGCGCGTCGGCCAGCGAGCGCGTCATCTGGTGCACCGCCCCCTTCGTCACCGCGTAGGGGAGCTCGTCGGCCATCGGCGCGATGTGCTGGCCGGACGTGAACAGGACGATCCGTCCGCTACGTCCGTCGCCGCGCGCGTGGTCTCGCTGCGCCGCGTAGGCCTGGACGAGCAGCACCACAGCGCGCGCGTTGACCGCCCAGCAGCGGTCCAGCTCCTGCGCGGTGACGTCCTCGAGCGAGACCGACGACGAGCGCGCGTGGTTGGCGACGAGGACGTCGATCGTGCCGAAGGCCTGCACCGCGTGCGCCACGACCCGCGCGGGGGCGGCGGGATCGGCCAGGTCGGCCTCGACGTGCGCGAGCCGCGGGCCGATTCCGCCGAGCGCCTCGAGCACGCCCTCCACGCCGTCGGCGTCCGCGCCCCACGGCTGCTCGGCGTCGTGGGGCGCCCATGAGTGGATCACGACGTGCGCGCCGTCGGCCAGAAGGCGGCGCGCCACGGCGAAGCCGATCCCCTGGCGGCGGCTGACCCCGGTGACGAGCGCGACGCGTCCCGCCACGGCGGTCACGACGGGCCGGCCTCCAGGCTGCGCTGGCCCTCCGCGATGAAGTCGTAGGGGTGCACGGGCTCGGGCGAACTGACGGCGTCCAGCCGCTCGCGCTGCTCGGAGGACAGCCGCCAGCCGACCGCGCCCAGGTTGTCCTCGAGCTGCTCGACGCGCCGCGCACCGACGATCGGCGCGGCGACGCCCGGCCGCGTGAGCAGCCAGTTGATCGCGACCTGCGACGGCGAGCGCCGCGCCTCCTCGGCGACCGCGCCGACGGCCTCGACGATGCGCCAGTTGCGCTCCGCGTCGCGCCGCTCCCAGGTCTCGACGGCGCTCGCGTCGGCTTCGGCGATCCGCGTGCCGGCGGCCGGTCCGGAGGAGCGGTCGTACTTGCCGGTCAGCATGCCCTGGGCCAGCGGCGCCCACGGGATCAGGCCGAGCCCCAGCGACTGCGCCGCCGGGCCGATCTCGTACTCCAGGCGGCGCTCGATGAGCGAGTACTGCGGCTGCAGCGAGACGAGCCGCTCCAAGCCGTGCCGCGCGGCCGCCAGCTCGGCGCTCAGCAGGTGCCAGCCGACGAAGTTCGAGGCGCCGATGTAGCGGACCTTGCCCGCTCGCACGAGGTCGGTGAGCGCCGACAGCGTCTCCTCGACCGGCGTCAGGCCGTCCCACATGTGCAGCTGGTAGAGGTCGATCCAGTCCGTGCCCAGGCGCCGCAGCGACGCGTCGCACGCCGCGACGATGTGCCGCCGCGACAGCCCGATGTCATTGCGCCCCGGTCCCATCGCCCAGCGCACCTTCGTCGCGAGGACGATCTCGTCGCGGCGGCCGGCGATCGCGCGCCCGGTGATCTCCTCGGAGACGCCGCTGCCGTAGATGTCGGCGGTGTCGACGAACGTCCCTCCGGCGTCGACGAAGCAGTCGACCATCGCGCGCGACGCCGCCTCGTCGGCCTCGCGCCCGAACGTCATGGTCCCCAGGCACAGCCGGGAGACCACGAGCCCCGACCGGCCCAGCGTCACGTACTCCACGGGCGGCCCCCTTTCGGTGTGAATCGGGTATCCGGACCCCACCGGCCCCCGAGCGAGGAGAGAACGATGCCCGAAGATCCCGGCGCGGTCCGCAAGGAAGAGGAGATGCGCGAGCACGAGCAGGAGGCTCGCGAGCGCTCCGAGGACGAGCGCGATCCGCTCGGCACCCCCGACGAGGACGCCATGCCGGCGCCGCCCGGCAACATCCAGGGCGCCAACCTCGGCGGCGCCTCCTGAGCGCGGGCGGCGCTTCGCGGCGCGGCCGCTGCCGTGCCGCGAAGGCCCGCCATCAGGCGCGGGTGAGCGAGCGGCCGCCCTCGGGATCGAAGAGCCTGATCTCGCTCGTGTCCAGGACCAGCTCGAGCATGCCGTCGGGCGTGGCCTTGCTCGCGGGATCCAGCCGCGCGACGACCTGCTGGCCGCTGCCCGCCGACGGCAGGTCCTCCATGCCCGAGTCCTTCGCGAGCTCGTTCAACTGCTCGGACTCGATCTCGTCGGACTGCACCGAGAAGTACGCGTAGAGCTCGGAGCCCATCGACTCGACGACGTCGATCTTCGCCTTGAACCTCATGCGGTGCGGGAGCTCCGGATCCGCCAGCGCCGCGTCCTCGAAGTGCTCGGGCCGCATGCCGACGATGACGTCGCGCGACTTGTGCCCGCCGGACGCCCGCAGCTGCTTGACGCAGACGTCGCTGAGCGGCGCCTCGCCGAACGGCATCTTCACGGAGTTGCCCTCGAGGTGGCCCATCACGAAGTTCATCGACGGCGAGCCGATGAAGCCGGCCACGAACAGGTTGGCCGGGTCCTCGTAGAGGCGCTTGGGCGTGTCGACCTGCTGGATGATCCCGGCGCGCATGACCGCGACGCGGTCGCCGAGCGTCATCGCCTCGGTCTGGTCGTGGGTCACGTAGACCATCGTGGTGCCGAGCTGGCGCTGCAGGCGCGCGACCTGGGTGCGCATCTGCACGCGCAGCTTGGCGTCGAGGTTCGACAGCGGCTCGTCCATGAGGAAGCACTTCGGGTCGCGCACGATCGCGCGGCCCATGGCCACGCGCTGGCGCTGGCCGCCGGAGAGGTTGGCCGGCTTGCGGTCGAGGTGCGGCTGGAGCTCGAGGATCTCGGCCGCGTGGTTGACCTTCTGGTCGATCTCGGCCTGCTCGACCTTCGCGAGCTTCAGGGCGAAGCCCATGTTCTCGCGCACGGTCATGTGCGGATACAGCGCGTAGTTCTGGAACACCATCGCGATGTCGCGGTCGCGCGGCTCGAGCTCGTTGACGCGCTCGCCGCCGATGACGAGATCGCCTTCGCTGATGTCCTCCAGGCCGGCGATCATCCGCAGCGCCGTCGACTTGCCGCACCCCGACGGGCCGACGAGGATCATGAACTCGCCGTCGCGGATCTCGAGGTTCATGTCCTTGACGGCCTCGAAGCCGTCGGGGTAGCGCTTCCAGACGTCGTTGAACGTGATCTCAGCCACGTCTCACCCCTTCACTGCGCCGGCGGTCAGACCGGCCACGATTCGTTTCTGGAACAGGAGCACAAGCAAGATGAGCGGGATCGAGATGACGACCGAGGCCGCCGACTGCGTCCCGAGCGGAACCTCGAACTGCGACGAGCCCGTGAACTGCGAGATCGCCACCGGGACCGTCCGCGCGTTCTGCGAGGACGTCAGCGTCAGCGCCAGCAGGAACTCGTTCCACGCCGCGATGAACGTCAGGATGGCGGTCGTGGCCAGCCCCGGCGCGGCCAGCGGCACGACGATCTTGCGAAACGCCTGGAAGTGCGTCGCGCCGTCCACGAGCGCGGCCTCCTCGAGGTCCTTCGGGATCTCCTTGAAGAACGAGACGAGGATGTAGATCGACAGCGGCAGCGCGAACGTGAGGTACGGGATGACCAGCCCGATCAGCGTGTTGTACAGGCCGATGTCCGACCACAGGCGAAACAGCGGCG
>JAUXSD010000202.1 GCA_030681525.1 Solirubrobacteraceae bacterium
CGACGACAACGCGCTCGCGCTCGTCTCGATCACCGCGACGCCGCGCGGCAGCCAGCAGGAGCTGCGCTGGGCGGCGGCGCACCTGTGGTCCTTCCGCGACGGCCGGATCGCGCGCTGGGAGTCGCACGTCGATCTCGAGGCCGCCCGCGGCACGCTGCTGTAGCGCGCACACCCGCGGCCGCGGCCGCGCAAGAGGTTAGGGTGGCGGCCATGTCGCCGCCGGTGACCCGTCCGGACGCGTGATGCCGAGCGCTGACGAACTGCGCAAGCGGCTGGACGCCGCCGGGCTCGGCCCCCATGCCGACCGGCTGATCGAACTTGGCGTACCGGCCGTGCGGCTGCGCTCGGTCGGCGACTCAGCCGGCCAGGAGCCCGCTCACCGAGCGACGGCCGAGGTCGTCACGGGCGTCGAGCCGCCGGCCGCCGCCGTGGCGGGCGCAGCCTCGCTCGACGGCGGTCACCGGCTGGCGCTGCTGGCGGACGGGCACGTGGTGGCCTGGGGTCAGAACGGCTGCGGCCAGCTCGGTGACGGGAGCCGCGCCGCTGCGGATGCGCCCGTAGCGGTGATCGATCTGGACGATGTGGTGGCCATCGCCGCGGGAGGCGCGCACAGCCTTGCGCTGCGCGCCGACGGGTCCGTCATGGGCTGGGGCGACAACGAGTGCGCGCAGGCGGGCGGTCGATCGAGCGGACACCGGCTCAGGCCGGCGCGCGTAACCGGGCTGGACGGCGGCGTGCGGGCGATCGCGGCGGGCGACCGCGACAGCTTGGCGCTGCTGGACGACGGATCCGTCGTCTGGTGGGGACTCTATGCCCAGGGAGAGCGGCTCGGGGCCATTCCCGACGCACCGTTCGCGATGCCCGGGCTGCACGCGATCACCTGCGTGTCGAGCGGGGGATCGCAAGCGCTGGCGCTGCAGCAGGACGGCAGCGTCCTGGCGTGGGCGACGATGACAAGACCCGCTCCGGCGCCCGTCCGTGGCCTCGACCAGCCGGCCAT
Source organism: Solirubrobacteraceae bacterium (assembly GCA_030681525.1). GTDB lineage: Bacteria > Actinomycetota > Thermoleophilia > Solirubrobacterales > Solirubrobacteraceae > CADCVQ01. The sequence goes on from JAUXSD010000202.1 coordinate 1,001, forward strand.
CGCGGTCGTGGCCGGCGCCACGCACAGCCTGGCGCTCATGCAGGACGGCAGCGTGATGGGGTGGGGCTCCAACCTCGGCGGCGAGCTGGGGCACGGGGTGCGCAGCACGACCGAGACCGAGCCGGTGCGCGCGAAGCTCGCCGGCCCTGCCGTGGCGATCGCGGCCGGACGCAGTTGCAGCTTCGCCCTCCTGCGCGACGGATCGGTGGCGGCTTGGGGCGTCAATTTCGAGGGTGCGCTCGGCGACGGCACCACCGCGCCGCGCGCCTCGCCGGTCGCGGTGCACGGCCTCGACCGACCCGCGCGCGCGATCACCGTTCGCGCAGCGGTGCTCGACGACGGGTCGCTGCGCCGCTGGGGCGGTACGCCGCGCCGCGCCGCCGCCGCGCGCAGCGAGATCGGTGTGGGCCTGAGCAGGCTCGGCGGCCTGCCCGACCTGCCGGCGGACTCCACCTGGCCGCAGCGTGAGGGGCGGCCGATGGTGTTCCTCGCGCAGGTCGACCTCGCCGAGGTCGCCCCGCACGCCGAGCCCGACGAGGGATTGCCGGCCGCCGGGCTGCTGTCGCTGTTCGTCGATGGGCACGAGCTGCCCGAGCCCGGCAGCTGGGAGCTCAGGTTCACCACACCCGGCGTCGCCCTGGCCCGGCTGGAGGCCCCCGTCGAGCTGGCCGGCTACGACCGCCTCGCCCCGGTTCGGCTCGTACCGAAGCGCGAGATGTCGTGGCTGCCCGCGCAATCCAACGTGCTCTACCTGATCGGGCTGCAGTGGCCGCAGATCTCCGAGTACGAGGAGGCGCTGGACGACTGGGACGAGCGGCCGATCCACCGGATGCTCGGCCACCCGACGCTGCTGCAGCCGCCCGACCCGCGCGACGCCGACTTCGAGCTGCGCCTGCTCCTGCAGGTCGACTACGACGACGCCGCCGGCTGGATGTGGGGCGACGTCGGCTGCCTGCACGTCTGGATCCGCCGCGACGACCTCGCGGCGGGCCGCTTCGACCGCGCGGTGTTGGAAGCGCAGTCGGCCTAGCGAGCCGTCCCTCGATGGCGCGAGCTATGCCATGTTTGCGTCGACGGCGTCGACGAGCTGATTGGCGGCGTAGCCGCCGACGACATAGATGCGGCCATCGGTGCCTGTCGTAGCGGCCACCATCCAGCGGTCGGCGGGCATCGGCTCAAGTTCCTGCCACAAGTCGACTCTCAGGGACGCCGCCCGCGAGATAGATGCGACCATCAGGGCCGAGCGCGGCGCCGAAGCCGGAGCGGGGCCGGTCGGGAGAGCTCACCTGTTGCCATACGTCCGTGCGCGGGTCGTAGGCGTGGACGACCAGCGATCCGCCGATGATGTCACCGGTCGCATAGATTCGCCCGACAGCGCGTAGATCGCCCGTCTGATCCCGTCGCGGCACCTATCTCGTTGTATGCGGGCGCCTGGATCGGAGCTATCTCCTCCCATCGTCGCGTCGCCGGATCGTAGGTCTCCACGGTTACCACCGTGTCGGCGGTCAGCGGACCGCCGCGAGTCGCACCGTAGCCCCCGATGGCGTACAGCCGCCCGTCGAGCCCGAGAGCGACGCCGGGACCGCGACGGGCGATGCACAGCGACGGCGCGCGACTCCAGCTATCCGCGCGAATGTCGTAGACCTCAACCGTCTTGACGGTCCGGTTGTGTTTGCTCGCGCCGCCGATCGCATAGATCCGCCCGTCCGCCGCTGTCACGAGCGAGAGCCTCGCGCGCGCAACCCGTCGACGCGCGCATGTACGCCGGCAGCTCGCGATCGACGCGAATGGACATCGACAGCGAGTATCGCCCATGCTCAGTGATATGCGCGACGCGCTGTTGCGCCGCTCGTCCTTGCGGTTTTTCCGTGCCAACATCGAGCCATGAGGGTGAGGATCAAGCAAGGGACAGTGGCTCAAATCCGCCGCCAGCCGGGCGGGTTCGCGATCCAGGCGGGCAGCCCCTCGGACGTTTCGAAGGCGACCGACGCGTTGCGTCGAGCGGCCGGGGTGATCTCGGCGCTCGACGGCGGGCCGCTGCCGGACCTCGGACTGGAGCACAACCACCCCAAGTGGGTTTCAGATGTCGTGGTCTTGCCAGGCGGGCCGATGCTCATGATCGACGGCGGCTTCATGCCGCCGCGAGTGCTCTCGACGATCCCTGAGATCGTCGTCAGCAAGCTTGAGCGCGCCGGAGTGAGCGCGGAGGTCAGGGTCCCGCAGCAGGCGTGGGATAGGAACGAGTTCGTCCGGGTGCCTCGCGCGATCTCACTGCGCGTGTTCGCGGCGCCGCCGCGGCGTCGGGATGCGAGCGTCGAGATGCCGGATGGGTGGATGGCCGAAGCGGCGCGGTGGGTCGGGGCCACGGCGCGAACTGTTTCTCCCGTCATGTGTGGCGTGCAGGGCATGAACTTCCTCGCGGAAACCCAGGACGTGGCTGGGCTGCTCACACAGTGGGACCGAGACCGTCCGGGAGACGTCGTCGTTGCCACGGGGGCCATGACCGAAGTGGTCCGTGCGGCGAGCCTGCGACTGCCGCCCGCCGGGAACATCAACCTTGCACTGACCGCTGGCGGCCCCGGCGCGAGCGATGACGATCGCGTGGCGCTCAGCGCTGACCTGATCGACGTCGCGCGACGCCTGTCGTCACAGGCCGCGTACGCGTTCATCAGCATCGAACCGACGCTGCCGGTCGAGGCGAGCGTCGAACCGGATTGGCGCCGCGAGATGGGCGGCGCACATGCCGAGTTGGCACGCGAGCTGTGCGACGAGATCGTCTTCGACGCCTTCCCGTATCAACTGCTCAGCAGCGGTCACCTGCGCCGGCTCGGTGGGATGCCGGAAGGCGCGAGCCGGCTCGACGACGACCACGTCGAGGTAACCGTGGGCGACATATCGGACTGGCTGTTCGTGCCTGAGCCCGAACGGGAGGCGCGACTCGTCGTGCTCTATGACCTCAAGCGCCGCAATCCCGACATCCAGCGGCGCGGTCGCCAACTTCTAGCGCCGTGTCTGCTGTCCGCCGCGGACGCGAGGGATATCTACCAGCATCGACTGACCCAGCGCCTTCAACCGTGACGATCCGCGCGCGCAGGTCTGCAGCATCAAGCCTCAACCACGACCGAGGGCGGCCCGTAGGCCGCCCCCGATCACATCTCGTTGCCCGAAGGCGTCAGCCCTCGGTCGGCTCCTCGAGCGTCGGCTGGTCCAGGGCTCCGCCGGGCTCGGCCGGGCCCTCCTCCTCGCCGGCGCCGGTGGCCGCGTCGGCGGTCCCGCCGCCGACGGCAGCCGGCACCTTGCTCGGCTCGACGACCGTGAGGGTGACCTCGCGGTCGTCCTCCTCGGGCGCCTTCTCGACCATGACCGTCGCGCCGGCGGTGAGCTCGGCGCGCAGGACGAAGTCGGCCAGCGGGTCCTCGATGTAGCGCTGGATCGCCCGGCGCAGCGGACGGGCGCCCATGGCGGGATCCCAGCCCTTGTCGACGAGCAGGTCCTTGGCCTCGTCGGTGAGCTCGAGCTGCAGCCCCCGCTCGGCCATCGACTCGCGGATCCGCCGCAGCAGGAGGTCGACGATCTGCTTGATCTCGTCCTTCTGGAGCTTGTGGAACACGATGACGTCGTCGATCCGGTTGAGGAACTCAGGACGGAAGACCTTCTTGAGCTCGCCCATGATCCGGTTCTTCATGTCGTCGTACGTGATGCCTGTCTCGTCGTCTGAGACGGCGAAGCCCAGCGGCGTGTTGCGGGCGATCTCGGACGCGCCGATGTTCGACGTCATGATCACGATCGCGTGGCGGAAGTCCACCGTGCGGCCCTGCGAGTCGGTCAGGCGGCCGTCCTCGAGGATCTGCAGGAGGATGTTGAACACGTCCGGGTGCGCCTTCTCGATCTCGTCGAGCAGCAGCACGCAGTACGGCTTGCGCCGCACCGCCTCGGTGAGCTGGCCGCCCTCGTCGAAGCCGATGTAGCCCGGAGGCGAGCCGACGAGCCGGGACACGGAGTGCTTCTCCATGTACTCCGACATGTCGACGCGGATCATCGCGTCCTCGTCGCCGAAGAGGAACTCGGCGAGCGTGCGGGCGAGCTCGGTCTTGCCGACGCCCGACGGTCCGAGGAACACGAACGAGCCGGTCGGCCGCTTCGGATCCTTCAGGCCCGCGCGGGAGCGGCGGATCGCCTTCGAGATGACCTCGACGGCGGCCTGCTGGCCGATGACGCGCTTGTGGAGCTCTTCCTCCATGCGCATGAGCTTGGCCGTCTCCGCCTCGGTGAGCTTGAAGACCGGGATGCCGGTCCACATCGAGACGATGTCGGCGATCTCCTCCTCGCCGATCGACGGGCGCTCGGTCTCGGCCTCGCCGGCCTCCCACTGCTCCTCGAGCTCGCGCTTCTTCTGCGTCAGGCGCCGCTCGGCGTCGCGCAGGTTGGCGGCCTTCTCGAACTCCTGGGCCTCGATCGCGGCTTCCTTCTCGCGCCGCGTCGTCTCGATCTCCTCCTCGAGGTCCCGGTACACGGGCGGGGAGGTCATCGACTTGATCCGCATGCGCGACGCGGCCTCGTCGATGAGGTCGATCGCCTTGTCGGGCAGGAAGCGGTCGGAGATGTAGCGGTCGGCGAGCTCCGCCGCGGCCTCGAGCGCCTCGTCGGTGATGTTGACCTTGTGGTGCTGCTCGTAGCGGTCGCGCAGGCCCTTGAGGATCTGCACGGTCTCCTCCGTCGACGGCTGCTCGACGCGGATCTGCTGGAAGCGACGTTCGAGCGCGCTGTCGCGCTCGAGGTACTTGCGGTACTCCTCGAGCGTCGTCGCGCCGATCGTCTGCAGCTCGCCACGGGCGAGCGCCGGCTTGAGGATCGAGGCCGCGTCGATCGCGCCCTCGGCCGCACCGGCTCCGACGAGGTTGTGCAACTCGTCGATGAACAGGATGATGTCGCCGCGCTGGGTGATCTCCTTCATCACCTTCTTGAGGCGCTCCTCGAACTCGCCGCGGTACTTCGAGCCGGCGACCAGGGCGGCCAGGTCCAGCGTGTAGATCTGCTTGCCCATGAGCAGCTCGGGGACGTCGGACGTCGTGATCCGCTGGGCGAGGCCCTCGACGACGGCGGTCTTGCCGACGCC
>JAUXSD010000205.1 GCA_030681525.1 Solirubrobacteraceae bacterium
GGGACGCTGGGCGGCAGCACGCGCCCGCCGGCGGCCGGAGCCGCGGGGTCGGCGGGCGGCGCCGGGGCAGGGTCGGCGGGTGGCGCGGGCGGCGGCGGCGTGGGTGGCGCCGGCGTGCAGAAGATCAGCAGCGTGCAGCGCGCCTGGGCGTTGGCGGCGGGTGCCGCGGCGAGCGCCGCGATCGCAGCGACGAGCGCGACGAGGAGGGTTCTGCCGATCATGCGGCGTCATCGACGGCGGGTGTGCGCGACTTGAGGTACCGGCCCGGATGCCGACACGCGGCGGGCCACGATGCCAGATGCCGTCGGGCGGACCTGAGACGCTCTGGCCATGCTGGCGCTGGCGATCACGTTCTACGACGTCGTCCTGACGGTCCACATCCTCGCCGTCGTCGTCGCGTTCGGCGTGATGTTCGCCTACCCGGTCATGGATGCCCAGGTGCGCCGGGCCAGCCCCGCCGACGTCGCGGCGCTGCACCGTCTGCAGGTCGCGCTCGGGCGCCGGGTGATCGTCCCGGCGATGACCGTCGTGTTGCTGGCCGGCCTGTACCTGACGTTCGACCGCTGGAGCTTCGACGAGCCCTGGATCGGCGCGACGTTCGCGATCCTGTTCGTCCTGTTCGGGCTCGGTGGTGCGGTCTTCGCGCCGACCGACCTGCGCCTCGCCGAGCTGGCCGAGCGCGGCGAGACGGGCAGCGCGGAGTATGCGCGCGAGGCGCGCAAGGCGCGGCTGTTCGGCGCCCTCTCGCTCGTGCTCGTCGTGGTCGCCATCTTCCTCATGGTCGCCAAGCCGGGCGTCTGACTCGCGCTCGGGCCGGCAGGACTCCGCGCGCGGCGGGCGAACCTCGAAGCAATGAGCTGATCCACCGCAACGACGGCCGGTGAAGTCGCCGCCCGAGACCACCGTCGCCTGGGAGGGCGGTCGCGCAAGCGGCACGGTGCGATCTCGCGGCGACGGGTCTTCCCTGCTCCTCGGCTGACCCCTCCCTCTGTGGGCCAGAGCCTTGCCCCGGGCACGAACGCCCGGGGTGAGGCGCGTGCCGCCTTCCGCCCCCCGGTCCCTCCTCGCTCGCCCCTGCGCCACTACCCTCTGGGGCATGTCGAAGCGCCAGAAGGCTCCGGCCACGTACGAGGGCAAGCTCGCCCAGCTACAGGAGCTGCGCGAGGCCGCCGGCCACACGAAGCGCGAGGCCGAGCGCAAGCAGCATGACCGCGGCCGCCTCAGCGCGCGCGAGCGCGTCGAGAAGCTGCTCGACCCGGGCTCGTTCCAGGAGCTCGACACGTTCACGCGCCACCGCACGCACGACTTCGAGATGCAGCGCAAGCGCCCCTGGGGCGACGCCGTCGTGACCGGCCACGGCACGGTCGACGGCCGCCGCGTGTGCGTCTTCTCGCAGGACTTCTCGGTGTTCGGCGGATCGCTCGGCGAGGTCATGTCGGAGAAGATGTGCAAGGTCATGGACCTGGCCGCGAAGATCGGCTGCCCGGTCGTCGGCATCAACGACTCGGGCGGCGCGCGGATCCAGGAGGGCGTCGTCTCGCTGGGCGGCTACGGCGAGGTCTTCATGCGCAACGTCAACTGCTCGGGCGTGATCCCGCAGATCAGCCTCGTGATGGGTCCCTGCGCCGGCGGCGCCGTGTACTCGCCCGCGATCACAGATTTCGTCTTCATGGTCAAGGGCATCTCGCACATGTTCATCACCGGGCCCGAGGTGATCCGCACGGTGACCGGCGAGCAGGTCGAGTTCGAGGAGCTCGGCGGGGCCATGACGCACAGCTCGCGATCGGGCGTCGCGCACTTCGCCTGCGAGGACGAGGAGGCCTGCCTGCAGGACGCCCGCTACCTGCTCAGCTTCCTGCCGTCCAACAACCTCGAGCCGACGCCGCGCGTGCTGCCGACCGACGATCCGCTGCGGATGGAGTCCGAGCTCGACGAGGTCGTGCCGGCGAACGCGAACAAGCCCTACGACGTGCGGCTCGTCGTGCGGATGATCGTCGACGACGGCGAGTTCTACGAGGTCCACGAGGACTTCGCGCCGAACATCGTGTGCGGCTTCACCCGCCTCGACGGCTACGCGGTGGGGATCGTCGCCAACCAGCCGGCGTCGGGCGCCGGCGTGCTCGACATCGACGCGAGCGTCAAGGCCGCGCGCTTCGTGCGCACGTGCGACGCGTTCAACGTCCCGCTCGTCGTCTTCTGCGACGTGCCGGGCTTCCTGCCCGGCGTGACGCAGGAGTGGGACGGGATCATCCGCCATGGCGCGAAGCTCATGTACGCGTTCGCCGAGGCGACCGTGCCGAAGATCACGATCATCACCCGCAAGGCCTACGGCGGCGCGTACGTCGTGATGGCCTCCAAGCACATCGGCGCCGACCTCAACCTCGCCTGGCCGACGGCGGAGGTCGCGGTGATGGGTCCGGAGGGCGCCGTGAACATCATCTACCGGCGCGACATCGCCGGCTCGCCGACGCCCGAGGAGCGTCGCGAGCGGCTCATGGACGACTACCGCGCGCGCTTCGCCAACCCGTACTCCGCCGCCGAGCGCGGCTACGTCGACGACGTGATCATCCCCCACGAGACGCGGCCCAAGCTCATCGCCGCGCTCGAGACCCTGCAGACCAAGCGCGTCGAGCGCCCCAAGCGCAAGCACGGCAACATCCCGCTGTGACCCACCGCGTACTGGCGCTGGTGCTCGTCGCCGGCGCCGCCCTGCGGTTCGCGACGCTCGACGCGCAGAGCCTCTGGTACGACGAGGCGGTCACCGCCCAGCTGCTGCGGATGGACCTCGGCGAGATGCTGAGGGCGATCCCCGACAGCGAGTCGACGCCGCCGCTGTACTACGCGCTCGCGTGGCTGTGGACCCAGCTGGCCGGCACCGGCGAGGTCGGCCTGCGCTCGCTGTCGGCGGTGTTCGGCACGGTGACGATCGCCGTCGTCTGGGTCCTGGGACGGCGGGTCGGCGGCGCCCCCGCCGGCCTCGCGGCGGCCGCGCTCGTGTCGTTCAACCCGATGCTCGTCTGGTTCAGCCAGGAGGCCCGCGCCTACGCCCTGCTGGCGCTGCTGGGCGCGCTGTCGGCGCTGTTGTGGCTGCGGGCGCTGGAGCAGCCGCGCCGCGCGCGGGCCGCGCTGGCCTGGGGCGCCGTCGCCGCGCTCGCGCTGGCCACCCACTACTACGCGATCTTCCTCGTCGCCCCGCAGGGGCTCTGGCTCGCGCTGCGCCTGCCGGGCCTGCGCGAGCGCGCGACGGCGCTCGTGCTGCCGGCCGCGGCCGGGCTCGCGCTGGCGCCGCTGGCGCTCGACCAGCGCGCGAACGGCGGCGCCGCGTTCATTGGCGACAGCTCGCTGGCCACCCGTCTGGCGCAGGTGCCCAAGCAGTTTCTCGTCGGCTACGACGCCCCGCTGGAGCCGCTGCTGATCGCGCTGACCGCGCTCGCGGCGCTGCTCGGCGTGGTGGGCCTGGCGACGCTGCGCGACCGCCGGCCTCTGGCGCCGGCGCAGGTTGTCCCGCGCGCGCGTAACGAGATTGGGCTGCTGGCGGGGCTCACGGGGGCGGCGCTGGCGCTGCCGGTCCTGGCCGCCCTGGCGGGCGAGGACCACCTCATCACGCGCAACGTCCTGGGCGCGTTGGCGCTGGTCTGCGTGCTCGTCGCGGCCGGGCTCGCGGCCGTCGCGCAGGGGCGCCCGCGGGCCGTCGCGGCCGGCCTCGCCGTCGCCTGCGCGGCGGGCGCGGTGGCGGTCGCCGGCGTCGCCCGCAGCCCCGAGCTGCAGCGCGACGACTGGCGCGCGGCGGTCCGCGCGCTCGGGCCGATCGGCGAGCCGCGGCTGATCGTCGCCACCCCGGACTCGGCGCTGACGCCGCTGCGCTACTACCTGCCCGCGCTGCGGCCGGCGACGCCGCCGACCTTCACGACCGCGGAGATCGACTACGTCGCGCTGCCGGTGCGGCTGCCCGGCGAGCGGCCGCAGCCGCCGCGGCCGGCCGACCCGCCCGCTCCGGCCGGCGGGTACACGCTCGCGGCCCGCACCGACGGCGAGACGTTCACCGTGCTGCGCTGGCGCGCGCCCGCGCCGGGGGCGGAGCCGATCGCGCCGTCGCCGGGGCTCGACGGCACGCCCGCGGCGCTGCTGACGGTGGCGGGCGGCTGACGGCTCGGGGCCGAACGTTCGTGCCGAGCAGCACTCGCGCGCTCGGCCGCGGGGCAAAGTTGACGCCCCCGTCACGTTCCCGCTAGGCTGGACAGGCCATGGCCTCGACCGCCCGCGACCCCGAGGACGACCCCGAGTACGACCTCGACTACGTCGTCGTGGGGTCGGGCTTCGGCGGCAGCGTCGCGGCGCACCGGCTGACCGAGAAGGGCTACCGGGTGGCGGTCATCGAGTCGGGCCGGCGCTTCGCCGACGACGAGTTCCCGCGCTCGACGTGGGACGTGCGGCGCTACTTCTTCGCCCCGCGCCTGGGCATGCGCGGCATCTTCCGCCTGTCGCTGTTCAAGACGGTCTCGATCCTCAGCGGCGCGGGGGTCGGCGGCGGCAGCCTCGGCTATGCCAACACGCTCTACCGCGCGCGGCCGCGCTTCTACTCCGACCCGCAGTGGGCCGGCCTGGAGGAGGACTGGCAGGCGGCGCTGGCGCCCCACTTCGAGGAGGCCGAGCGCATGCTCGGCGTCACCACGGTCCTGACCGACGACCCCGCCGACGACCTGCTGCGCGACTTCGGCCGCCACATCGGCGCCGACAAGACGTACGCCAAGACGCGCGTCGGCGTCTTCTTCGGCCCGCCCGGCGAGACGGTGGACGACCCGTTCTTCGGCGGCGCCGGACCGGTCCGCACCGGCTGCATCGCCTGCGGGCGCTGCATGGTCGGCTGTCCGGTCGGGGCCAAGAACACCCTGGTCAAGAACTACCTCTGGCTGGCTGAACGCGCCGGCTGCCGCATCCTCGCCGAGCGCGAGGTCGTCGACGTCCGCCCGCTGGGCGCCCGCGACGGCTCCGACGGCTATACGGTCACGACCGAGCGCACCGGCGCCTGGCTGCGCAAGCGCCGGCGCTCGATCACCACGCGCAACGTGGTGCTCGCCGCCGGCGCGCTGGGCACGAACAAGTTGCTGCAGCGCTGCCGCCACAACGGTTCGCTGCCGAACGTCTCGCACCGCCTCGGCGAGCTCGTGCGCACCAACAGCGAGGCGATCCTCGCCGTCACCGCGCCCGACGACAGCGTCGACTACACGAAGCGCATCGCCATCTCGGGCTCGATCTACCCCGACGAGAACACCCACATCGAGACCGTCAGCTACGGCCACGCGGGCGACTCGATGAGCCTGCTGCACACGCTGCTGGTGGGCGACGGCACGAAGCTCACGCGCCCGCTGAAGTTCCTCGCCGCGATGCTGCGCCACCCCGTGCGCTTCGCCAAGCTGCAGAACCCGCGCGCGTGGTCGCGGCGCACGATCATCCTGCTCGTCATGCAGACGCTCGACAACGCGATCGCGCTGCGTCCGCGGCCGGGCCGGCGCGGCACGATGCGCCTGCAGACCGAGCAGGACCCCAACAAGCCGATGCCGACGTTCATCCCGATCGCCAACGAGGCCGCCGAGTGGATGGCCGCCCAGATCGGCGGCGTGCCGCAGAGCTCGATCATGGAGACGCTGGCGAGCATCCCGACGACCGCCCACATCCTCGGCGGCGCGGTGATCGGCCGCTCGCGCGACGAGGGCGTCGTCGACGCCCGCCACCGCGTCTTCGGCTACGAGAACCTGCTCGTCTGCGACGGCTCGGTCGTCCCGGCGAACGTCGGCGTCAACCCGAGCCTGACGATCACGGCGCTGGCCGAGCGCGCGATGACCTTCATCCCGTCCGCCGTGCCGCCGGCCGCCGCCGCCGGCGCCGCCGAGCCCGCGTCGACGACCGGTGATCCGGTCGCCGCCCAGCCGGCGTAACCGCTTCCGTGACAACTCCGACCATCTACGCTGAGGTGGCTGTGGCCACGGCAGATTCCCCGAAGCCCAGGATCGTCCAGCGCCTGGAAGCGCAGCGCGAGCGCCATCGCCAGCGCGGCCTGCTCGTCCGGATGCTCTACACGATCGCCGGCTTCACCGTCCTCATCGCCGGGCTGCTGATGCTCGTGCTGCCCGGCCCGGCGCTCATCGTCATCCCGATCGGCCTGGCGATGCTGTCACTCGAGTTCGTGTGGGCCGAGGGCCTGCTCGAGCGCGCGCTCATGCAGGGCGAGAACGCCAGGCGCAAGGCGCAGGAGACGACCACGACGCAGCGCATCATCACCGGGATCGCCACCGCCCTCGCCGTGGCCGCGTTCGTGGCCTGGGCGCTGCTGGGCGACGTTCCGCTGCTGCCCTTCTGAAGAAGGCCCAGCCGGGAGGCGCTCCCACAGCGCGAGCAGCCCGCCGCCACCGGTCCTGGCGCGCCCGGTGCGATATCCGCACTCGGCTCGCCACGACGGGACGCGACCGCCCGCTACAGCGTGATGCGGCCCGCCGGGACCTCGCCGGCCTGCGCGGCGCGCAGCGCCGCGGCGGCCACGGCCAGGTCCTGGATCGCCAGCCCGGTCGAGTCGAAGAGCGTCGTCGCGTCCGGCCCGCTACGGCCCGGCGCGTCGCCGGCCAGCACGGCGCCGAGCGGCGTGACCTGCTCGCGCACGACGCGCCCCGCGGCCACCGCGCCGGCCAGCTCGCCGCCGTGCGAGGCCTGCTCCCACTCATCGCAGAACAGCGCGCAGGCGACCACCGCGTCGATGCTCGCCTCGGCCTTGCCCGAGCCGTCGGCGCCGAGCATGTTCAGGTGGCGGCCGGGCGCGAGGTCGTCGCGCTCGACGACGATCGCCGAGCCCGGCGTGATGCAGTTGACGACGTCGCAGGCCAGCGCCGCGGGCAGGTCGCCGACGTCCCAGCCGAGCTCCTGTGCCAGCGCGGCGGCGGCCTCCGCGCGGGGGTCGTAGCAGACGCCCTGCCCGTAGCCCGCGGCGGCGAGGCAGCGCGCCGTCCAGGCGCCGTGCAGCCCGCAGCCGACGATTCCCACGGTGCGCGCGTCCTCGCGCGCCAGCGCCAGCGCCGCGACGGCCGCGACGGCGCCGGTGCGCAGCGCGGTGACGGCGCGGGCGTCGAGGATCGCCAGCGGCACGCCGGTGCGCGCGTCGGACAGGCAGACCACGCCGCTGACGGTCGGCAGCCCGTGCGCCGGGTTGCCGGGGAACGAGGTGACCCACTTCAGCAGCGCGAGGTCGCCGCCGCGGGCGGGCATCGCACGAAAGTCGCCGTAGGGCGGGCTGTCGAGATAGACCTTCGCCGGCATGACCCACTCGCCGCAGTGGTGGCGCAAGAAGCCTTCACGGGTGGCCTCGATTGCCGCCGCCGGCGAGACCGCGGCGAGAACGGCGGCGTGATCGAGGAGGGCAAGCTCGGGCATGGATTGCAGGCTACTGACGCGCCCGCGCGGCGCCGGCGGAGTACGACAACGGTCCGCGCAGCGCAATTCCCAAATCCGGATTGGAATTAGCCTGTATCATCCCCGCCTCGCCGTTGTCCGCCACCACGGAGCACTGAGACCCCGCATGGAGCCCACCACGTCCGCCGGCCGCCCAGGGACACTCGAGAACCCCGAGGTTCGCGAGGATGTCCCCGGCCACATCATCCCGATCATCGAGCGCGAGTTCGACGATTTCGACACGGAGTCCCAGCGCTTCCTGCGCGGCGACATCGACGAGACGGAGTTCATCAAGTTCCGTCTCAAGCAGGGCGTGTACGGCCAGCGCCAGGCCGCGGTGCAGATGATCCGCGTGAAGCTGCCCTGGGGCGGCATCACGCCCGACCAGCTCGACGCGTTCGCCGAGGTCATCGAGAAGTACGTGCCGCTGAACAAGGGGCACATCACGACGCGCCAGAACATCCAGCTGCACCACGTCCCGCTGCCCGACGCGGCGGCCGCCATCCGGGAACTGTCCGACGCCGGCCTGTCCTCGCGCGAGGGCTGCGGCAACACGGTGCGCAACGTCACCGGCGACCCGTGGGCGGGCGTCTGCGCGGACGAGGTCTTCGACCTCACGCCCTACGCCGGCGCCTACGTGCGCTACTTCGTGCGCCATCCGACGACGCAGATGATGCCGCGCAAGATCAAGACGGCGTTCGAGGGCGCGCCCGACGCCGACCGCTCGCTGACCGGCATCCACGACATCGCCTTCCTGGCCCGCGAGCGCGACGGCGTCCGCGGCGTCGAGGTCCGCGTCGGCGGCGGCACGTCGATCATGCCGCGCGTCGCGCCCACGCTCTACGAGTTCGTCGGCCTCGACGACGGCGAGTACCTCAAGGTCGCCGAGGCCTGCTTTCGGATCTTCGACCGGCAGGACTTCCTGCGCATCAACCGCGCCCGCGCCCGCATCAAGGTGCTCGTCGACAAGGTCGGGATGGACGCCTTTCGCGAGATGGTCGACGAGGAGCTGGCCGGCGACTGGGTCGCCGAGCGCGACTTCGACGTCGCGGGCCTGCGCTTCGACGTCGACGAGGAGGCGCTGGCGCCCGCGCCGCCCCAGACGTTTGCCTCGGCCAACGGCGACGGCACCGCCTACGAGCGCTTCTGCGCCGACAACGTCCAGGCCCAGCGCCAGCACGGCTACTCGACGGTCCACGTCAAGGTCACCCGCGGCGACCTGACGCCCGACCAGCTGCGCGGGATCGCCGAGATCATGCGCCGCTACAGCGGCGGGTTCATGCGCACGACCGTGCACCAGAACTTCCTGCTGCGCTGGGTGCGCGACGAGACGGTCTACGAGGTGTGGCAGGCGCTCGACGAGCTCGGCCTCGCCGACGCCGGCCCCGACACGATCACCGACGTCGTGTCGTGCCCGGGCACCGACTCGTGCAAGCTCGGCATCACGGCGTCGATGGGCCTCAACGCGGCCCTCCAGCGGCGCCTTCAGGAGATGCAGATCACCGATCCGCTGACCCGCGCGCTGCACATCAAGATGAGCGGCTGCCCGAACGGCTGCAGCCAGCACCACATCGCGAACATCGGCTTCTACGGGGCGGCGATCAAGGTCGGCGAGCATACGATCCCGGCCTATGTCGCGCACGTGGCGGGCAACTTCGAGGGCGGCGAGATCGTCTACGGCCAGCGCCTGAAGGTGCGCCTGCCGGCCAAGCGCGTGCCCGACGCCGTCGAGCGCTGGCTGCGCTGGTACGAGGCCGAGCGCGAGGACGGCGAGGCGTTCAACGCGTTCACCGCGCGCGTCGGGACGAAGGCGTTCGAGGACCAGGTCCGCGACCTCGCGCTCCCGGTCGACTTCGGACTGGAGACGATGACGACGTTCATCGACTGGAACCGCGACGTGCCGTTTGCGGTCGTGCGCGGCGAGGGCGAGTGCGCGGTCTAGAGACGACCACCGACGTCGCCGGCTCTCTCACCGAGACCCTGCGCCGGGCCGCCGCCCACGAGCGGCTCGTCGTGCTGTGCTCCTTTCAGAAGGAGGAGTCGGTGATCCTCGACGAGCTGCTGGCGCTCGCACCGCACGTTCGCGTCGTGACGATCGACACCGGCGTGCTGTTCGGGGAGACACTTGCGACCTGGCGCTTCTTTGAGGAGCATTTCGGCGTGGAGATCGAGGTCGAGCGCGCGCTCGGCGCCCCGCCCTGGACGGGCCCGGAGCACTGCTGCGGATCGGCGAAGGTCGCCGCGCTGGAGCGTGCGCTGGCCGGCGCCGACGCCTGGATCACCGGCCTGCGCCGCGAGCAGGGACCGACGCGTGCGCAGACGCAGCTCGTCGAGGTGGACGCCAGACGCGCCGGGATCGCGAAGTACAACCCGCTGGCGCACTGGACCGAGCGTGACCTGTGGAGCCGCATCCACGAGCGCGGCCTGCCCTACCACCCGCTGCACGACGAGGGCTACGCCTCGATCGGCTGCGCGCCGTGCACGTTGCCCGGCGACGGGCGCGCAGGACGCTGGGCCGGCACCGAGAAGTCCGAATGCGGGCTGCACCCAACGCGCTGATGGACCCGCTCGTCATCCTCTTCGGCCTCGGGGTCGGCATCCTCATCGGCCTCACCGGCATCGGCGGCGGCTCGCTCATGACGCCGCTGCTGGTCCTCTTCGCCGGCGTCCCGCCGGTCGTCGCGATCGGCACCGACCTCGCCTACGGCGCGGTGACGAAGACGCTCGGCGGCTGGCGGCACTGGCGCAAGGGCACCGTCGACCTCGGCGTCTCGGCGTGGCTGGCCGTCGGCAGCGTGCCGGGTGCGCTCGTCGGGGTCTGGCTGCTGGACCGCCTGCACACCGCCTACGGCAAGAGCTTCGAGCCGACCCTGCTCATCTCGATCGCCGTCGCCCTGACCATCGTCGCGCTGACGATCCTCGGGCGGGCGCTGTTCATGCCCAAGCTCGTCGCCCGCGAGCGCCACACCGTCGAGCGCACGACCCGCGCGAAGGTCTGCGCCGTCGTCATCGGCGCGGTGCTCGGTCTGATCCTCGGCATCACGTCGGTCGGCAGCGGCGCGCTCATCGGCCTGGCGCTGATCCTCGTCTTCCAGCTCACGCCGCACCGCGTCGTCGGCACCGACGTCTTTCATGCCGCGATCCTGCTGTGGGCCGCCGGCATCGCCCACTTCGCGAGCGGCAACGTCGACTTCCTGCTCATGGGCACGATCCTGATCGGGTCGCTGCCCGGCGTCTGGCTCGGCGCGCATCTCATCGACAAGGTGCCGGCCAACGCGCTGCGGCCCGCGCTGGGCTGCGTCCTGCTGGCCTCGGCGCTCGGCGTGCTGAGCAAGGCCGGCGCCGACGTGCCGCCGCTCGTCCTCATCGGCGTCCCGCTGTCGGTCGGCCTCGGCGCCTACCTGCTGCAGCGCTCGCGCGGCCCGATCGCGCCGCCACCACCCGACATCGCCGGGACCGCCGCGACGATCGAGGCGTCCGTCGAGCCCATCGACGACGGCGAGACCGTCCCGCCGGCCGAGCGGGCCGAGCCGGTGCCGGCATGACCGCGCGCCTGACGCACCTGCAGGAGCTCGAGTCCGAGGCGATCCACGTGATGCGCGAGGTCGCCGCCGAGCTGGCCAAGCCGGTGCTGCTGTTCAGCGGCGGCAAGGACTCGATCGTGCTGCTGCGCCTGGCGGAGAAGGCGTTTCGCCCCGGCCGCTTCCCGTTCCCGCTCATGCACGTCGACACGGGCCACAACTTCCCCGAGGTGATCGAGTTTCGCGATCGCCGCGTCGCCGAGCTGGGGGAGCGGCTGATCGTGGCGTCCGTGCAGGAGTCGATCGACGCCGGCCGCGTGGCGGAGGAGACGGGGCCGCGCGCGTCGCGCAACCGGTTGCAGACCACCACGCTGCTGGACGCGATCGAGCGCCACGGCTTCGACGCCGCGTTCGGCGGCGCGCGCCGCGACGAGGAGCGCGCCCGCGCGAAGGAGCGGATCTTCTCCTTCCGCGACGACTTCGGCGGCTGGGATCCGAAGAACCAGCGCCCGGAGCTGTGGAACATCTACAACGGGCGCATCCGCCGCGGCGAGTCGGTCCGCGTGTTCCCGATCAGCAACTGGACCGAGCTGGATGTCTGGGAATACCTCGCCGTCGAGCGCCTCGAGGTCCCGTCGATCTACTTCGCGCACGAGCGCGAGGTCTTCGAGCGCGACGCGATGCTCTACGCGATGAGCGAGCACGTGCAGCTGATCGACGGCGAGCAGCCCTTCACCGAGTCGGTCCGCTACCGAACGGTCGGCGACATGAGCTGCACGGGCGCGGTCCGCTCGACCGCCGCCGACCTCGGCAGCGTCGTCGCCGAGATCGCCGCGACGCGGATCACCGAACGCGGCGAGACCCGCGCCGACGACCGCGCCACCGAGGCCGCCATGGAAGACCGCAAG
>JAUXSD010000098.1 GCA_030681525.1 Solirubrobacteraceae bacterium
GACGTGCTCAAGCGCGCCAAGGGCGGCGTGCTGTTCATCGACGAGGCCTACTACCTGTACCGCCCTGAGAACGAGCGCGACTACGGGCAGGAGGCGATCGAGATCCTGCTGCAGGTCATGGAGACCGAGCGCGAGGACCTCGTCGTCGTCCTCGCCGGCTACAAGGATCGGATGGAGACGTTCTTCCGCTCCAACCCCGGTATGGGCTCGCGTGTGGCGCACCATCTGCATTTCCCGGACTTCACGCCCGAGGAGCTCGTGCAGATCGCCGACCTCATGATGGAGAAGCAGCAGTACCAGTTCGAGCCGGAGGCCCGTGAGGCGTTCGAGGAGTACATCAACAGACGCCTCGAGCGGCCCCGCTTCGCGTACGGGCGCAGCATCCGCAACGCGATCGACCGTGCCCGCATGCGACAGGCGGGCCGTCTCTACGACAACCGCGGCGACCTGAGCAAGGAAGACCTCATGACCATCAAGGCTGAGGATATCCTTGCCAGCTCGCTGTTCGGGGACGAAGAGGGCGAGTCGCCCGAGGACCAGAAGGCAGACTCGAACGGCGGCGACAAGAACAAGAACGCCCCAGGTAACCAGAGCTAGTTCGAGGAGACCTCTCCGTGCCCCGACCGATCATCCTCGGTGTCGTCGGCGACTCCGCGACCGGCAAGACGACGCTGTCGCGCGGCCTGGTCCGCATGCTCGGCGAGAACAACGTCACGCACGTCGCCGCCGACGACTACCACCGCTACGACCGCCGGCAGCGCGCGGAGCACAACATCACGCCGCTGCATCCGGACTGCAACTACATCGACATCATGGAGCGCCACTTCGCCGAGCTGCGCGCCGGCAACGCGATCCTCAAGCCCGTCTACCAGCACAAGGACGGCACGTTCGGCCCGCCCGTGTACACGCAGCCCAAGCAGTTCACGCTCATCGAGGGGCTGCTCGGCTACCACACCGAGGCGCTGCGCAGCTGCTACGACGTGCGCGTCTTCCTGGCTCCCCCCGAGGAGTTGCGCCGCGCCTGGAAGGTCCAGCGCGACTGCTCGCGGCGCGGCTACACGACCGACCAGGTGCTCGAGGAGCTCGACAGGCGCGAGCCCGACTCCGAGCTGTACATCCGCCCGCAGCAGCGCTGGTCGGACATCGTCGTCTCCTTCAAGCCCGGCAAGCGCGGCGACCAGGAGCACCTCGACGCCGAGATCGTCCTGCGCAAGGGCCTCGTGCACCCCGACCTGTCGGAGTTCTCCTGCGAGGACGGCAGCGGCATCCGCATCGAGGAGACCGACGCCGAGCAGACGCTCTACGTGCCCGGCGACATCGATCCCGCGCGCGGCTCGGAGATCGAGGAATCCGTCTGGGAGCGGATGCACTTCGCCAGCCACCTGCGCTCGGAGCGCCTCGGCGAGTTCACCGTCGGGACGGAGCTGCATCGCTCGGAGTCGCTGGCGATCGTGCAGGTCATCGTGCTCTACCACCTCGTGACGGCGCGGGCCACGGTGGCGCTCGGCGGCGAGGGACGGGCCGACGGCGTCAGCGCGCCGGCGCCGGCCACCGCGGCGCCGCCGCAGTAGACCCGCGGCCGCGCCGCGAGGGCGCCGCCGGCTACTTCGCGCGGACGGGAACGCCGGAGGACTCGCCCAGCGCCTCGCGCGCGGTGGCGGACGCCGCGAACGTCATGAACCGCTCGACGGCGGCCCGGCGCGGGCCGACGGTCGAGCACATCGCATACCAGCGCCGCGAGGCGGGGCGATGACGCACCGGCAGTGCCGCCAGCAGGCCGTTGTCGAGCTCCAGCGCGACGGCGGCGCGCGAGATGAACGCGATGCCCAGGCCCGCGCGCGCGGCCTGCTTGATCGCGCCGTTGGAGCCGAGAGTCAGCGTCTGCGGCTCCAGCGAGGACGCGGCGAGGAACTCCTCGTTGACGATCCGCGTGCCGGAGCCCGGCTCGCGCATGAGCCACACGCGCCGCTCGAGCTCGCCCGAGTCCACCGTGCCGCCCGCGGCGTGTGCGTCGTCGGGTGCGGTGATGAGGACGAAGTCGTTGGGCAGGATGGGCGTCGCCTGCACGCGCGGATCGCGCGGCGGGCGGCCGCCGATCGCGACGTCGGCGCGGTGATCGAGCACCATGTCGAGCACCTGCTCGCGGTTGCCGACGGCGAGCGTCATGCCGATCGAGTCGTTGCTCTGGGCAAAGGCGCGCATGAGCGGCGGCACGAAGGACTCCGCGGCGGTCGTCACGGCGGCCAGGCGCAGGCGGCGGTCGGCGAGGTGGGCGGCCTCGCGCGCGGCGCGCCGGCCCTCCTCGAGCAGCCCGATGACGTCGGCGGCGAACGGCGCGAACGCGGTGCCGGCGGCGGTCGGGCGGATGCCGCGGCCCTCACGTTCGGTGACCGGTGTGCCCAGCTCGCGCGAGAGGGCCGCGACCGCGGCCGAAACCGACGGCTGCGTGACGACGAGCTCGTCGGCGGCGGCGGTGACCGAGCCGCCGCGCATGACGGCGAGGAAGCTGCGCAACTGCGTCAGAGTTATAGACACAACTCGTACCTTACTGGTGCATTCGGCGATTCCTGCATGCCACGCGGCCGTGTCTCGCCCCGGCGGGCGCGTGTCCGCGCCCGGAACGCCGAAAGCCCCGCCGCAGCGGGGCCTTCGGGCAAAGCGGATGAAGGGACTCGAACCCTCGACCTTCTGCATGGCAAGCAGACGCTCTAGCCAACTGAGCTACATCCGCGAGGCCGCCGGATTATAGCCCGCGCCCCGCGGGCGCGGACCGGGTGGCGCGGCTCGCGGTCGCGCGCGGCGGCCCGTAGGCTGCACCGATCGTGGACGAGCGCGAGTTCGACGTCATCGTGATCGGCGCCGGGCCGGCGGGCGAGGTGCTCGCGGGGCGGCTGGCCGACCGCGGCCACGCCACGGCGATCGTCGAGGCGCACCTGGTCGGCGGGGAGTGCTCGTTCTATGCGTGCATGCCGTCCAAGGCGCTGCTGCGCCCGGCCGAGCTGCTGGCCGAGAGCAGACGTGTTCCGGGCGTGCGCGAGACGGTCAGCGGCGATCTCGACGCCGGCGCCGTGCTGCGCCGACGCGACGAGGTCGTCCACGACCTCGACGACGCCGCTCAGGTGCCCTGGCTGGAGCAGCACGGCATCACGCTCGTGCGCGGTCACGGGAGGCTGGCCGGGGAGCGGCGCGTGCGGGTGGGGGAGGAGGAGCTTCACGCGCGGCGCGCCGTGGTCATCGCGACGGGCAGCGATGCCGCGATGCCGCCGATCCCGGGGCTCGCCGAGGCGCAACCGTGGACGAACCGCGCGGCGACGACGAGCCCGACGGTGCCGTCGCGGCTGCTCGTGCTCGGCGGCGGGGTCGTGGGCGTCGAGATGGCGCAGGCCTACGCGTCGCTGGGCTCGGCCGTGACGCTGGTCGAGGGCGGCCCGCGGGTGCTCGCCCGCGAGGAGCCGTTCGCCGGCGAGGCGATCTGCGCGGCGCTGGCGGAGCACGGTGTCGCGATCCACAGCGGCGTGCGGGTCACCGCCGTCGCGCGGCCGCAGCCCGGCGGCGCCGTGACGCTGACGCTCGACGACGGCCGCGAGCTGATCGGCGACGAGCTGCTCGTCGCGGCCGGCCGGCGCCCGGCCACCGGCGATCTCGGACTGCAGACCGTCGGCTTGGAGCCCGGCCAGTACCTGCCGGTCGACGACCGCATGCGCGTGCCGGGCCACGACTGGCTCTACGCGATCGGCGACGCCAACCGCTGCGCGCTGCTGACACACATGGGCAAGTACGAGGCGCGCGTCGCGAGCCTCGTCATCGACGGCGACGAGACCGCGCGCATGACGCAGAGCGGCCCGCGCTCGCCGCGCGTGATCTTCACCGACCCGCAGGTCGCCGCGGTCGGCCTGACCGAGGCGGGTGCGCGGGAGGCCGGCCTCGCGGTGCGAACCGTCTCGGTCGCCACCGACGCCACCGCCGGCGCGAGCTTCGTCGGCCGCTCCACCGGCGGTACATCACAGCTCGTCGTGGACAGTACACGCGACGTCGTCGTCGGCGCCACGTTCGTCGGCTACGAGGTCGGCGAGTGGCTGCAGGCGGCCACGATCGCCGTGGTCGGCGAGGTGCCGATCGAGCGGCTGTGGGACTGCGTGCCCGCGTTCCCGACCCGCAGCGAGGTCTGGCTGCGGCTGCTCGAGGCCTACGAGGCGGGCTGAGCCGCCTCGGCCTCGTCGAGCAGGCCGAGCACGTCGTCGGTGTGCTCGCCCAGGTGCGGCGACCGCCGCGCCGGCAGCCGGCCGCTCCGGGAGAACTTCAACGGCGACGCCGGCGTGAGGTACGTGCCGACCGGATGCTCGACCGTCGAGAACATCGGGTTGGCCTCCGAGCAGCGCGGGTCCTCCTCGACGAGCTGCTTGAAGGTCTGGTACGGGCCCCACGACACGCCGGTGCCGGCGAACGTCTCGCGGATCTGCTCGAGCGTGCGCTCCGCGAACCACGGCGTGAGCAGCTCCCGGATGAGGTCGCGGGCCTTGTAGCGCCCGGCCTCGCCGCGCAGGTCGTGACCCGTCGCCTCGGCGACCTTGTCGAAGAGCTCCTCGGTGCCGGTCGCCTCCTTGAGCGCCTTCCACTGGCGGCCGGTGAGCCCGACGACCATGACCCGGCGCCCGTCGGCCGTCGGGAAATCGGCCCCGAACGCGCCATAGAGGAAGTTGCCGTCGCGCGGCTGGTCGCGGCCCTCGAGCTGGACCTCGGCGATGCGGCCGAGGTGACCGACGG
Source organism: Solirubrobacteraceae bacterium (assembly GCA_030681525.1). GTDB lineage: Bacteria > Actinomycetota > Thermoleophilia > Solirubrobacterales > Solirubrobacteraceae > CADCVQ01. The sequence continues at coordinate 4,765 of JAUXSD010000098.1, forward strand.
TCGCCATCGCGACGTCCGCCAGCGCGATCTCGACGAGTTGCCCCTCGCCGGTCAGGTCGCGGTGGCGCAGCGCGGCGAGCAGGCCGACGACGGCGAGACCGCCCAGCGCGATGTCCCACGCCGGGATGAGGTTGTTCGTCGGCACCGCCGAGTCGCGCGGCCCCATCGCCTCGGGAAATCCGACCGCGGGGTTGACCGTGTAGTCGACCTCCGACGAGCCGTCGTGGTTGCCCGTGATGACGACCATGATCAGGTCCTCGCGGCGCTCCTTGAGCTTCTCGTAGCTCATCCAGCCGCGGGCGGGGAAGTTCGTCAGGAAGATGCCGTTGCCCGGCCCGGGCATCGTGATGAGCTGCGAGAGCTGCTCGCGGCCCTCCTCGGAGCGCAGGTCGATCTCGATCGAGCGCTTGCCCTTCTGCAAACCCGACCAGAACAGGCTGTCGCCGGACGCGGTCAGCGGCCAGCGCTTCCAGTCCAGGCCGCCGCCGGGCGCGTCGAAGCGGATGACGTCGGCGCCGAGCTGGGCGAGCGTCATGCCCGCCGTCGGCGCGGCGACGAACGCCGAGCCCTCGATCACGCGGATTCCGCTGAGGATTGCCTCGCTCATGCCATCGCTCCCACAAGTCGCCAGTCCAGGACGTCGTCCAGCGCGCCGTCGGCGCGCTGTGCCGCGACCTCGATGCGCAGCGTCACGAGGCCGCCGCCGTCGGGCAGCGCCTCGGTGCCCTCCAGATGCACGGTGCTGCGCAGCACGTCGCCCTCGAAGACCGGGGCGAGGTGGTTGCAGTGATGCCAGCCGATGATCGTCACGAGGTTGGGCAGCACCTTCGTCAGATGCGACGCGGCGATGCCGATCGTGTGCCCGCCGTAGACGAGGCGTTTGCCCGACGAGTGCGAGCCCGGGTCGGAGTGGGCCTTGGCGATGTTCAGCGACAGGCGCACGAGCTCGGGCGCGGCGGTGACGCTGTCGCCGCCGTCGAGCACCCACGTCGTGGGCGCGGTGAGGCCGGCGAAGTGCGTGCCGGGCACCCGGTCGCGGTAGACGTCGAGGTCGAGGCCGTCGAGCGTCGCGGCGAGCGCGTCGGGCGGCAGGTCGGCGGGGAACCGGTCGAGGTCGTCGGCGTGCGGCTGGGAGGCGTCGAGGTCGCGGATCGGCAGCATCGCGCAGCGCCAGTAGTCGAGGACCGCGCGATCCTCCTGGTCCTGGGTGACGATGTGCAGCACCGCCAGGCCGGTCGGCTTGCGGCCCTCCTTGATCGTGTTGCGCTTCAGCGCGACGATCTCGGTCGTCGTGCGCAGCGTGTCGCCGATCGCCGGCAGCCGGCGCAGCATGAGCCGGCGGTAGAAGAGGTTGCCGATGACGCGCTGGGTGGGCAGCGTCGACTGGCCGATCGAGACGTCGCAGACGAGCATCGGGTGGGCGATGCGGCGGCCCGCCACCTGCTCGGAGAGGTGCGCGTCGAGCGCCAGGCGCAGGCGGTCGCCGACGATCGACTGGTGCAGCGCGGCGTGGCCCTCGTTGAGGGTCAGCGCGGGGAACTCGACGTAGAGGTCACCGACCGACAGCTCCTCCCAGTACGGCCCGCCCACCTGGACGGGCTCGCTGGCGATCGTCGGCTGTGCACTCATGCGAAGGACCTCGTTTCGACGGCGCCGCAGGCACTCGCGGGACGCGGGCCGGCGCGCGGTGATCGGTGGTGAAGCTGACGCCCGACCGCCGCCGCGACGGCGGCGTGCGGCCATGGCTGAGGGGCGCAAAGTACCACGCGCAGGCGGCTCGGCGGCCTGCGATCGCGGCGTCCTACTCGCCGGCGGCGCCGATCCAGAGCACGAAGTTGGCGACCTTGCCGGCCTTCGTGTTCGCCCGCACGATCGCCATCCGGTCGCCCGCGGCGCCGAACGGGTTCGGCACGGTCGCCAGCCACCAGCTGCGTTCGCGCAGCCGCGCGCCGGGGTGCAGCTCACGCAGCCGCGCGGTGCTGTCGCCGACCTTCAGGCCGCGCGGGGTCCGAAAGCCGGTCCCGCGGATCGTGGCGGTCTGCAGCTTGCCGACGCCGGGCGTGCAGGTCGTCTGGCCGGGCCGCGCGCCGCCGAGGTTGACGAAGTTCGCCCGCAGGCCGAGCGCGTTCCAGTCGACGCGGCAGAGCTCGCGGCCGCTGAGGCGCCGGCGCGACGGCGTCCCGAACGCGCGGATCGCGCGCGTCAGCGTGGGCGAGCCGTTCGTCCGCATCGTCCCGATGTGGGTGACCTTGCCGTTGGCCCAGCGGATCGTGCGCGGGCTGGTGGCGGCGAGGGCGGCGGTGGCGGCGAGCAGCAGCCCGATGGCGGCGACGACGGTGACGCGGCGCATGGCCGCGACGTTACCCGCTCGGCCCGCGGGCGTCACCGTGCGGATCGCCGGCGACGCGCACGACGTCGCCGGCGGCGAGCGGCTCCTGCGGATCGCTCACCGGACGGTCGTTGACGAGCGCGGGGACGTCGCCGAGGCCGGCGCGCGCGAGCGTCGCGGCGCGGACCGTGCCGCGCGCCTCGACCGTGACCGGCGGCTCCGGGCGCGCGTGCGCGGCCGCGTACGCGGCGGGCTCGTTGAGGTTCTCCAGCGAGCGCAGCTGCGGGTCGAGCGCGGCGACGGCGGGGTCGGCCAGCAGCGCCGCCTCGTCGAGGCGGCGCACGCGGCAGCGGCGCATGAGCGGCCGGGTGCCGAGCGAGTCCGCGGCGAGCAGCTCGTCGATCAGCGGCGCGACCGTGGCGGTGCGGTACGCGGCGGCGAGCGGGTGGGCGAAGCCGTGCGCCTGCGGCAGCGCGACGTCGTCGTCGGGGCCGAGCGACGCGATGACGTGGGCGACGAGCGCCGGGTGCAGCAGCGGGGCGTCGACGCCTGTGACGAACGCGATCTCGGCGCGACCGCCGAGCGCGTGCAGGCCGGCCGCGATCCCCTGCAGCGGTCCGCGCGCCTCGCGCGCGTCGTCGGCCACTTCGGTGCCGGGCGGCAGCGCGGGCAGCGCCTGACCCGTCGCGCGTACGACGACGACCGGCCCGTCGACGACCCGCGCGACGAGCCCGACCGCGCGGCGCACGAGCGTCGAGCCGTGCCAGTCCAGCAGCGCCTTGGGCCGGCCCATGCGCGTCGACTGCCCGCCGGCCAGCACGATCGCCGCGGTGACCCGCCGGCTCACGCGGCGAGCGCGCTCTCGAACGCCCGCAGCGCGTCGTCGCCGAACAGCCAGAAGCGGGCCTCCTCGACCTCCGGGTGCTCGTCGAGCGCGGCGCGGGTCGCCGCGATCGCGACCGCGGCGGCGTCGGCGAGCGGGTAGCCGTAGACGCCGGCCGAGATCGCGGGGAACGCGACGCGCCCGCAGCCGTGCGCGGCGGCGAGCTCGATCGCGCGGCGGTAGCACGATGCCAGCAGCTCCGGCTCGCGGTGCTCGCCGCCGCGCCAGACCGGACCGACGGCGTGGATGACGTGATCGGCGGGCAGCCGGCCGGCGCCGGTGATCTTCGCGTCGCCGGTGTCGCAGCCGCCCAGCCCGCGGCACTCGTCGAGCAGGTCCGGCCCGGCGGCGCGATGGATCGCACCGTCGACGCCGCCGCCGCCGAGCAGGCTGGAGTTCGCGGCGTTGACGATCGCGTCGGCTTCGGCGTCCGTCGTGATGTCGCCGCGGTGCAGCGTGATGACTCCCACGGATGCATAGTCTGGCGGGCGTGAGCGACGAGGCGCGCGACCGAGAGCAGGCAGCCCCGCTGCCCCCGCGCCCGCTGGCGCTGCGCGCCGGTGTGCCGGACCCGGCGGACGTGCTCGCGTCCTACCGCGCCGTCGGCCGCGACTCGCGCACGACGATCCTGGGGCTGCTGGCGTCAGACGGCGTGCGGTTCGGGTTTCCCGGCGCGCGCGTGCTGGACTTCGGCTGCGGCTCGGGCAAGGTGATGCGCCACTTCCTGCCCGAGGCCGAGGTCTGCGAGCTGTGGGGCTGCGACATCGACGCGCCCTCGATCGAGTGGATCAACGCCGAGCTGCGCCCGCCGCTGCAGGCGTTCACGAACGGTCCGGCGCCGCCGCTCGACCAGCCCGCGGGGTCCTTCGACCTCGTCTGGTCGGTCTCGGTCTTCACGCATCTCACCGATCACTGGGCCGGCTGGCTGGCGGAGCTGCACCGGGTGCTGCGGCCCGACGGGCTGGCGCTCATCTCGTTCCTCGGCGGCGCGATGTACGAGGCGTGGACCGACCAGGCCTGGGAGCCGGACCGCATCGGCATGACCGTCCTCGACCACGGCCAGGGCTGGGAGCTCGGCGGGCCGACGGTCTTCCACTCGCCGTGGTGGCTGCGCGAGCACTGGGGCCGCGCGTTCGACATCGTGCAGATGCGCGAGGGCAGCGCGCCGCGCGAGCACGGCCTCGTGCTGCTGCGGCGGCGCTCGGGGGTCGATGTCACGCCGGCGCTGCTCGAGCGCATCGACGCGGCGCGCGAGCCGCGCGAGGTCGAGGCGCTGCGCCACCAGGTGCGCCTGCTGCACGCCGAGTCGTCACGGCTGCGTGCGCAGCGCGACGCGCTCGCGCTGGCCGAGGCGCACCGGCTGCCGCGGCGCGTCGCGGGGCGGATCGGGCAGATGCGCCGCGGACACTGATCGCGGGGGGTCCAAAGAGGGTGGCGGGTCGGCCGGCTCTATCGGCCGACCCACCGCGTGAGGGCGGTCGCGAGCCGGGCATCGCCGCTGGCGGTCCGGCGGCGATAGGAGACCAGGACGGCGGCCGCTTGGGCACGCTTGACCCGCGACTCCCGTCGCTGCCGGCGGATGCGCCTGGACGGCAGCTCGGCCACGACCGGTGTCTTCATCCTCCGATTGTTCCTCCGGAGGCTCACGCGCGAACCGGATTGGACGAGTGTCGTACGGAGGCCGCCGCGATCGTCAGGACCAGAACTCGTCGTTTGCGTACTGGTCGCCCGCGAAGGCGCGAAAGTTCGTCGCCTTGCCGTCCTGAACGGTCCAGAGGTGCATCCCCGGATCCGTCAGCGAGGCGTCGTCGCGCCGCGCGGTCTCGGTGACCAGCAGCGCGACCTGGTCGGCGCCGTTGTCGAGAACGTCGTGGATCTCGAGGCTGAACGTGCCGTTCGAGCGCTCCATGAGCTGCCCGAAGAATCCGAGCACCTCGTCATGGCCCGTGTACGTGCGCGAGATCGGGCTGCGTCCGGGAATGGTCCACGAGATGTCGTCCGCGAAGATGGCGAGCACGGCGGGGATGTCCCCAGCGGCGAAGGCCTCGTATCCGGAACGCACGAGCTCTGCGTTTGACTGCGACATGTGACGGCCCCTTTCGGCCGGGATCCGCGAGCCTAACCCGACGAGAGACGGCCGGTCAACCGTGGCCACGGGTCGTGTCCGGCACTCGCCGGTCGCCTGTCGCGGGAGAGGCGCCGTCCGGATTCGAACCGGAGTAAACGGCTTTGCAGGCCGCTGCGTAGCCACTCCGCCACGGCGCCGAGGGCGGGCCTAGGGTAGCGCCCGGTCACAGGATCGTCCGCTCGCGACAAGATCTTCACGATGGCTCGCACATGCCGACTGGATCCCGATCGCCTCGGTGCCGCCTACGAGCGCGACGCGCGGCGCCTGCTCGTCTTCTTCCCGCGCCGCACGTACGACGCCGACGCGCTCACGGCGTGGGTCTTCGGGATCGGCCGCAACGTGCTCAACGAGGCGGGTCGGTCGCTCAGGCGTCGCCGCCCTCCTCGGCCAGGCGGTTGGCCTCGCGGGCCAGCAGGCCGAGGCGGGCCTCGCGGACGAGCGGAACCTCGCGGCGGCGCTTGCGCACGCTGGCCAGGTTGATGTCCGTCGTCACCACCGCCTCCTCGTCCTCGGGCAGCGAGCAGACGATCTTGCCCCAGGGGTCGACGATGTGCGATCCGCCCCAGAAGCGCAGGTTCTCGCCCTCGGTGCCGACGCGGTTGCAGAAGACGACGTAGCACTGGTACATCCGGGCGTAGAAGACCGTGATGTCGCGCCAGTACGTCATCGAGTCGTAGCGCTCGGGGAAGCGGCTCTGCGACGAGTTCGTCGGGACGAGCAGCACGCGCGCGCCGTCCTGCACCGCGAGGAACGCCAGGTGCGGCTGCCAGGCGTCGTTGCAGATCAGCGTCGCCATGCGGCCGTGGCGCGTGTCGAACGCGCGCATCGACTGGCCGGGGGAGAAGTGCTTGCGCTCCTCGAAGACGTCATAGGTCGGCAGGTAGAGCTTGCGGTGGGTGTGCAGCACTCCGCCGCCGCTGAGGTACGCCGCGGCGTTGTAGTTGTGCACGCCGTGGCCGTCCTCGTAGAGGCCGACGAGCACGTCGGTCGTCGGCACGAGCGCGCTCAGCCCGGTCAGCCGCGGGTCGTCGGCCGGCATCGAGACGTCCTCGTCGACCTGGCCCAGCGCGTAGCCCGTGAGATACAGCTCCGGGAAGACGACGAGGTCGCTGGCGTCCTGTCCGGCCTCGGCGATGATCTCCGCCGCGCGCGCGAGATTGGCCTCGACGTCGCCGAGCACGCTGGGGACCTGGGCGAGGGTGATCCGCATGGCCGGCCGCGAGCCTACTGGCGCGCGCGCGACAGCGCCGAACGCGTGCGCGGCATTGATATCCTCGCCGCTCCCAGGGCGATTAGCTCAGCTGGGAGAGCGCCGCCTCGACAAGGCGGAGGTCACTGGTTCGAGCCCAGTATCGCCCACTGAAAACCCGCTGCATGCAGCGGGTTTTCGCGTCTGGCGGGCGTTCTGTGGCTCCAGGATCGTGACGGCTTGCGCTCGGCACGACGCCGAGCGCGCTACGGGCTAGGCCCGCTGGAGCAGGTGAGGCACGACCATCTGCACGATCCCGCTGGGCTCCCAGCGCACGCCTACGCCGCCGCCCGCTCCGATGTGCGCCACGACGCCCTGCTTGCCGTCGTCCCGTCTGATGACCCGATCGCCCGGCGAAAAAGTAGACATAGCGGCGATCGTAACGCGTATGCCCGCCGCCCGCCATACGCGCCGGCCGCCCTCCCCCAATCCATGCGCGCCGTGGCGCTCCCTGCGTGGTCGGGTGGCGTCAGCCCTGCGGCGCGAGCGCGATGTCCGCGGTGCTCACGAGGCCCAGCGAGACGTACTCGCCGGCGACGGCGCCGGGCTCGTTGAGCATCGCGAGGTCGTGATGGCCGAGCCGCAGCTCGAAGCCGTCGCCGTCGCCGGGCACGACGAAGTAATGCGCCCCGAGGTCGCGCAGCCGGGTGATCTCGGCCTGATCGGGGTGCTCCGCGACGGTGTGGGCGAGCACCTCGCGCAGGCGCTCGGGATCGACCTGGCTCTGGCCCATGGACTTGCCGAAGTCGGTCAGGACCTCGCTGGAGATGAAGTCGTGCTCGCTGTCGTTCATGGCCAGGACGGTAGCGCCACCGCCGCGGCCTACCCGACCAGCGGCAGCAGGTCCGCCACGCCCGCGATGCGCAGGACGCGCAGGACGGCAGGGGAGGGGGAGTCGAGCAGCAGGCGGTTGGCGCTCTGCGACCGCGCGGCGGCGCCGATGAGCACCTTGATCGCGGTCGAATCGATGAACGACACGCCGGTGAGGTCGACGAGGATCACCGCGGCGTCCGTCTCCTCGATGCGGCGCAGCTCGCGGTCGACGTCCTCCGCGTTGGCGAGATCGATCTCGCCGGTGAGGCTGAGCGCATGGATGTCGCCGTCGCGCTCGGAGGTCATCGAGAGCTGCGCGACGCGGACGATCTGCTCTGCGCGGGATTCGGTGGCCATCTCGATGTGCATGCGCGGGCTCCTCGGCGACGGGGCGGTCATGAGCGACAACGCGCGTGGCCGCCCTCGCGTCAGGTGATAACCCCGGCCCGCCACGCCCGCGAGCTACGCCGCTGCCCCGAGCCGGGCCCTCACCCGGCGACGGCGGTACCGTCGTCAGCAGCCGATGGCCGTCCTGCGCTTCCACGTCCCGCCCGAGCACGCGCTGCTCACGCTCGCCGACGCCAGCGGCGGCCTCAGCGCGCTGTTTGACTTCGACAAGCACACCGCACACCACGTCGCCTGGCTCGCCGAGGCCGCCGAGGCGTTCGGCGAGGCGATCTCCACCGACGACGACGAGATCAAGGACGCGCGCGCGATCGCCAACTCGCAGACCGAGACCGTGCGCGCGCTGCGCACGGAGATCGCCGAGCTCGCCGCCGACGCCGAGGCGCAGCTGCCCGACGGCGTGAGCTACGACGTCCCGATCGTCACCGCGCAGCCGCTGCCGACGCTGCCCGACACGCTCGGCCCGCGCGAGCTGCTGCACGTCGAGAAGAGCTTCAAGCGCGGGATGGCCACGCACCTGCTCGCCGCGACCGAGTCGCTGGGCCCGCTCGCCGAGCGCATGGCGACCTTCGAGGACGAGGAGTGCCGCCAGCTCGCCGAGCGCATCGCCGCCTTCGTCGTCGCGGTCCGCGGCGGCGGCTGAGTCTTCGAGCGCAGGCGCCACACGGCCCGCCGGCCGCGACGCCTACACCAGGTCGCCCTCGATCTTCTGCGCCCACGTGACGACGAGCCGCGCGCCGCCCTCCAGCCGGAACGTCAGACCGTCCTTGCGCTCGCTGACCAGCTCGACCGGCGCTTCGCTGAGGTCGAAGCGCGCGTCGGCGATCGAGTAGTGCCCGCGCAGGTCGAAGGGCTCGCCCACCGGCTCGAGCAGCCCCGACGAGCTCGTCTCGTGGCTCCAGTTCTCCAGCGAGCCCGTGGCGATGAGCAGCGGCGACTCGTGCTTGACCTCGACCCAGGCGGTCACCTCCTGACCGAGCCGGTCGTTGAGCGTCAGCAATGCTTCGTCGAGCGACATCGCCATGGGCGCCAACGTACCGGGAACGCGGGTCATCCGCTCCCCGCAAACGGGGTAGCCTCGCGGCAATGCGCGTCACCGTCGTCGCCTGCCTGCTCGTCGTCGCCCTGCTGGCCGGCTGCGGCGACAGCTCGCCGAGTCCCGAGGACACCGTCTCGACGGCGATCAGCGGCCTGTCCACCGGCGACGAGAAGAAGGTCTGCGCGCAGGTCTCGCCGGAGGGCGAGCGCAAGCTGCTCGTCGTGCTGCGCGACAACCCGCTGAACCTCATCGTCGAGGCCAAGAGCTGCGAGGAGGCGATCACGAAGCTGCACGCCAAGCTTTCGGAGGCGGTTCGCGCGGCGCTGCGCGACGGCGAGGTCGACGACGCCAAGGTCAAGGGCGACACCGCGGTGGTCCACGTTCCCGGCTTCGGCATGGACGTCGAGCTCGAGAAGGTCGCCGACAAGTGGCAGATCACCGGGGGCCTGCTGAACTGATGCCCCGCGGCGCGGCGAGGTAGCCTGCCGTCGCGATGTCCAGCCTGCCGCCCGTCGTCTTCCAGGTGACGTTCACCGTTGCGGCCGAGATGCGCTGGGCGATGCGCGCGAAGGGCGAGATCGACGCGTGGCTCATGTCCGACGCGGCGTCCGAGCGCTCGATCGATCAGCTTCCGGCCGCCGATCTGCGGATGGAGGTCGACCACAGCGAGCTGTCGCTGAGCTGGCTGGAGCTGCAGGCGACGAACGCCTGGCAGGCGGTCACGCGGGCGTCGCAGATCGTCGAGGAGATCCTGCCGGAGCTGCTGCGCACGCGGACGCTGCGCGTCGAGGCGACGTTGCAGGGGCCCGACCCCGACCTGCGCCGCCCGCTCGGCGCGTAGTCCGGGCTCAGGACCCCAGCTCGTCGACGAGCCGCAGCAGCGCCAGCGGGCTGAACGGCTTGGTGAGGAAGCGATCGGCGCCCGCCGCCTCGGCCCGCGTGCGCGCCGAGTCGTCGGCCGACGCGGTCAGCATCACGATCTTCGAGCCGCGCATCGACGGCTGCGAGCGCATCTGCCGGCAGGCCTCGATGCCGTCCATTCGCGGCATGTCGATGTCGAGGAACACGAGCCGCGGCCCCTCGCGGCGCGCCACCTGCACGGCCTCCTCGCCGTCGCCGGCCTCGTGCAGGTCGAACGACGAGACGCCCTCGAGCGTCGTCAGGATGAGCTTGCGGATGAACGGGTCGTCGTCGACGATCAGCACGACGTGCTGGTCGGTCATCCGACCTCCAGCCGGATGCGCTCGAGCGCCTCGTCGGGCAGCGCCTCGAAGACCTCGATGACGGCGGGATCGAAGTGCGTCCCGGCGCCCTGCGTGATGATCACGCGCGCCTGCGCGATCGTCGACGCCTGCCGGTAGGGCCGGTTGGTCGTCAGCGCGTCGAGCGTGTCGGCGACCGCGAAGATCCGCGCCGAGAGCGGGATCGCGTCGCCGCTCAGCCCGTCGGGATAGCCCGTGCCGTCCCAGCGCTCGTGGTGGTGGCGGATGACGTCGCGCGCCGCGCCGAGGAAGTCGATGTCGCGCACGATCTCCCAGCCGGTCACCGGGTGCTGCTGCATGATCAGCCGCTCGGCGCTCGTCAGCGGCCCCGGCTTGAAGAGGATCGCGTCGGGCACGGCGACCTTGCCGGCGTCGTGCAGCAGAAAGCCGAACTCGATCTCGGGATGGTCGCCGAGCTGCATCCCGCAGGCTCCCGCGAGGCGCAGACCGTACGCGGCGACGCGCTCCGCGTGGCGGCCGGTGTAGGCATCGCGCGCCTCGACGGCGCTGGCCAGCGCTCGCACGGTGAGCATGTACGAGCGCCGCAGCTCCTGGGCCCGGGCGCGCTCCTCCTTGAACGTCTCGCGCAGGTCGGCCGCATAGCGCTCGAGCTGACGCTCGTTCTCCGCCGCCTCCCGCCGGCGCGCGGCGAGCTCCGCCTCGAGCTCCCTGACGCGTTCGTGCAACTGCCCATCCGTGTTCACCGCCGTCATCTTCCCCCATCCGAGACGCGCTCGCCCAGCGTGGCGCGCAGCGCCGCCACCGCCTGCGACAGACCGAACACCGGCATTCCGACGGGTCCCCCGGCGATCTGGCCGTTGGCCTCGGTCGTGAACACGATGACGGAACGCCCGTAGCGGCGCCCGCGTAAGGCGGTTCCGTCCACCACTGCCGCGGTCGCGCCCATGCTCTCGTGCACGAGGGCGACCTCGAAGAACTCCCGCTGGCCGGCGCGCATCGCCCCGTCCGGCGTCGTCTCCCAGTGATGCTCGACGCACAGCGCGGTGAGGGCCGGCTCGAGCTGCGGGCGCGATGACTCGGGCGCGACGACGAGCACCCGCGAGCGGCGCGCCTGGATCGCCGCGCCGACGACCTCCGTCAGCCGCGCGCGGTCGATCGGCTTGGGCACCGCCCACTCGCCGGCCAGCTCCGGCGCGCGCGAGGCGACCGACACGAAGATGACCGGCGTATCGCGCAGCCGCGGGTCGTCGCGGATCGCGCGCAGGACGTCGAAGCCGTTCATCCCGGGCATGAAGACGTCCAGCGTGATCGCGTCGAAGTGCTCGTGGCGCAGGCGCGCGAGCGCGTCGACGCCGGAGTTGACCTGCACGGTCTGCAGGCCCAGCGGCGCCAGCTGCTGGGCGATCAGCGCGGCCAGCGCGGGCTCGTCGTCGACGATCAGCACGCGGCGCGCCGCCAGCGAACCCTCCGCGACGGGGCCGTCGCCCGCCGGCCGGCCGACCGACATCGCGCCGGTCCGCGCCGACGGCAGGCGGACGGTGAACGTCGTGCCGCGCCCGACCGTGCTCTGCACGTCGACCGTGCCGCCGTGCAGGTCGACCAGCGACTTCACGATCGCCAGGCCCAGACCGGTGCCGGCCGTCTTGCGGCTGTCCGTCGAGCCGCGGAAGAAGCGGTCGAAGAGGCGGCGCACCTCCTCCTGTGCGATGCCCGGACCGGTGTCGGCGACGGTGATCGTCGTCGCCAGCGCGTCACCTTCGAGCCGCAGGGTGATCGAACCCCCCTCGGGCGTGTACACGTGGGCGTTGGTCACGAGGTTCGTGATGATCTGGCGCACCCGCGACGGATCGACGTGCGCCGGCGGGCGCGGGTCGTAGATCTGCACGTCGAGGCGCTGGCGCTTGCCCTCCACGCGCGGCGCCATGAGCGCGGCGACCTCCTCCACCGTGTCGCGCAGGTCGACGCTGCGGGGATGGATCTCGAACTGGCCGGACTCGATCCGCGCGATGTCGAGCAGGTCGTTGACGAGCTCGACGAGACGGTCGGTGGACTGCAGGGCGATGCGGATGAACTCGCGCTGACGCTCGGTGAGGTTCGCGTTGTCGGTCGTCTCCAGCAACTCGATGAAGCCCTTGATCGACGTCAGCGGGCTGCGCAGCTCGTGTGACGCGGTGGCGACGAAGTCGCTCTTGGCCTGCTCGAGGCGGGCGCGCTCGGTGATGTCGCGCAGCGTCCAGACGACGCCGCGCTCGGGCCCGCCGAGGCGGGCGGCGGTCACCGCGAGCGTCAGGTCGCCCTCGCGGCGCACCGTGACCTCGCGCGCGAGCGCGTCGGAGAGCTGCGGGAGGGGGCTGTCGGGACCGCGTGTCGGCGCGCCGATGCGCAGCCCCGGCACGAGTTCGGTCGCGCGCGGGTTCAGCGACGTGACGCGATCCTGGTTGTCGCAGATGACCAGGCCGTCGCCGAGGCTCTGGATCGTCGTCGCCAGGCGCTGGCGCTGCGCCTCGACGCGCTCGCTGGCGCCCGCGAGGTCGGCGCCCATCTGGTTGAACGCCAGGCCGACGGCCTCGAGCTCCTTCGGGCCGCCGGCCTGCACGCGCGCGTCGAGATCGCCCGAGGACATGCGGTGCGTCGCCGTGACGAGGTCGTCCAGCGGCCGGCGCATGTTGCGGATGAGCAGCGTGAGGAAGGCCAGGACGGCGACGAGCGCGAGCCCGGCGCCGAAGACGATCGCCAGCAGGGCCGAGCGCGAGCGGTCCGTCGCGCGGTCGCGCGCCTCGTCGCGGCGCTGCGCCTGACGGTCGGCCACGCGCTCGACGGCGCCGCGCACCGCGCGGAGGTTGCGGGTGGCGCGCCGGCGCGTCTCGTCGATCGTGGGATGCACGGCGAGCGCCGAAGCGGTCCTCCGCGCGGGCGTGACCGGCGCGGCCAGCGCGCGGCTGCGGCCGTCGTCGGCGGCGAGCGCGACGGTCCGTTCGGCCACGCCGTCGAAACTGCGCGCCGCGGACTGGACGAAGCGCGCGGCGCGGCGCGAGCGCGGCCGCGCGAGGTTCGCCTCGAGCGCCACCGTCGCGGCGAGCAGGTTGGCCGACGCGACCTCGAGCGCGGACGCCTGGGCCAGCTCGTCCTCGTAGTCCTGGCGCGCCTGGTACAGCGCGCCGATGCCGATCGCGCCGATGACCGCCAGCACGACCGTCAGGCCGAGCAGGGAGAGCTGCAGCGTGCCGGCGATCGATCGTCTCCCGCTGGGGTCACGCGGGCCTATCATCGAGGCATGGACCTCGTCGGCGCATGGCTGCGCCAGCTGTGGCAGGCCGGGACGGCCGCGGCCCTCGTGCCCGTCGCGATCGTGGCTGCGCTCGTGGTCGTGCTCGTCGGGGCCGGCGGCTTCGGCGGACTCGGCGCGCTGGGCCAGCTCGTCGCCGGTCCGCAGGTCGCGCCGGCCGACCGGCAGGCGCGCGCCGGTGAGGGCGAGAGCGGCCGCGTGCGCGACCTCGCGCCGGTCGCCCCGGCTCTGGCCAGCGAGTCGCCGCCGCCTCCCGGAGCGGCGGCCGACAACCCGCCGCCGAGCCCCGTCGTCCCGAGCATCCCGCCGCCGCCCCCCGCGCCGCGCCAGCCCAACCCGCCGCCGCCACCACCGGGCCCGACCCCGCCGCCGCCCGTCGCGGCAACCCCGCCGCCGCCTCCGCCACCGCCCGCGGCCGCACCGCCGCGCCGCCCGACCGCCAAGGAGCGCAGGGCGAACTTCAGGGCGGAGTTGAAGGAGACGGTTGAGGAGCTGGGCACCGCGGTGGGGGAGGTCGTAGAGGGCTTGGGCGACACCGTGGGAGAGCTGCTCGGTCCGCCGCCGCCACCGCCACCTCGATAGGCGACGCTACTGATTGTCCGCCAGCGAGCGGTCGGTCAGATCGTCGCTAGCCTGCGGCGGCCATGTCCTCGATCTGCGTCATCGGCGCCGGCGGCAGCGGCCTCGTCGCCGCGAAGGTGCTGCTCGCCGACGGTCATGACGTCGTCGTGCTCGAGCGCGAGGTCCAGCTCGGCGGTGTCTGGGCGCCCTGGCGGGCATTTCCCGGCCTGACGACGCAGACGCCGGGCGCGCAGTTTCAGTTCTCGGACTTCGCCTTCCCTGCGGGGCTGCCGGCGTGGCCGCCGGCCGCCGACGTCCACGCCTACCTGCGTGCCTACGCCGAGCGCTTCGGCGTCGCCGAGCGCATCCGCTTCGGCAGCGAGGTCGTCGGCCTGGTGCCCGGCGACGACGGAGGCTGGACCGTCGCCGTCCGGCGCGGCGGGGAGGTCACGCGCGAGCGCTTCGATCGCGTCGTCGTCAGCTGCGGCATCTTCGACCGCCCCGTGCTGCCCGCCGTCGCCGGGCGCGAGGAGTTCGAACGGGCGGGTGGGCGCGTCCTGCACAGCGCGCACTGCACCGACCCGGCGCTGCTCGAGGGCCGCCGCGTCGTGATCGTGGGGATCCAGAAGACGGCGACCGACCTGGCCGTGTACGCCGCCGGGCACGGCGGCGCCGTGGACATGGTGTACCGCCGCCCGCGCTGGAAGCTGCCGCGCCGCTTTCTCGGCGTGCTCGGCATCGCCGACGCGCTGTTCACCCGCAGCTTCGACGCGCAGAGCCGGCTGGCCACATCCGTCCCGCTGCCGACGCGCCGCCAGCGGATCGCGCACCGCGTGCTCGGCCGCCCGGCGCGGATCCAGTTTCGCGTCGTCGAGCTGATCCTGCGCGCGCAGTTTCGGCTGCGGCGCGTCGGGATGGTGCCCGACAACCGCGTCGACGACGAGGCCCACTGCGGCGTGACGATCGAGACGCCCGGCTTCTTTCGCGCGCTGCGCCGCGGGGCGATCGCCACGCACCGCACGGTCATCGACCGCCTCGAGCCCGGGGTCGCGGTGCTCGCCACCGGCGAGCGGATCGCGGCCGACACCGTCGTCTACGCCACCGGCTACCGGCTCGAGCTGCCGTTTCTGACCGGCGACGCCGCCGCCCGGGTGTTCGACGCCGACGGCCTGCTGCGCCTGTACCGCAACGTCCTGCCGCCCGACGTCCCGTCGCTGGCGTTCGTCGGCTTCAACTCGGCGATTGCCTCGCCGCTGGCCGCCGAGGTCGCCGCGCACTGGCTGGCGGCCCACTGGGCGGGCCGGATGCGGTTGCCTGACGCCGCCGCGATGCACGCGCACATCGAGGCCGAGCTGCGCTGGCGGCTGGAGCGCTGGCCGGAGTCCACGCGCGGCCTGCGCAACGCGTGCGTCGGCCTGCAGCACGCCTACATGGACGCGCTCATGCGCGAGATGGGGCGCCCGCCGAAGGTGCCCGGGCTGCGCGCCGCCGTGCGCGCGCTGCGGCCCGGCGACTACGCGGCGCTGCTGGACCGCGGCTCCTGAGCGCGGGCGATCCGCAGCGCCAGGCGCCCGTGCAGGGCGGCGGTGGCCTGCGCGCTGCGCGGCCCGGCGGGGTCGAACCACTCGGCCACGAGCACGACCATGTTGAGGATCGCCATGCTGGCGGCCTGGACGGCGTCCGCGCTGCCCAGCTCGCCGAACGAGAAGCTGCCGTCGCGCTCACCGGCGCGCAGGACGTCGGCGAACAGCGCGCGCACCCGGCGGCGGCGGCGCACGATGCTGTCGCGCTCGCCGTCGGGCAGGTAGATGTAGTCGCGGTTGGCCACGCGCGTCTCGCGCGGGCGGGCGATGTGAAAGGCGGTGAACGCGGCGGCGAGGGCGTGGAGCTGAACCGCGGGCTCGGCGCCGGCCGTGCGCAGCGTCTCGCTGAGGACCGCGTCGGCCTCGTCGTGGACGCGGTCGACGATCGCGAACAGCAGCGCCTCCTTGGAGGCATAGTGGTTGTAGATCGCGCCCGGCGTCAGGCCGCAGGCGTCGGCCAGCTCGCGCACCGACGTCCCGGTGTAGCCGCGCGCGTTGAACAGCGTGAGGCCGGCGTCGTGGATGCGCTTGCGCGTGTCGTGTACCGCCGGTGATCGGTCGTTCACCGCCATGGTCGAGCACAGTATGCCTGGTGACGGCCACCTGTTGCGCCGCGGTGAACGAGCGTTCATACTTGCCCGGCGATGAACTTCGAGCTCTCTGACGACCACGAGCTGCTGCGCCGCACCGTCCGCGAGTTCGCGGCGGCCGAGGTGGCGCCCGTCGCCGGCGAGCTGGATCGCACGAAGTCCTTTCCCTACGACATCGTCGCCAAGCTCGCGGCGCTGAACCTCATGGGGATCCCGTTCCCGGAGGAGCATGGCGGCGCCGGCGGCGACACGCTCGCGTACGCGCTCGCCGTCGAGGAGCTCGCGCGCGTCGACTCGTCGGTGGCGATCACGCTCTGCGCGCACACGTCGCTCGGCACGCAGCCGATCCAC
>JAUXSD010000100.1 GCA_030681525.1 Solirubrobacteraceae bacterium
AGCACCAAAGACCGCAAATCGGATACCGCAGCGCTGAACGATCTTCAGGCGCACAGAATCCTTGCGTGGAAAACCACCATCAAACAGCCCAAGGTCATCGTGATGAATTTGCCTGCGGCCTACGAAATCGGCGTGGCGGATCGCGCGGGCATGCCGGTCAGCGGAACGATGGAAGTGATCGCCTACCGCGCGTCCGATGCGCGCCAGGACTTCTCCACGGTTTTCAGGGAAACATCGCCGGGCAACTATCAGGGCTATATCAGTTTCCCGCTCAAGGGTTATTGGGAGTTGCGCATCCGCAGCAAACGCGGTGAGGAAATATTCGAGGTCAATACCGACAGGTTCGCGGTCGCCGCCGCGCCCTGACGTGAGGTTGGTACAGGGGTAAGCCTTAAAAAACACTTGTCGAATTGGGTAATTTTGGTTTAGAAAAGGAGCTGTATACTGTTCACGAGTTAACCGGACACTTCTGGAAATCCAACATGACTAACGCCGAGTCACCGCAGCAAACTGCCACATTGACCATCGAGCAATCCCTCCAACAAGCCATCGCTCACCAACAGGCAGGCCAGTTACAAGAAGCCGGAGAGCTCTACCTTGCCATCCTGAAAACTGATCCGAATCATCCGGAGGCGAACCACAACATGGGGGTCTTGGCGGTGCAGATGAAGCAGCCCGCAGCCGGGCTGCCCTATTTCATGGCCGCACTGGATGCCGACCCGGCGCGCGGGCAATACTGGCCGAATTACATCGACGCACTGTTCCAGGCCGGCCAGTTGGAAGATGCGCGGCAGGTGCTGGCGCTCGCACAACAGCAGGGGTTGCAGGGGGATGCGGTAGAAGCTCTGGCGCTACGTTTGAAAGATGGCGCGCAGGTTGCCGAGCAAGCCAATGCAGAACATCGGCAAGCCTCCGGTGCGCCGCAACCCGTTTCGCCCGCGGTCACACCAAACCGCCAGAAAACCGCCAAGACCAAACCCTCCAAGCCGAATAAACCGGCTGGAAAATTTGCACCGCATAAGGGGAAAATCCCCAGCACTCAAGAGATCGATACCCTGGTAGGTATGTTCAACCAAGGGCGGTTTACGGAAGCTGCAAGCATCGCCCATGCGATGACGCAGCGCTTTCCTCTGCACGAGTTTGGTTGGAAGGCGTTGGGCGCACTTTTCAAGCAGATGGGGCGGAGTGCAGACGCGCTGGTACCCATGCAAAAAGCGGCAGCACTGTCGCCGGGCGATGTCGAGGCGCATTACAACCTGGGCGTCACCCTCCAGGATATGGGGCGTTTGATCGATGCTGAAAGCAGCTACCGGCGGGCGCTGAAGATCAACCCTAATTATGCTGATGCATATGTCAATCTGGGCGTCATCCTTCAAGAGTTGGGTCGGCTGGGTGAGGCCGAAGCCAGCTACCGGCGGGCACTGCAGGTCAAGCCGGATTACGCTAAGGCGCACAGCAACCTGGGCGCTATCCTTCAAAAGTTGAGTCGTCTGGGCGAGGCCGAAGCCAGCTACCGGCGGGCACTAGAGATCAGCCAAAATAATGCCGAGACGCATAGCAACCTGGGAAATGTACTCAAGGACCTGGGCCGGTTGGACGAGGCTGAGACCAGCTACCAACGGGCGCTACAGATCAACCCGGATTATGCTGATGCGCATTACGACTTGGGTAACATCCTCAAAGAGTTGGGTCGACTAAACGAGGCCGAAGCCAGTTACC
>JAUXSD010000219.1 GCA_030681525.1 Solirubrobacteraceae bacterium
GAACGTCTGGCCAAGCGTGATCGTCCCGTCGTTGACCGCGGTCGCGATCGTCGGCGTGGCCTGATCGACGACGACCGTCTCGTTGGCGTCGTTGCACAGGCCGGACACCGGGTCGTAGTTCGCGTCGCCGCTGTACACCGCGATGACGCGATACGTGCCCGCCGCATTCGGCGTGAACGTGCCCGACGTCGCCGTGCCGCCCGTCAGCGGCCGGTTCAGCGAGCTGAACACGGGCGCGCCCGTGCAGGTCGTGTCGCCCGGGCCGTAGACGAAGAAGTCCACGTCTCCGGTCGGGGTCGGGCCACCGGCGACGCCGGTGACCGTCGCCGTGTCGGTGAACGTCTGACCCAGCGTGATCGTCCCGTCGTTGACCGCGGTCGCGATCGTCGGCGTGGCCTGATCGACGACGACCGTCTCGTTGGCGTCGTTACAGGCGCCCGACACGGTCGTGTAGTTCGCATCGCCGCTGTACACAGCGATGACGCGATAGGTCCCGGCCGCATTCGGCGTGAACGTGCCCGACGTCGCGGTGCCACCGGCCAGCGGCCGGTTCAGCGACGTGAACACCGGCGCGCCCGTGCAGGTCGTGTCGCCCGGTGCGTAGACGAAGAAGTTCACGGTCCCGGTCGGGGTCGGGCCACCGCCGAACCCGGTCACCGTGGCGGTGTCGGTGAACGATTGGCCCAGCGTGAGCGTCGCGTCGTTGACCGCCGTGGCGATCGTCGGCGTCGCCGGTGCTACGACGACCGTCTCGTTGGGGTCGTTACACGCGCCCGACACCGCGGTGTAGTTCACGTCGCCGCTGTACACGGCGATGACGCGGTAGGTGCCCGGAGCGGTCGGCGTGAATGATGCCGACGTGGCCGACGCACCCGCACCGACCGGGCGGTTCAGCGACGAGAACACCGGTGCGCCGGCGCAGGTCGCGTCGTTGGGGCCGTAGACGAAGAAGTTGACCGTGCCGGTCGGCGAGGGAGAACCGGCGGGGAAGCCGATCGTGGCGGTGTCCGTGAAACTCTGACCGAGGGTGATGGTGGCGTCGTTGACCTGCGTCGCGATCAGGGGCGTGGCCTGCAGCACCGTGGTCTCGTCGCTGCCGGTGCCGCTGCCCTGGATCCCGAAGGTCGGCCCCGGGGTGATGTCGGTCAGCGTGACGGTCGCGTACTGGATCGTCTGCAGCGGTCCCGGCAGGGTCTGGGCCGGGTCGGCATCGATGGCCGGCGCCCGCACCACGTCGACCGTGAAGTCGATGATGCAGTGGTCAGCCGGCGAGCCGACGGGCCCGAGGACCACGGGACCGCCGACCGGCGCGAACGTGTAGCGCCCCGACGCGGGGTCGAGCAGCGTGATGTTGAACGTCTGCCCCGCGCACGCGGTGCCGGCCCGGCCGACGCCGGTCGCGCTTGGAGCGAAGACGCCCGGGTCGAACGCGCCCACGGGACAGAGGCCGAAGCCCAGCTGCGAGCCGCAACTCGGCGTCAACGTGATCTCGTTGACCTGGAAGTTGTCGTCGGCGTACTCGCCGGTCGACCGGTTCTCGACCAGCAGCGAGACGGGGACGTCCTGAGCACCGACCGTCACGGTCGAGGGGAACTGCGGGATCGCGGCGGCGCCGACGCCGCCGTCCTGGGCCACGGCGGCCGGCGCGCCGGCCAGCGTCACGACACACACCGCCAGGGCACCCATCAGGCTCGTCGCCATACGGCGTGTGAGCCAGCACTTCCTCATTCCCTGCATGCAGTTCTCCCCCACTTGGATGCTCCGCCGACTCAGTCCGTTCGAGGCGGAACCCGATTAACGTACTCCCCGCACAGACTCTGGGTCAAATCCTGCGCAAAGCCGCTGGCGCGGCGCCGCTCCTCGAGGTTCAGCCCGAGGAGCGGCCGCCGACTGCGCTCAGCCGGTGAACCTCGGTGCGGCGGCCGCCCGCGCGCAGCGGCTGAAGACCACCCGCAGGGTCCTGGCCGGCGTGTCGCTCGCCGTCGTGTACGTGACCCGTGCGAGCACGCGGTGGCGGCCCTTGCCCAGCCGCCGCGGATTCACGAGGTACTTGAACCGGCTGCCGCTGTTCGGACGATTCAGCGTCCGCACGACCCTCCCGTCCAGCGTGAAGACCACGCGACGGATCTGACGGCCGCGGACGATCACGTTGAACGGGACATAGACACAGCCGGTCTTGCCCGTGATCGACGCGGTGCCGCTCGGCGGCGTGGTCTCGGCCGCTACCTGCTGCGCAGGTGGTGGCGGCGGCGGCGGCGGCGGTGGTGGCGGCGGTGGCGGCGGCGGCGGCGGCGGCGGTGGCGGCGGCGGCGGCGGCGGCGGGTTCTCCGTTACGTTGACCGTCTCGTTGGCGTCGTTGCACTCGCCCGAGATCTCGTCGTAGTTCGCGTCGCCGTTGTACACCGCGATCACGCGGTACGTCCCCAGCGCGCTCGGCGAGAACAGCCCCGACACCGCGGTGCCCTGGCCGTTCAGCGGCCGATCCTCGGAGCTGAAGATCGGTTCCCCGGTGCACGTGGCGTTGTTGGGGCCGTAGACGAAGAAGTCCACCGTCCCGGTCGGTGTCGCCGCCCCGGGAGGACCGGACACCGTCGCGGTGTCGGTGAAGGTCCCGCCCAAGGTGATCGCCGGGTTGGAGACCTGCGTGACGATGGTCGGCGTCGTCTGGTCGACGACCACCGTCTCGTTGGCGTCGTTGCACTCACCCGACACCGAGTCGAAGTTGGCGTCGCCGCCGTACACGGCGATCACCCGATACGTCCCGGCGGTCGGCGGAGTGAACAGCCCGGACACGGCGGTGCCCGCGGCGTTCAGCGGACGGTCGAGCGACTGGAGCACCGGTGTGCCGGTGCAGTTCGTGTCGCTCGGTGCGTAGACGAAGAAGTCGACCGTGCCCGTCGGCGTCCCGGTGCCGGCGGGGCCGGTCACCGTCGCGGAGTCCGTGAAGCCCTGGCCCAGCGTGATCGATGCGTCCGAGACCGCGGTGACGATCGCCGGCGACGCCTGCTCGACGACGACCGTCTCGTTGGCGTCGTTACAGAGGCCCGAGACCTGCGTGTAGTTCGCGTCGCCGTCGTAGACCGCGATCACCCGGTACGTGCCCGGTCCGGTCGGGGTGAACACCGCGGACGTCGCGGTGCCGTTCGTCAGCGGCCGGTCGAGCGACGACGCCACCGGCGTGCCGGTGCACGTGGCGTCGCCCGGGCCGTACACGAAGAAGTCGACCGTTCCGGTCGGCGTCGGGGAGCCGGCGGGGCCGCTGACGGTCGCGGTATCCGTGAACGTCTGGCCGAAGCTGATGCTGGCGTCGTTGACGGCGGTCACGATCTGCGGCGTGGCCCGCAGAACGGTCGTCTCGTCGCTGCCGGTGCCGCTGCCCTGGATCCCGAGCCGATCACCCGGCGTGATGTCCTCGAGGCGGACCGTGGCGTACTGCACGGTCTGCAGCGGGCCCGGCACGACCTGAGCGGGATCGGCGTCGATCGCCGGGGCGCGCACGACGTCGACCGTGAAGTCGATGATGCACGTCGCGGTCGCGCCCCCTGTCGGGCCGAGCGTCACCGCGGTGGTCGGGGTCACGAGGAAGCTGCCGGTCGCAGCGTTGAGCGCCGTGAAGTTGAACGTCTGACCGGCGCACGCCGTGCCCGCGCGCCCGACGCCGGTAGCGCTCGGCGCGAAGACACCCGGGTCCGCGGAGCCGATCGGGCACTCGCCGAACCCGAGCGGCGAGCCGCAGCTCGGCGTCAGCGTGATCTCCTCGACGTCGAACGAGTCGGTCGCGTACTCGCCGGTCGAGCGGTTCTCGACCAGCATTGAAACCGGGACGTCCTGTGCACCGATCGTCACGCTCGTCGGGAACTGGGGAATGGCCGCCGCGCCCACACCACCGTCCTGCGCGTGTGCCACGGACGCTCCTCCGAGCATCACCGCGCACATCGCGGCCATCGCCACCACGCTCAGCACCAGACGTCCCGTTCCCTGCCACGCAACTCGCATCATGCGATCTCTCCTACTACCTGAAAACCTGGCGAATGCGCGGTCTTCCGACGCAGCTGACGCTGCGAATGTACCCCACAGATCGGCGCACCCACAACCGCAAGGGGCAGATTGGCGCAAATATCCTTTGCACCGATTTTGCGTCCAATGCTCCCCGCTTACGGCTGCCTGCCGGGGCGCCGCGTTATACCCGTTTCGGCGCGTTTGCATGCCGATCGTGCAACCCGGCTTGCACACCCCGCCACGCCGACGCTGTCATACCTGTTCCATGAGACGGTCGAGGTGCGCGCGCATCTCGCTGCGCCGTGCGGCGAGCTCCTGGATCTCGGCGCCCTGCGCCCTGGCCGCCGCGATCTCGCGGCCGAGGCGCGCGAGCGCCAGCTGCAGACGCTCGATCTCGAAGTCTCGACGTGAGGCGGAGGTCATCGCCGTGGCGCGGACCGCCAGCTCGCGGACGAGCGCGACGAGCTCGCCGTCGTAGAGCTCGTCGAGGCCCTCCGTCGGCGACCGCAGGCGAGCGCGCAGGTGCGCTGCGGCGCGGCGCGCCACGTCGGAGCTCAGGTCGGCGTCCGGGTCGAGCTCGGCCAGCGCCGGCTCCCCCAGGTCGGGCAGCGCGATGCACAGCGCCAGAAACGAGCGCTCCGTCGGGTCGCGGCGCCCGAGCCGCGGCGCCGGCGGCGCGGCGATACGAGCGCTCCCGTCCGGTCCGGCCGGCTCGCCGGGGCGCGCGGGCGCGCGCGCCAGCAAGGACTCCAGCAGCTCGGGCGAGAGATCCAGCCGCGAGGCGGCGATGCGGGCCAGCTCCTCGCGCTCGGCGCTCGGCTCCAGCAGGGAGAAGTCCTCGCGCAGCTCGTGCAGAACCCGATCGCGGCCCTCGGCCGTCGCGAGATCACCGGTCGCCAGGCGCCGCTGGACGCGAAAGCGTGCGAACGGCACGGCGGACTCGACGAGGCGCGTGATCGCCTCGCCGCCCTCGCGCTGGACGAGGTCCGCCGGGTCGTCGCCCGGCGGCAGCCCGACCACGCGCAGGCGCAGGGGCGGCTTGCGGCCGGCGGCGATCCGCGCGGCGCGTAGCATCGCCGTCTGGCCGGCGCTGTCGGCGTCCAGCGCGAGCCTGACCTCCGGCGCGAGCCGCGCGAGCTCACCGATCTGATCCTCGGTCAGCGCGGTGCCCATGATGCCGACGGCGTTGCGGACACCGGCCTGGTGCAGCGCGATGACGTCGGTGTAGCCCTCGGCGGCGACGACGCTCTGCGCCTTGGCGGCGGCGGCGCGCGCGAGGTCGGCCGCGAACAGCGTCTTGCCCTTGTGGAAGAGCTCGCCCTCCGGGCTGTTGACGTACTTCGGGCGGCGGTCTCCCTCGCCGCCCATGGTGCGCCCGGCGAACCCGCGCACGCGGCCACGCGGGTCGGCCAGCGGGAAGATGATCTGCGAGCGGAAGCGGTCGTAGATGCGGCCGCTGGACTGCGACTTCTGCGCCAGCCCCGCGTCGTAGAGCTCGCGGTTGCCGAAGCCCGCGCGGCGCGACCCATTGAGCACCGTGTCCCACGCGCTCGGCGCGTAGCCGACGCGAAATTCACGCAGGGTGGCCTCCTGCAGGCCGCGGGCGGCAAGGTACTCGCGCGCCTTCGCCGCCTCCTGCGACTCCCAGAGCTGGCGCACGTAGAACGTGGCCGTGCGCTCGAGCAGTTCCAGCAGACGCTCGCGCCGCTTGCGCCGCTCGGCCGCCTGCGGGTCCTCGTCCTCGAGCTCGAGCGTGACCTTGTAGCGGTCGGCCAGGTGCTCCAGCGCACCCTTGAAGTCCACCCCCTCGGTCTCCATGACGAACGTGAAGGCGTCGCCGGAGGCCTGGCAGCCGAAGCAGTGGTAGACCTTCTCGACGGGATTGATGCCGAACGAGGGGCTGCGCTCGTCGTGAAACGGGCACAAGCCGGTGAGGCGGTTGGCGCCGGCGCGCTTGAGCTCCACGCGCGAGGACACGAGGTCGACCATGTCGACGGCGTCGCGCACCCGCTCCTTGGAGTCGTTGGTGTAGAGGGCCACGACGGCGCTGCTCCTACAGCGCGAACGATGTCGGCACGCTGAGCGCCTCGAACGCCCGCACGGCGTACCGATCGGTCATGCCGGCGAGGTAGTCCGTCACCCGCTGGGCGTGGTCGGCGCCGGGCGCCCCGCCGCCGTCGGGCACGTTGGCGGGATCGGCGGCGTAGTGCTCGAAGAGCGTGCGCAGGACGCGCTCGATGCGCGAGTGCTCGCGGCGGGCGGCGTCGCCGAGGTACACGCGCTCGAACATGAACGCGCGCAGCGCGGCCATGGCCGCACCGACCTCGTCGCCCTGCACGATGTCGCCGGCCTGCTCCGAGGTCTCGACGAGGTCGTGGACGAGCGCGTCGATCCGCGCCGAGCCCGTGTCGCCGAGCACGGCGATCGCGGCGGCGGGCAGCTCGGACTCGTGCAGGACGCCGGCGCGCAACGCGTCGTCGATGTCGTGGTTGATGTAGGCGACGCGATCGACGATCCGCACGATCCGCCCCTCGAGCGTCGCAGGGAGAGGTGCGCGGCCGGAATGACACGCGATCCCGTCTCTCACGCTCGAGCAGAGGTTCAGGCCCGCGACGCGGGCGACCTCGCTGCGTTTGGGGGTCGGCTCGAGTACGTCGACGACCCGCAGCGAGTGCTCGTAGTGCCGGAAGCCGCCGCCGAAGCGCTCGCCCAGGCAGGCGTCGAGGATCGCCTCGCCGATGTGCCCGAACGGCGGGTGGCCGAGGTCGTGGCCCAGGCCGATCGCCTCGGCGAGGTCCTCGTTGAGGGCAAGCGCGCGAGCGACCGTACGCGCGATCTGCGTCACCTCGAGCGTGTGGGTCATCCGCGTGCGGTAGTGGTCGCCCTCGGGCGCGACGAAGACCTGGGTCTTGTGCTTCAGGCGGCGAAACGCCTTGCAGTGCACGATCCGGTCGCGGTCGCGCTGCAGCGGCGTGCGCAGGGCGCAGTCCTCCTCGGCCACGGCGCGCCGGGCCGGATAGGAGCGCTCGGCCAGCGGCGAGAGCTCCGCCTCCTCCCAGGCGCGGCGGCGCGCCGCGAAGCGCTCCGCGACGGTGCCCGGTGCGGTGACGGCGTCCATGCGTCGATTCTCGCAGCCGCGGCCATCGGCACCGGCGGCGCCGTCGCCGGACCGCGTTACGCTGCGCCCGTGCTCGCCCTCACCGTGACGCCGCAGGCCCCGCACGTCGCGCTCGCCGAGGTCGCCGACCCGCAGCCGCTGCCCGGGCAGGCGCTCGTCGCGGTCAGGGCGTTCTCGCTGAACCGCGGCGAGTCGCGCCAGCTGCCCGACCGCCCGCACGGGTCGGTGCCCGGCTGGGACGTCGCCGGCGTCGTCGCCGAGGCGGCGGCCGACGGCAGCGGCCCGGCGCAGGGGGCGCGGGTGGTGGGGATCGTCCGCAACGGGGCATGGGCGCAGCGCGTCGCGGTGGCGACGGCAAACCTCGCCGAGCTGCCGCCGGACGTGAGCTTCGCGCAGGCCGCGACGCTGCCCGTGGCCGGCGTCACCGCCCTGCGGGCGCTGGAGATCTGCGGCTTCGTGCTGGGCAAGCGGGTGCTCGTGACGGGCGCCAGCGGCGGGGTCGGGCGCTTCGCCGTCCAGCTCGCCGCGCGCGCGGGCGCGCGCGTGACAGCGCTGTCGCGCAAC
>JAUXSD010000225.1 GCA_030681525.1 Solirubrobacteraceae bacterium
CGCCGCGGTCAACCAGAGCCACAAGGCGCTCGGGGCCCGAAACGAGCACCGCCGCTGAGCCGGCTCGTCAGGCCTCGATCACCAGCGAGTCCAGGCCGGTGCGCACGCGGGCGTGCGGAAAGCTCGTCGCCGCCGCGTGCACGAGGTCCTCGAGGCGCGCGAACTGCGGGTGGCCGAAGAGCCGCAGATCGTCGATGACGACCGTCGTGCCGGCTGCTGACACGGGACCGAGGCGCGTGAGGATCGCCGCCGCGGGCTCGACCTCGGTGCCCTCGGCCGTGCCCTCGCCCGAGTAGTGCCCGTCCAGCCAGACCAGCGGCGCGTCGGCGAGGCCGGCGACGATGGCCGGCACGAGCTCCAGGGCGTCGCCGTGCTGGATGTCGACGTTGGGCACGCCGGCGAACCGCTCCGCGGCGCGCTCGAACAGACCGTCGTGCAGCTCCACGGAGATCACGCGCGCCACCCGGTGCGAGAAGAACTCCACGGTGTCGCCCAGGTAGGTGCCCGCTTCCACGAACACGCGGTGGTGGCGCTCGTCGAGCAGCCGCAGGAGGTGCGCGCGCTTGGCGAACGTCGGCGGCAGGCACGACCGGCCCACCGCGAAGCGCACGGCGTTGCGGGCCGGCGCGAGGTCCGCGCCGAGCGTCCGGGGGCGGACGCCGCTCAGGCGGTTGACGACCGCGCGCGACGCGCGCAGCGCGGAGCGGGCGCTCACGGCTTTGCTCCCCGCCTCGGCACGCTAGGCCGCCGCCGGGTCGGCGAGCTCGGCGCGATAGGCGTCGGCGACGTCCTGCATCCGGCCGATCGTGCGCACGCGGCCGTGCTGCAGCCACATGCCGGTCGTGCAGGCGCTCGTCACGAGATCGAGGTCGTGGCTCATGAAGACGATCGTGCGCCCGTCGCTCGACAGATGCTTGAGCATCTCCAGGCACTGGTCGCGGAAGGAGTCGTCGACGACCGCGAGCACCTCGTCGAAGACGTAGATGTCGGCGGGAAAGCAGATCGCCGCGGCGAACGACAGCCGCGCCTGCATGCCGCTCGAGTAGCGCTTGAGCGGCGTGTCGAGGTGCCGCGCCACGCCGGCGAACTCCTCGATTCGCGGCATCACCTCCGCGATCTGCTTCGTGGGGAGGCCGACGATCGCGCCGAGCAGGAACACGTTCTCGCGCCCCGTGAGGTCCGGATGAAAGCCCGCCCCGATCTCCAGCAGCGGCAGCAGCCGCCCCCAGACGCGGGCGTGGCCGGCGTCGGGCACCGTGATCCCCGAGATGATCTGCGTCAGCGTCGACTTGCCCGAGCCGTTGGCGCCCACGATGCCGAAGTACGCGCCGCGCGGGACCTTGAACGTCACGTCGTCGAGCGCCCGGAACGGCTCGAGGTCGGCCTTGACCCCCGGCAGCAGCATCTGGACCGAGCGCCGCAGGCTGAGCTCCTCGCCCAGCTTGAAGGTCTTGCGCAGGCCCTCGCACTCGATGGCGTAGTCAGACATAGTCGGCGATCGTCGTCTCGGTGCGGGTGAACAGCCGCCAGCCGAACCAGGCGATGAGCAGCGTCATCGCGCCCGACACGAGCATGGCGGTGGAGTCCGGATCCATCCCCAGCAGCGCCCATCGCCAGGCCTCGATGATCCCGGTCACCGGGTTGAGCGTCAGCAGCGTCTGGATGTTCGCGGGCGATCCGGCCAGCGGGTAGCCGACCGGCGTGACGAACAGCCCGGCCTGGACGGCGAGCGGCACCACCGACACGATGTCGCGCGCCCGCGCGGCGAGCGGGGCGGCGAGCAGCGCCAGCCCCCACACGAGGACGAACAGCCACGCCGCGACGAGCGGCAGCAGCAGCATCTGCAGCGTCACGCCGCGGTCCAGCCCCGCCCACAGCAGCGAGATGACCCCCATCACGATCACCGGCGGCGAGTTGGCGATGACCGCGCCCTGCACGAGCGCCAGCCGCGGGCAGGCGCTGCGGCGCACGAGCGCGCTGTTGCCGATGAGCCCCTGCGGGGCGATCATCAGCCCGAGCTGCACGAACGTCCACATCGTCAGCCCCGCGAGCGCGAACAGGACGTACGGGACGTCCTGCGTCTGCACCGACGTCACGCCGGAGAACGCCACCGTGACGGCGCCGAGCATGCCGAGCGGCGCGAGGATCAGCCACAGCGGACCGAGCGCCGCCTGCTTGTACTTCACGCGGATGTCGCGCGCGGCGACCATCCGCGTGATCCGCCAGGACGCCCAGATGTCGCGCACGCGCAGGCGCCGCTTCACCGGCCGGTAGTCGTGGGCCAAGAGCTCGCGGGTGCTCACGTGAGCCCCATCTCGCGGAAGATCGCCGCGAAGCGGTGGTCGTAGGTGTGCTCGGCGCGCACCCGGCGATAGCCCGCGTCGGCGACGGCGGCGCGCTCGTCGGGATGCTCGAGCCAGTAGCGGACCTTCTCGGTCAGGTCGCGCTCGGAGTGAAACGTGGCGATCTCGCGGTCGATGTCGAAGTAGTCCTCCAGGTGCGGGACGTGCTCGGTGAGCAGAAAGCCGCCGCTGCCGGGGACCTCGAACGTCCGGCCCTTGATCTGGCTGCGCCGCTTCGGACTCCACGGCCGGCGCCCGCGCACGACGGCGCCGACGCGCATGCGCAGCGTCCACGGCATCGTCGAGGAGTTCGACAGGTTCAGGTTGATGGCGCTCGAGGCGAAGATCCGGACCATCTCGTCGTGGCCGACGCGGCCGTTGGGCCATCCGTAGCCCCAGCACTCCACCGGGAACCCCGCCTCCTGCAGGCTCGCCACGATCTTCTCGCGACCGCCGTGGGGCTGGCCGATGAATGTCACCTCGTGGGCGAGCTCATCGGTCACTCGATCGTAGGCGTAGCGGTTGCAGGCCCACTGGGAGAGGATCGCGTGGTCGTAGCCGAGCGCGCGGTACTTCGGCAGCGACTCGGCGTCGGTCGTCACCGACCAGTCGAACGACGGCGCGAAGTGGCGCGTGAAGTCATCGAAGCGCCAGTGGTCGTCGGCGAACCAGTTCACCGTCGGGGCCCGGACGGACTCGATCGTGCGCGGCGCGATCTCGTCCTTGAACAGAAAGAAGAACGCGACGTCGGGGGCCAGCTCGTCGGCCAGGTCACGCAGCTCGGCGTTCATCGCCTTACGCCCGACCGCCTGCTCGCGGGCGACGAAGTCGAAGGCGGTCACGTCGTGCCCCATGCCGTCCAGCGCGCTGCGGAAGTTCGTCTCCTCGAAGCTCGCGCCGCGGGCCGGATCGCCGTAGTCGTGGGCCATCGCCACGTAGAGCACGCGCATCAGCCGGCCACCGCCCGTTCGCGGCGGGCGCGCGCGACGCGGCTCAGCGCGGCGGGAACCCCGGGGACCGAGAGGACCGCGACCGCGACCGCCGTGGCCGGCGTCGCGTGCTGGCGCGCCGACTCGACGTAGGCCGAGCGGGCCTCGGCGACCAGCCCCAGCCCGAGCCGGCAGCGCCCCACGCGGCGCAGGTCACGGGCCAGGACGCGGCGCACCAGCGCCGGGTCGCCGACGTCCGGCGCCGCGGCACGGTGCACCTGCGTGTTCATCTCCCAGATCTCCAGCGCGCGGGAGGACAGGTTGCCGCCGTGCTGGCGCAGGCGTACGAGCACCCGGTCGTCGAAGTGAAACGTCGCCCCCGCCCGCAGCGCGCGCAGGTGAAACTCGTAGTCCTCCCCGACGGCGGCGACGAAACCGCCGAGCCGGCGGTGCAGCTCACGGCGCAGCACCACCGACGGATCCGGGATCACGTTGCGGACGAACATCTCGCGCAGGAAGCCGGCCGGTTCCTGCACGCCGGGGTGCGCCGGGCGGGGAAACGGGTCGTCGATGTCGCCGAAGTTCACCGCCGCGCCGAAGGACACGTCGACGTCGGGATGTGCCGCCAGCGTGGCCCGCTGCCACTCGAGCTTCTGTGGGACCCACACGTCGTCGGCCGGGCAGAGGGCGACGTAGTCGCTCGTGGCGGCCGCGATGGCCGCGTTGAAGGCATAGCCGCAGCCCGCGTTGGGCTGGGAGATGACGCGCACC
The DNA here is from genome assembly GCA_030681525.1 of Solirubrobacteraceae bacterium. Classification (GTDB taxonomy): domain Bacteria; phylum Actinomycetota; class Thermoleophilia; order Solirubrobacterales; family Solirubrobacteraceae; genus CADCVQ01. The sequence goes on from JAUXSD010000225.1 coordinate 4,043, forward strand.
GCCGGCTCATGTCGGCGCGCCAGCTCCAGCGTCCCGTCGGTCGACCCGTCGTCGACGAGTACGACCTCCTCGGCGGGATCGCTCTGGCCCAGGACGCTGGCCAGCGTCTCGCCGAGCCAGCGCTCGGCGTTGTAGGCGGGAATGACGACGGAGATGGTGGGCGAGGCGGTCACGCGAGGATGCATGGTGACACCTGCGCTTGGACGGCCGGAGGCGCCGCGCGCCGCGCGCCGGTCATCGTCGGCCGGTGCGCAGCAGGCGCCGCGCCGCGCTCGCGATCGCCGGGTGGCGGTCGAGCACGAGCGTGCGCGCGTACGCCAGCGGCCGATCGCGCAGCGGCAGGTAGTCGAAGTGCGGGCGCTGATCGAAGGCGCTGCCGATCCAGTCGTAGGACAGCTCCGCCGAGATCTTGCGAAACACCGCGGTGCGGTAGCCGATCGCCGGCTCCTGCTCCCACGACGAGCTGGCGCGCAGGAAGCGCACGACGACGTGCACGGAGGGCAGGTACGCGTCGTCGAGCACGACGAGCCCGCCGACGCGCAGGTGCGCCGCCGTCAGGTACCAGTCCAGGGCCGGAAACGGGAAGCCGTGCGCGCCGTCGACGAGCACGAGGTCCAGCGGCTCGGGCTGCCAGGCGCCCATCAGCGCGACGTCCGAGGGCTCGGCGATGAAGCGCACGGCGGCGGTCGCGATGCCCCGCTCGGCGCAGTACGCGAGCACGCGGCGGTGCTCGCCCTCGTCGGGCGAGATCGTCACGTGGCGCGCGCCGGCGGCGGCGAAGACGATCGTGCTGGCGCCGCAGCCCGTCTCGAGGGTGGTCATCGCGCTGTCGACCGTGCGTTCGAGCCAGGCCAGCGCGCTCCACTCCAGCCCGAAGTAGTCGCGACCGCCCCCGTGGGCGAGCGGCGGCGCGCGGCGGATCTCGTCCGAAACCGGCGTCGCGCGCATCACGCGCCGATCGGATGCCCGAACGTGCCGGCCCGCTGCGGCGCCCCGCGGAGGGGCCGCGAACCGTCGACCACGTGGGCGAGGCCGCGCTCGATCGCGTTGATCGGCGCCACGACGTCCACGACGTCGCAGGGCGGGATGAGAAGCGCGACGCCGATGGCACCATCTAACCGCACGTCGCGCCGTCTCTGTATTCGCGTCCGGCCGCGCCGTCGCGCGCTACCACTCGGACGGCCGATAAGGTGCCGAGGCATGACGAAGCCGACAGGGGTTTCACGCGGATGATCGCGGCGGCCATTGTCACGCTGGTCGGTGTCGCACTGATCGCCGTACCGGCAGTGCTGATCCCGGCGCTCCTGCAGATCCGCGGTCGCGTTGCGTTCGTCGTCGCGGCCGGCGTGACTGGCGCAGCGGTTGTCGTGGGCCTGTCGCTCGTGCTCTCGGTGCCGCGTGCGCTGTCGCGAACCGGACTGCTCGTGGGCGAGGCGTGCGTCGCCGCGATGTGCGCCGCCCTTTGGCTGCGCCGTGGCCGCCCGCCCCCGCCGTCGTTCCGACCGGCATCGGTCCTTGCGTCGATCCCGCGCAGCGGGGCCCTGCTCGTCGCAGGAGTGGCGCTCGCCGTGCAGTTCTACGTCGCGCTCGCCGTGGCGCCCAACAACTGGGACTCGATGACCTATCACCTGTCCCGCGCCGCCTATTGGCTGCAGTACGGCTCCGCGGGGGAGTTCCCGGGAGGGACCGTACGTCAGCTTGACTCCGCGCCCAACGGAGAGCTCCTGCAGGCATGGACGATGGCGCTGACGGATACCGATCGCTTCGCGTCCCTGGTGCAGTGGGGGGCCCTTGTCGGCACGGCGTTGTGCGTGTTCGCGGGCGCGCGGCTCCTGCGTTTCGCACCGCCGGCGGCGGCCTTCGCCGCCGGCATCTTCGTGATCTTGCCGCAACCGATCATGCAAGCGACGACCACGCAGAACGACGTGATCGTGACGTTCTTCCTGACGGCATCCGCGCTGTTCACGGCCCGCGGGATCCGCGACCAGCACGTCGGTGACATCGCGGTTGGCGCGGCCGCGGCAGGTCTCGCGCTCGGCACGAAGGGCACGGCGCTGTTCGCGGCCCCGGCATTGGCGCTGATCGGCGTGGCGGCGCTCGTCGCGTACCGCCCCGGTCGCCGCCTGGTGCTGACCGGCGCGGCTCTCTATGCCGGCGGCCTGATCGCGCTTGGGTCATTCAGCTACGTGTCGAACTACGTGCGAACGGGCGATCCGTTCGGTGGTCTCACCGCTCACACGACGGTCCCGGAAGGCACGCCGCTGGCCCGGAACGCGGCGCTGGTCAGCTGGAGCCTGGTCGACTCCCCAGGTGTCAGCATGCCGTTCGTCGACACCCTGCTGATGCGGGGCGGGCGCTCTCTGCAGACCGGCCTCGAGTCACCGACCTTCGACTGGGCGGTGGACACCTCCCTGCACGAGGACGCCGTCGGATTCGGACTGGTCGGATGGCTCGTGTTCCTACCGCTGCTGGTCGTCTGCCTGCTGCGCCGGGGTGCCTCGACGGCGCAGCGCGTCCTCGCGGCCGCGGCGCTGACGTACCTCGGGCTGTTCGCGCTGTTCATCGGCTTCAACCCGTGGGTCTGCCGGCTGATGATCCCGATGGTGGCGTTGGGCGCGCCGCTCCTCGCGGTCGTCGCCGGCCGATCCTGGCTGCGCGGGGCGGCCCTGACGCTCGGCCTGCTGTCGCTGATCCCGTCGGTCCTGCTCAACCGCAGCAAGGTCCTGCTCACACCACCGGGCGCGCCCTCGGTACTGGCAGGCGACCGCATCCAACAACAGACCGTGAACCGCACGGACGTCGCACCGATGCTGCGCTGGATGACGGCGAACGTGCCGGCCACGGCCGACATCGGCTATGTCGGGGGCGAGGACGAATGGGACTATCCGCTGTTTGGGGCGCACCGCACGCGGCGGGTCGTCCGGTTCGGCGACATCGCTGCCCAGACCCCTGCCACCCTGCGCCGGCACGGGATAGTCGGCGTGCTGCTCGTCAAGGTCCCGCCCCCGCCGGGCCTGCAAGGAGAGACGATCGCGCCGGGCTACTCATGGGTGCAGCTCGACGGCTGACCCGGCCGGCGCCTCAGCCGGGGGTCCGCGGCGTCACCGGCGACGGCCCGCCGCGCGCGCTCGCACGCGCGCCATCGCCCGGTACGTGAGCACGATCGCCCCGCTCGCCGCCCGGTTGAGCGCGACCGCCGCGCGGTGCCCGTCGCCGTGCTCGCGCGCGTTGCTCACGTGCTCGGCGAACTGCGCCTCGAAGCCCGTCAGCGACAGCGACTCGCCGGCCATGCGGAACGT
>JAUXSD010000227.1 GCA_030681525.1 Solirubrobacteraceae bacterium
AATCGAAAGCTCGTTGGAGGGGATGACCCCCTCGCTCTTGTAGCCGATGTCGACGAGGACCTCGTCGTTGTCGATGCGGACGACGATGCCGGTGACGACCTCGCCCTCCTCGAAGAGTGTGAACGTGGCGTCGTAGTTCGGAACGATCTGCCCGTCGATCTCGAGCAGCAGGCCGTCAGATCCGGCAACGACCTTCGCTTCTGGTGCAGCCTCGGTGATGGTTGTCATGTGCGGGGGAGGTTAGCGCGACCCGCCACAAGCCGCCGAAGATCGTGGCCGCCCGCGCGCCGGGACCGGGAGCGCGGCGCAGCACGGCTTTACAATCCCGCCGCGATGCCGATTCGAGCCACGAAGCGAGGCGACGCGCGCACGCCCCTGCACGGAGACTGGGACGTGCTCATCTGCGGCGCGAGCTTCGCCGGCCTGACCGTCGCCCGCGAGCTGGCGCGCACGGACGCCCGCGTGCTGATCGTCGACCGCTACGAGATCGGCGAGCGCCAGACGAGCGCCTGTGCCGCGCCGACCACGTGGCTGGAGCACATGGGCCTCATGGACGCCGTGCAGCAGACGTTCGGCGAGCTCGTGGTGCACACCCCCGGCCGCACCGAGCGCTGGCCGCTGCCGTTCACCTTCTCGACGTTCGACTACCGCCGCATCTGCGCGCTGCTGCGGGCGCAGTCCGAGGACAGCGCCGTCTTCGAAACCGCCAAGGTCGAAGGCCGCACCGGCTTCACCGTGCGCACCGACCGCGGCGACCTGCGCGCGCCGCTGATCGTCGACGCGCTCGGCTGGCGGCGGATCCTCGGCGCGGGCGACAACGTCCAGCCGCCCAACGCGCGCCTGTCGCGCGGCCTGGAGGTGCACCCCCACGCCGGCGGAAACGACCTCGAGCTGTGGATCGACCCGAAGTACGTCAAGCGCGGGTACTCGTGGTCGTTTCCCGCCGACGGCGAGTTGCGCGTCGGCGTCGGCTCGTTCGACCCGCGCGACCACGTCAAGGAGCCGACGCTGCAGCTCGCGCAGGACGTCGGCGTCCCGGCCGAGCGCTGGCAGGGCAACTGGATCCCCCACCAACTGCGCCCGGCGACAGAGGACGGCATCTTCTTCGTCGGCGACTCCGCCGGCCACTGCCTGCCGACGACCGCCGAGGGCATCCGGCCCGCGTTCTACTTCGGCCTGGCGCTGGGCCGCGAGCTCGTCGACGTCGTCGAGCGGCGCCAGACGCGCGAGCAGGCGCTCACGCGCTACGGCGCGTTCTCCGACGACCACCTCTGGCAGTACCGCTGGCTGCTGCGCGTGCAGAACTGGGTCGGGCGGATCACGCCGACGCGGCTGCTGACCCCCGCGATCCGGGCGATCAGCCCGCCGGGGCTCGTGCGCTGGGCGTTTGGCAACTACCGTGACATCTGCCCGCCGGAGTACGTGCTCGGGGGTGAGCCGGCGCGCCCCGCCACGGCCGACCGCGCGGCCGCCACGACCGCGGCCGCCTGACGACGCGGATGAAGGCGGCCCTCGTGGGGACCGGCCGGGTCGCCGCGCAGCATCTCGCGTGCCTCAGCGCGCTGCCCGGGGTGACGCTCGGCGGCGTCTGCGACCTCTCGCCCGGCGCGGCGGCGGCGGCGGCGGAGCGCTACGGCGCGCCGGCGTTCACGGACGTCGGCGCGATGCTCGGGTCGGTGCGGCCCGATGTCGTGCACATCACGACGCCGGCGCCGACGCATTTCGCGCTCGCGCGGGCGGCGCTCGAGGGCGGCGCGCACGTGCTCGTCGAGAAGCCGGCGGCCGAGTCCCACGAGGACGTCACCGCGCTGCTCGAGCTCGCGCAGGCGTGCGGGCGGATCGTCGTCGAGGACTACAACTACGTCTGGGATCCCGCCGTCGTCGAGATCCGCGACCGTGTGGCCGACGGGACGCTCGGCGACGTGCGCCACGTCGAGGTCTCGATCGCGCTCGACCTGTTCGCGGCCGGCAGCCGCTACCGCGACCGTGACAGCCCGCATCCCGCGCTCGCCCACCCGGCGGGCGTCGTCTCGGAGTTCGTGACGCATCTGGCCTCGCTGGCGCACGTCTTCATCGGGCCCCACGGCGCGGTCGAGTCGGTGTGGCGCCGGACCGGCCCCGACGGCGAGATCGGCGAGCTGCGTGCGCTCGTGCAGGGAGCGCACGCGACGGCCGCGCTGTCCTTCAGCGCGACGTCGCGCCCCGACGGCTTCACCCTCCGCGTGGCGGGCACCCGCATGCGGGCGAGCGCGCGGCTCTTCGACCGCCGCCTCACGCTGACCCGGCCGCCGCGGCACGGGCTGCCGCGACCGATCGGCAGCCTGGCGAACGATCTCGCCGAGGGCGTCGCCGCCGCACGGTCGGGATTCGCCGCGTTCTACGAGAAGCTGGCCGGCCGGCCCGGGTCCTACGCCGGCCTGTGGGCGCTCGTCGAGCGCACGTACGACGCGCTCGCCCACGGGACGCCGCCGCCCGTCAGCCACGCCGACATCGCCGAGGTCAACGCGCTCGTCGCTGCCGTGGTCGGCGGCGCCCCGCGATGAGGGGCACGCCGTGAAGGTGCTCGTGACCGGCGCGTCCGGGTTCATCGGGCGCGAGGTGGTCGCGGCGTTCCTGCGCGAGGGCCATGCCGTCCGCGCGCTCGTCCGGTCGACCACCGACGCCGGCGCGCTGCCCTGGGCCGACGCAGTGCAGCTGCAGCGCGGCGACGTGCGTGCCGCCGACGCGCTCGCGCGGGCGGTCGACGGCGTCGACGCCGTCGTGCCCCTCGCCGGATCGCCGAGCGCCGATCCCGACACGGCGTTCGCCGCCTTCGTCGTCGGCACCGAGCGGCTGATCGCGGCGATGGCGCAGGCGGGGGTGCGCCGGCTCGTGCTGGCCTCCTCGTTCGCCGTCTACGACATGCAGGCGCTGCGCGGCGAGGTCGACGAGCACGCGCCGCTGGAGCGCGACCCCCACTCCCGCGACGGCTATGCCGTGGCCAAGCTGTGGCAGGAGCGCGTGGCGCGCGCCGGCGCCGCCGAGCACGGGCTGGAGCTCACGGTCCTGCGGCCGGGGCTCGTCTGGGGGCCGGGCAAGACCGACCTCCCCGCGCTCGGCCCGCGGCTCGGCCGGGCGCAGCTGCTGTTCGGGGCGCGCACCCGGCTGCGGCTCACGTACGTCGAGAACTGCGCCCAGTGCTTCGTCGCCGCGACGCTGTCGCCCGCCGCCGCCGGCCAGACGATCAACGTCGTCGACCCCGACGGGGTGACCGCGTGGCGCTACGCCGGCGCGCTGCGCCGGCACGCCGGCGAGCGCCTCGTCCGCGTGGTCGTGCCCTATACGGTGGCGTTCGGTCTGGTGCGCGCGGCACATCGGACGGCCCGGGCCGTGCTCGGCCCGGCGCCGCGCCTGCCCGGCCTGCTCGTCCCGCGCCGCTTCGAGGCGCGCTTCAAGCCGCTGCGCTACCGCGCGGACCGGGCGATGGCGCTGACCGGCTCACGGCCGGTCGTGCCGTTCGAGCGCGCGGCCGAGCGCGCGCTGGGGCGCGAGCGCAGCTACTAGGAGCCCTGTCGAAATGTCCTCGGGGCCGGATGCGGCTCATCCGCGGGCTGTGGATCGCCACACAATTCCTCGCCGATGCAACCAGCATCGCCTTCGAAATTGCGGCGCCCACAACCACGGCTGAACCACCCCGACCTCCACGACGTTCCCGACAGACTCCTAGCCCACGCACTGGCGATGCCAGAGCTCGAAGACCACGAGCGTCCAGATCGCCAGCGCGTGGTCGCGCCGGCCGGCGGCGTGGCGGTCGAGCAGCCCCTCCACGTAGCCCGCGCGGAAGCGCCCGCGCGCGCGAGCGCCAGGATCGAGCAGGATCTCGCGCGCCCACCCGCGCAGGTCGTCGCGGAACCACGCGCCGATCGGCAGCTGGAAGCCCTGCTTGGGACGGTCGAGCACGTCGTCGTCCAGCCACCCGCGCAGCGCGTCGCGCAGCAGCACCTTCTTCTGCAGGCCGCGCACCTTCAGGTGCGCCGGCACCGAGGCGGCGAGCTCCATCAGCTCGTGGTCGAGCATCGGCGAGCGCGCCTCGAGCGAGTGCGCCATCGTCGCGATGTCGGTCTTGACGAGGTGGTTGCCGGGCAGGTAGGTCTGCACGTCGACATCGAGCATGCGGTCGACGACCGAGCGTCCCGTCGAGCGCCGCCATGGCCCCAGCAGCACGTCCGCCGGGTTCCAACCGTTCAGGCCGGCGCGGAACTCCGGGGTGTACAGAGCCTCGCGATCAAGTCCCGTCAGCCCGCCCATCGACGCGACGTAGCGGGCCGCCGGGTCGCTGCCCAGCGCGCTGCCCATCCGCCGCGCGCGGCCGAGCGCGCCGCCGAGCGTCGCGCCCTCGGGCAGCCGCCGCGCGGC
>JAUXSD010000229.1 GCA_030681525.1 Solirubrobacteraceae bacterium
GGCCGCGGCGTTCACCGCCCGCGGCGCGGGGCCGCAGGTCGAGCACGGCGGCCAGGGCGCGCACTTCGCCCGCTTCGGGGCGCCGGAGCAGGGCGCCACGGAGTTCGCCGGCTTCTTCGCCGCGTTCTTCGTCCTGCTCGTGATGTTCGGGTCGCTCATCGCGGCCGGCATCCCGCTGTTGACCGCGGCCTTCGCGATCGGCGCGACGTTCGGCTTCGTGCCGCTGATCTCGCAGGTCGTCGACACCCCGGACTTCGCCGGCCAGCTCGCCGCGCTGATCGGCATCGGCGTCGGGATCGACTACGCGCTGATCGTCGTCACGCGCTACCGCGCCGAGCACGCCCGCGGCCTGGACCGGGAGGCCGCGCTGCTGCTGGCGATGGACACCGCCGGGCGGACGGTGTTCTTCGCGGGCTGCACGGTGATCATCGCGCTGCTCGGCCTGCTGCTGCTCGGCCTGTCGTTCCTGCACGGCGCGGCGGTGGCGGCGGCGATCGCCGTCGGCCTGACGATGCTGGCGTCGCTCACGCTGCTGCCGGCGCTGCTGAGCCGCTCGGGCGGATGGATCGACCGGCTGCACGTGCCGCTTCCCGGCCAGAAGCGGCGCCGCGCGGCGGCCGCGGAGAAGGCCGCAGCGTCGGACATCTCCGGTGTGAGTCCGGCCTGGGCGCGCTGGGCCGCGGCGGTGCAGAAGCGCCCGTGGGCGGCGATCGCGGTGTCGCTGATCATCCTGCTGGGCCTGGCGATCCCGGCGCTGCACATGCGCCTGGGCACGTCGGATGCCGGGCTCGATCCGCCCGACACGACGACCCGCAAGGCCTACGACATCATCGCCGACGGCTTCGGCGCCGGCACGAGCGGCTCGTTCCTGCTCGCCGTCGACCTGCAGCGCCAGGGCGATGAGGCGGCGGCGCGGCGCGTGGCCGACGCCGTGTCGCGCGACCCGGACGTCGCGCAGGTCATCCCGCCGCAGCTCTCGGAGGACCGCGAGATCGCCACGATCGTGATGCTCCCCAAGAGCGGGCCGCGCGAGGAGGAGACGACGCGCCTGCTCGAGCGATTGCGCGGCGAGGTCCTGCCGCCGGTCGCGCGCGAGACGGGCTCGGAGGTCTTCGTCGGCGGACAGGTGGCGTCGCAGGAGGACTTCACCGCAGTCATCGCCGACAAGCTGCCGCTGTTCGTGGGCGCGGTCGTGCTGCTCAGCGCCCTGCTGCTGATGGCGGTGTTCCGCAGCGTCTTCATCCCGATCAAGGCGGCGCTCATGAACCTGCTGTCGATCGGGGCGGCGCTCGGCTTCATCACACTCGTCTTCCAGGACGGCTTCCTGGCGGACGCGCTCGGCGTCGGCAGCGGGCCGATCGAGTCGTTCGTGCCCGTGATGACGTTCGCGATCGTCTTCGGCCTGAGCATGGACTACGAGATGTTCCTCATGTCGCGCGTGCGCGAGGAGTGGCTCCGAACCGGCGACGCGTCGCTGGCGGTGCGCAACGGCGTGGCCACGACCGGCCGCGTCATCACCGCGGCGGCGCTCATCATGATCGTCGTGTTCCTGGTGTTCTCGCTGACGCCCGAGCGTGTCATCAAGGAGTTCGGCCTCGGGCTGGCGATGGCGGTCCTGCTCGACGCGCTGGTCATCCGCTGCCTGCTCGTGCCGGCGCTCATGCAGGTCGTCGGCGAGAGGGCGTGGTGGGCGCCGCGCTGGCTGGAGCGCCGGATGCCACATCTGGCGATCGAGCGCGAGTAGGGGTGCAAGCGCGGCGGGTCACGCCCCAAGGAACGTGACCCGCGACGGTCCCGGCGAGATCGCGTCAGCGATCAAGCCGGGACTCGCCGCCGGATGACGGCGAAGCGCCTCATCATCGGAGTTCGGGTACGGATGCCCGGACTCACGTCACTCGTTCCTGCGACTGCTAGTCGATGCAGATGTCGCCGAGCACGACCTCACCCGGGAACGGCAGGACGTCGGTCAGCCCGAGGATCGGCAGGTCGACCTTCACGTCGAGGTCGTCGCACTCCATCTTGTTCTCCCTGATCTCCGAGTTCGGGATTCCCGACATGTCGGCGAGCAGGAAGAAGTGGTCGCCGGAGTTGCGCAGCGGCAGGCCGCCGTTGTGCCCCGCCCGCACGATCGTCGACGAGTCCGACGTGTCGTTGCGCACGTGCAGGTTGTTGACCCGGATGCCCTGGCTGTCGCCCTCGAGCCACAGCTTCAGGAGGTCGTCCTCGAACGGGTCGCCGTCCTCGTCCTCGTTGGTCGTGTCGCCTGAGCCGAACTCCAGGCGCTGCTGCTTGAGGCGCAGGTTGTCGATCTCGATCCGGTTGGGCGAGGTGCCGTTCAGGCAGGCGCCGTAGACCGTCCCGGGCGGGTTGAGCGCCTCGCCGTCGCCGTCGGTCGGCGGCAGGCAGACCTCGCCGCCCATCGTGATCGTCCCGTTGGCGTTGGTCACCGCGGTGAACGCGTTGGGGAAGATCCACAGGTCGTCGCCGGCCTGGAAGAACGACGGCGCCTTCGGCGAGCAGCCGGTCAGGCCGCCGCCGACGCAGACGTCGACGAACGACGGCAGGTCGGTCAGCGTCAGGTCGGCGCCGACGTCCTTCGACGACAGCTTGACCGTCACGTCGGTGTTCGCCGCGTCGGCGGTCCAGCCCAGCTTCATCCCGAGCAGCTGGCTGAGCGTGAACGTCGAGGACAGCGGCAGGTCGTCCACCACGACGTCGAGGTCCAGCGGCTCGCCGCCGGTGCCGCCGTCGACGGCGATGTCCAGCGGCGCGGGCGTCGAGCCGAACGCCGTCTCGACGCTCGTCGTCAGCGACGTGCCGAGCAGCACCTTGCTCAGCGCGAACACGCGCGCCTGCACGTGCAGCCGCCCGTCACGGGTGTTCAGCGCGACCTTGTTGCGGTTGTCCTCGGGGAACGCGGCGTTCTGCGGGCCGTGGTCCCACGCCTCGAGGTCGGCGCGGGTGAACGCGCCGTTCGCCGTCACCCCGGCCTTCGGGCTCTGCGCGATCTCGAAGTGCGTCGGCACCCCGGTCAGCGTCCCGACGGCGTTGTGCAGCCCGCCGTCGAGCGAGCCGCCGCTGGTGCCGCCGGGCAGGTTGCGGGCGTCGAGCGTGACCTTGGGCACGGTGCTCGACGCGTCGTACGTCGTCTTCGATCCGTGCTGTGAGAGCGTCAGCGTCGCCGGCAGGTCCTGCACGAAGCCGACGATCCGCGCCGGGTCGGCCACGGCGTCGCCGGGCGTGTCGAACGTGACGTCGAGATCGAGGTCCTGCAGGTCGTTGTTGGCGAGCGGCCCCGTCGTGAGCGACGCGTCGAGGTTCGCGCCGGCGGTCGTGACCGTCGCGGTGCTGACGTTAAACAGCCGCCCGAAGAGCGAGAACGCGCTCGGGACGTCCTTCATCACGACGCCCGACCGGCCGGCGGCGAGCGGCGCCGCGCTGTTGACGCCGTCGTCCAGCGCGGCCTGGATCATCCCCACCGCGGGCGTGGCGGAGAACGCGACGCCCGAGCCGCTGGCCGGCTTGAAGCCCACGCCGACGACGTTGGGCAGCCCCTCGACGCGCGCGACGATCCGCTTGACGCGACCGAACAGCGGCGCGTCGGACGTGACGGTGGCGTCGATCGAGGCGATCGGGCCGTTGGCGTTGTAGTCGACCTTGCCGGCGGCCGGGTCGAAGCTCACCGTCATGTCGCTGGGGATCGGCGACAGCGACGCGTCGATCGTCTGGCCGGTGCGCAGGTAGCGCACCCGCAGCGGCTGGCTGGCGAGCTGGACGTGGCCGGCGACGGCGTCGCCCGGCCCGGTCGTCACGTCGACGAGCCGCAGGCCCTCGACGCGCGCGAACGCCGTGAAGCGGTCCGCGAGGTCCTCGACCTGCGCGCCGCGCTGGCCCGCCGGCAGGCTGGCGTCGGGGCCGCTGGTCAGCAGCGCCTCGACCGAGCCGATCGGGTTGTTCGCGTCGAGCTTGAAGCCGCCGGCGTTCGGCTTGATGTTCACGGTGGCCTGCGACGGCAGCCCGGAGATGTGGCCGTGGATGCGCTTGACGCGGCCGAAGAACGGCGTCGTCTGCTCGGCATCGAGCGTGATGTCGTCGATCGTCTCGCCGAAGGCGTTGTAGTCGATGACCCCGCCGTCGGCGTCGTAGAGCACCTTGACGTGGCGCGGCAGGTCCTCCAGCAGCGCGTCGATGTGCCGGCCCGGCATGTCGACGAGCGCGCGCAGCGGCTTGCGGGGGTCCGGCCCGAGCTGCAGCTCGCCGGTGACCTTCGTCGTCGCATCGAAGGACGCCGACTGCAGCGCGTCGATCCGGCCCGCGTAGGACTTCAGCGTGCCGTCGTCGAAGATGCGCGCGTACGGGTGCGTCGCGGTCGTGAGCAGGCGCGGCTCGCCGTTGGCGTAGCCGACCTCGACGCTGCCCAGCGTGCCGCCGGTCGCGTCGAACGTCGCCGCGCGCGCGCCGGTCTGGTGCAGGATCATGCCGGTCGGCAGGCCGCTGGCCTTCGCGACGACCTTCGTCGCGAGCGTCCCGCCGGTGGCGTCGCTGTACGTCGCGTCGAGCGACGGCACGCCGGCCGAAGCCGCGTACGTGACGATGCGCTGGTTCGTGCCGGGCTCCTCGAGGCGCACGCGCAGGCTCTGCGGCAGGCCCGCCAGGTTGAAGTTCACGAGCTGTTCGCGCGGCCCGTCGACGATCTCGGCGCGGGCCTTGACGCCGACCGGCAGGTTCGCGCCCGCGCGGACCTCCATGTACGAGCCGAGCGTCAGCCCGAGCGTCGCCTGCGTCGGGACCGGCGTGTAGGCGATCTCGCCGCCCATCGGGTCGCGGCGCGCGAGCGAGTCGCCGTCGAACAGGCCGCCGACGGTCTTGATCGTCGTGCCGGCGCCGACCACGTCCTTGACGATGTTCAGCGTCGTCAGCGCGTCGCTGCCGTCGTCGGGCAGCGTCGCGGTCGCCTTCCAGCTGTTCGGCGCGCGGCCGTCGCGGGCGTCGTAGCCCACGTTGATGTTCTCGCGCGGCAGGCCGCCGGCGGTCGGGTCGTCGACGATCGCCTCGATCTTCAGCGGCAGCGTCGACAGCTCGCCGAGCACGCGATCGATCCGCAGGGAGAACTGGTTGAGGCTGAAGACCTGCACCGTCGCGATGACGTCGGGCAGCAGGTCGCCGTCGACGTTCAGCGCCGTCGGGACGTTGACGAGCGCCGTGTGGCGGCGCACGATCTCGCCGCCGCCGGGCTGGCGCAGGCGCGTGACGTACTGGTAGTCCAGCGCCGGGATCGCGCACAGCGCCTGGCTGACCGGCTGACCGCCCGGCAGATGGCCGCCGACCTTCTGGCCGGGCGCGCATACGAGGTTTCCGACGGTGTCCAGCGGTTGTGACTGACCGGTCAGCAGCCCCTCGATGTACGGCGCGCTGAGATTGACCCCGATGTGGATCGGCCCGAGGCTGATGTTGAGCCCGAGCGCCTGCGCGTTCGCCACGCAGACCAGTCCTGCCGTCATCGTCAGCGCCGCGAGCGCTGCCGCCATCCTGCGCCGATAAGCCATCCCCGTGCCCCTGTGATCTGTGTGTTGCGACCCTTGAACGCGAACGTATCCGGGGCGCGGCGAGCGGTGGGAAAAATTTGCGTGACGTTCGTCACACGACCGCGATGCGCTTGCGCCGCCCGGCGCCCCACTCGGGGCGGTTGGACGTGAAGCGGTACATCGCGGCGGGCCGGCCCGGGCCGGTGGCGCGCTGCGCGCCGGTCGGCTCGATGAGGCCGGTGGCCTTGAGGTCGCGGCCGAACGTCGCCGGGTCATAGCGCGCCTGCGCGATCGCCTCGTAGACGCGGCGCGCATCGCTGAGCGTGAAGGCGCCGGGCAGCATGCCGACTGTCACGTTGGACCACCACAGCTTGCCCTCGATGCGCTCGACCGCGGCGTCGAGCACCTCGCGGTGGTCGAAGGCCAGCGGCGTGTCGCCGCGCGCCGGGATCCACCGCGCGCTCGCATCGGGCACCACGGTCCCGGGCGGCACCGGCGCGAGGTAAGCGATCGACGGGATCCAGCCGCGCGGGTCGCGGCCGGGGTCGGCGAACGCGCCGAGCTGCTCGATGTAGGGCGCGCCGAGCCCGGTCTTCTCGTGCAGCTTGCGCAGGGCGGTGTCGAGCGGGCGCTCGCCGATGCCGACGAAGCCGCCGGGCAGCGCGCGCTCGTCGCGGTCGCCGTCGCGGGCGACGGTGAGCGCGAGCAGCGAGCCCTCGCGCACCGTCAGCACGACGACGTCGGTGGCCAGCGCCGCCGGCGCCGGGTAGCCCTCGCTGTTCGTCGCCGTCCAGCGCATCGGCGACAGCTTAGGCCGTTGGCGCAGCGAACTGGTCACAGCGCCCATAACGTCGGTCGGTCGGGTGGCGGCGGGGCCGTCAGCCCGCGTCTCGCGCCGGGTGATCGCCGCCTGGCCCCGCTCGAAGGTTGGGATGCACGCCCGGCGTCAGGCCCTGTGACTCGGCGACGCGCTGCAGCAGCGTGATGAGCTGCGAGCGCTCGGCGGCGTCGAGCGCGCTCAGCAGCTCGGCCTCGTCCTCGTCGGCGGCGCCCCGCAGCTCGGCCAGCAGCTCCCGGCCGTCCGGCGTCAAGTACAGCGTGTACGCGCGCCGGTCGCGGGGGTCGCGGCGCCGCTCGGCCAGCCCGCGCCGCTCGAGGTCGTCGACGAGCGCCACCACGGCGCTGCGGTGGATCCCGAGCGCGATGCTGAGGGCCTGCTGGGACAGGCCCTCCGCGGCGGCGATGTGGCTGAGCATCCCGAAGTGCCGCGGATGGAGGTCCAGTGGGGCGAGGCGCTCGGCGAAGCGCCGGTGCCGGTGGGTGCCCAGCTGCACCAGCAGAAAGCCGGCCCGGCGGCTCAGCCCCTCTGCCGGAGCCGTCCGCACCGTGCTGGGATCTCGGGACACCGGGCGATGCTACCGCGCCAAACTGTTCATGCTATAAACAGTTCGGTTTCAGAACCTATCCCGGGAGAAGGCGCAAATGAGCACGGTCAGCGTTCGCTACATCACCGATGACGTCGACGCCGCGGTGGCCTTCTACGTCGAGCGGCTGGGGTTCGCGGTCGAGAGGCGGCCCGGACCGGGGTTCGCGGTCCTCTCGCGCGGTGCCCTGCGGCTGCTGCTCAACCAGCCGGGCGCGGGGGGCGCCGGCCAACCGATGCCCGACGGCCGCCGGCCCGAGCCCGGCGGCTGGAATCGCATCCAGCTCGAGGTCGCCGACCTCGACCGCGAGGTCGCGGCGTTGCGCGCCGCGGGAGCCGGCTTCCGCGGCGAGATCGTCGCCGGCCGGGGCGGCAGCCAGATCCTGCTCGACGATCCCGCGGGCAATCCCGTCGAGCTCTTTGCGCCCGCCGGCGCCTGAGCACGTGCTCGCGTCGCGACGCCGCGAACGCCGTTGCGTCGCGCCGCGTCATCGGGCCGGAACTGGGTAGGCCCTGGGTCCACCCCACCGAAGGAGATCTCATGTCGGATGGATCGATGGACAAGGCCAAGGGACACACCAAGGAGGCCGTCGGCGACCTCACCGGCGACGAGGAGCTCAAGGACGAGGGCAAGGTCGACCGCGCCTCGGGCACGGTCAAGGACAAGGTCGGCGGCCTCGCCGACAAGGCCAAGAAGCTGCTGCGCAAGGACTGACGGTCCGGCGCCGAGCGGGCCCGCGCGCGCGTCAGCCCGCGCGGGTCAGGCCGAGGATCTGGCGCGCCTCGCCGGGCGTGGCGACCGGCCGGTCCAGCTCGGCCGCGATGCGCACGACGCGCTGCACGAGCGCGCCGTTCGTCGCCGGCTCGCCGCGGCGAAACCAGAGGTTGTCCTCCAGGCCCGTGCGGACGTGGCCGCCGGCGAGGATGCAGTAGGCGTTCAGCGGCAGCTGCGCGCGCCCGATCGCGCAGACCGACCAGGGCCAGCCGGCGGGCACCATCCGGCGCAGGTGCTCGACCATCTCGACGGTCGCCGGCACGCCGCTGCCCGGCACGCCGAGGACGAACTGCATGACCATCGGATCGGGCAGCAGGCCCTCGTCGCGCAGCTGGAGGGCGAGGCCGACGTGGCCGGTGTCGAAGCACTCGACCTCCGGGCGCACGCCGAACTCGCCGAACTTCTCGGCCATCCGCCGCAGGAACGGCAGGTCGCCCTCGAAGAGCTGCTCGCGGAAGTTGATCGAGCCGCAGTCGAAGCTCGCCATCTCGGGCGCCAGCTCCAGCGGCCCGAGCCGCTCGTCGCGCAGCGCTCGCCCCCCCGCGCTGCCGCACGACAGGTTGACGATCGCCTCGCAGCCGGCGTCGCGCAGTGCGTCGACGAGCTCGCGGTAGGCCTCGCGGTCCTGCGTCGGCGTGCCGTCGGCCCGCCGCGCGTGCAGGTGGACGACGGCGGCACCCGCGCGCCACGCCTCCAGCGCCGACGCGACGATCGCCTCCGGCGTGGAGGGGAGGTTGGGGCGGCGGTCGGGATCCGGGTCGATCGACCCGGTGATCGCGCACTGGATGACGAGCGGGTCCGCCATGGCCCAGACAGTCTCGCAGCGCGCGACGGGCTCGCGGGCCGGCGGCGGCACCGCCGCCGGCCCGGCGAGATCCGGGAGGGAGCTACTGGCAGGCGCCTATGCGGCCTTGACGGCCGAGACGTCGATGGCGATCTTCACCTTGTCGCCGACCAGCGTGTTGCCGCTGCCGAGGACCTGGTTGAACTTCATGTTGTAGTCGCCGCGGGAGATCTGGCCGGTGACCTCGAGGCCGACGCGCTCGTTGCCCCAGGGGTCGGTCTCGGTGCCCTGCAGCTCGGCGTTGAACGTCTGCTCCTTCGTGATGCCGTTGATCGTGAGGTCGCCGGTCACGCGCAGGGTCTCGTCGTCGACCTGCTCGATCGACGTCGACTCGAACGTGATCTCCGGGTTCGTCTCGGCGTTGAAGAAGTCCGCCGTGCGCAGGTGCTCGTCGCGGGCGGGCTCGTTCGTGTTGACGGAGGCGGTGGTGACCTTGCCGTAGGCGCGGCTGGCCCCGAGGTCGTCGCCGATCTCGAAGACGCCCTCGAACTGCGTGAACTCGCCGCGCACGGTGGCGATGCCCAGATGCTTGACGGCGAACCCGACCTTGGAGTGGGTCGCGTCGACGGTCCAGGTTCCGGTCGGGGCGATGGTTGCAGTGCTCATGTTGGTGTCTCCCAGGTGGTGGCTGATTGCTTGCTAGCGCAACTATAGCAGATAGTTGCGGGCGCAACCTTTGACGCTATCCTGTGGTCTGAGACGAGACATGCCCGAGAAGCTCACCACCAAACACAGCTGCTCATACGAGACCGACGAACGGGGTCTCGCGCACTGGACCGAGGCGCACGCCGACGCCTGGATCGGCCTGCTGGAGACCCACAAGCAGCTCACGCGCGCGCTCGACGCCCAGCTCACGGCGCAGCACGGCCTGAGCCTCAGCGGCCTCGAGCTGCTCGCCCGCCTCGCCGCGGCCGACGACCGCCAGATGCACCTCACCGCGCTGGCCGGCGCGTCCGGGCTGAGCCTCAGCCGGGTCTCGCGGATCATCGGGGTGCTCGAGGAGCGCCGGCTCGTCGATCGCCACTCGTGCCCGCACGACGCACGCGCGGTCCACGCGCAGATCAACGACGCGGGGCTGGCGCTCGTGCGCGGTGCGCAGGCGACCCACTTCGCCTCCGTGCAGGCGGCGTTCTTCGATCAGCTCGACGAGGACGAGATCGCCACGCTCGCGCGGGTGTTCGGCCGCTTCGCTCCGCGCTCGGCGGCGGCCTGCGACACGAAGGCGACGCGATGACGCCGCGCGACCCCGAGGAGCTCGACGCCACCGCCATCGGGCCCGCGCACGGCGAGATCGCGCCGGCCACGACGGTCGGGGCGGTGCACCTCACGGTGTCCGACCTCGACCGCTCGCTCGACCACTACCGCGACACGGTCGGGCTGAGCGTGCTCGAGGCCGGCGCGGGACGCGCGTCGCTCGGCGTCGGCGCGCGCGAGCTGCTCGTCCTCACCGAGGAGCCCGGCGCGCGCCCGGCCTTCGGCTACACCGGCCTGTTTCACTTCGCGCTGCTGCTCGGACAGCGCGCGGATCTGGCCCGCTGGCTGGCGCACGCGGCGCGCGACCGCGTGAGGCTCACCGGCCTCTCCGACCACTTCGTGAGCGAGGCGCTGTATCTCGACGATCCCGACGGCCACGGGATCGAGATCTACTGGGACCGCCCGCGCGAGGTGTGGGAGGGCCAGGTGGCCGACCGGCTGACGACGGTGCGGCTCGACGTCGACAGCCTGCTCGGCGAGCTCGCCGACCCGGCCGCGGAGCCCTTCGACGGCCTGACCGACGAGACCGTGATGGGCCACGTGCACCTGAGGGTCGCCGACGTCGGCCAGACCGTCGCCTTCTACCGCGACGTGCTCGGCTTCGGCCTCATGGCGCAGCTCGGCAACCAGGCCGCGTTTCTCGCCGCGGGCGGCTATCACCACCACCTCGGCGCGAACACCTGGGAGAGCCGCGGCGCCGGCCCGCCGCCGCCCGGCCTGGCCGCGCTGCGCCACGCGACGATCGTGCTGCCCGACGATGCCGAGCGCGAGCGCCTGCTGGCGCGCGCCGATGAGGCGGGGCGCGTCGAGGAGACCGGCGACGGTCCGATCGTCCGCGACCCCTCCGGCAACGCGCTCGTGCTGGTCGCCTGACCGGGCGAACGATGGGACGGACCGCGCGCGCGGCGCGGCGCGGCGTCACGACGCCTGCAGCAGCTCCAGCAGCGACTCGGCGTGCTTGGTCACGAACGACGGACCGATGCCCTTGATCGCCAGCAACTCGTCGGCCGTCCGCGGCCGGCGCCGGACGACCTCGCGCAGCGTCGCGTCGGTCGCGACCGTGTAGGCGGGCTTGCCCTCCGCGCGGTCGCGGCGCCAGGCCTTCAGCGGTGCGAGCTCGTCGTCCGAGACGGGCGGTCCGTCCTCGACGAGCGCCGCCTGGCGGCTGCCGCGCGAGCCCTTGCCGGCGACCTTGATCTCCGGCAGCCAGTCGACGGGGTCGTGGACATCGCAGCAGCGCCCCGACGGGGCGGCCGGCGTGTCGTCGCCGAAATGGTCGAGCAGCTGGCGGCGACGGCAGCGGTCGGCGCCGGTCGCGTAGCGCTCGATCGAGCGGTAGGACTCCCAGCGGCGGTTCGTCGCCTCGCGGCACAGCTGGCGCGCGCGGGCGTGGTCGAGCCGGGCGGAGGCGAGCTGCACGCGCACGCGGCCGCCGGCCCCCGGCGCGAGGGTCAGCGCGCCGGCGCGCTCGGCGACGGCCAGCGCGATCCGGTCGCCGTCGTCGCCGGGGCTGAGCTCGATCGGGCCGCTGTCGCCGCGTGCGCGCAGCCGGCCGACGATCGCGCCGACCTGCTCGACGGTCACCTCGGCCTCGCGGATGAAGCGCACGAGGCGCCCGAGATCCGAGCGCGAGGCCAGCAGGACCGCGCGCGCGGGCCGGCCGTCGCGCCCCGCGCGGCCGGCCTCCTGGTAGTAGGCCTCGAGGCTCGACGGCAGCGCCCAGTGCCACACCGAGCGCACGTCGGCCTTGTCGACGCCCATGCCGAATGCGTTCGTGGCGACGACCACGTCGGCGTCGCCTCGCATGAACGCGTCCTGGCGCGCCGAGCGCGTCGCCGCGTCCATCCCCGCGTGGTAGGCGACGACGCGCTGCCCTTCGCCGGCGAGCAGCGCGGCCACCTCCTCGGTGCTCTTGCGCGTGCCGCAGTAGACGACCGCGGGCCGGTTGTCGTCCATCGCCACGCCGGCGAGCAGCGTCGCGCGTTTGCGCGCGACCGAGCCCTCGCCGTCGAAGGACAGCACGTCGAAGGACAGGTTGGGGCGATCGAAGCCCGAGCGCACGCGCTCGGGCTCGCGCAGACCGAGACGGGCGACGATCTCCTCGGCCACCTTCGGCGTGGCGGTCGCCGTGCAGGCCATCACGGGCGGATGGCCCAGCTCGGCGATCACCGACGCCAGCCGCAGGTAGTCCGGCCGGAAGTCATGGCCCCACTCGCTGACGCAGTGCGCCTCGTCGACGACGAACAGCGCCAGCGCGCGGCGGCTCAGGGCGGTCCGGAAGGCGGCGGACGCGAAGCGCTCAGGGGCCGCGAAGCAGACCGCGGCGCTGCCGTCGCGGATCGCCTCGAGCGCCGCGCGGTTGCTCTCGCCGTCGCCGCCTGACGCGAGCATGACCGCCGGATGGCCCAGGTCGGTCAGGCGGGCGCACTGGTCGCGCATGAGCGCGATCAGCGGCGAGACGACGACCGTCAGGTCGGTCCCGGCCAGCGCCGGGAGCTGGTAGCACAGGCTCTTGCCGCCGCCGGTCGGCATGACGACGAGGGCGTCGCGGCCGTCGAGCGCGGCCTGCACCGCCTGGCGCTGGCCGGGCCGGAAGGACGCCAGCCCGAGCAGGCCGAGCAGCGCCTCCGGCGTGACCTCGGTGAGCGGGAGGCGCGGCCGGGCGGCCGGCGCCGGCCGCGGCGGGGAGGGTGTGGTGAGGGCGAACAGCGTCGGTTGCGTCCCGGCGGCCGGCCCGCCGTCGTCGCGCGGCGGGCGCGCGGGCTCCAACGCGCGCCCGGGCGCGAACGCGTCGTCCCCGCCGAGCTCCTGCGCCTCGGCCTCGACGGTCGCCTGCTCGGACGCGAGATAGGCGAGGTAGGCGGCCTCGTCCTCGTCGGCGGGGCTGCGCGCCGCGGGCGACGGCACCGCCGCGGCGGCGACGCGATCGGCGGCGAGGCGGGCGAGCGGGGTCAGCGCGGCGCGCTCCTTCGCGGTCAGCTGCGGCCAGCGTGCGCGCACGTCGGCGAGCGCGGCCGCCGCGCCGGGAGCGGCGGGATCGGCGAAGACGTCGGACAGGAGGGCGAGCGTGCGCTGCAACGGCTGGAACCTAGCGCCCGCCCGCCGCGACCACGTCCTCGCGGCGCGCCGCTACGCGGCCGGCGTGGGGCCGACGAGCACCGAGCAGGGCGCACCGTGCAGGATCCGCTCGGCGATCGCGCCGAGGCCGCGGCGGGTCGCCGGGCCGGGACGGCCGACGACGAGCAGGCTCGAGCTGCTGTCGTGCGCGAGCTGGCATACGTGCGCCGCCACGTTTGCCGCGCGCGCGACGTCGACGACCGGCTCCGAGCCCGTCTGCTCGATCAGCGCGGTCGACAGCTCGGCGAGCCGGTGGCGGGTCTGTGCCCCGTAGCCGCGGCCCTGCACGTGGACGAGGTGCACGTACCCGTGGCAGGCGGTGGCGATCGCGCCGGCGAGCGCGACGAGTGACGCCGCCGCGGCGCCGTCGTCGACGGCGACGAGGATGCGCGGATGCGGGCCCTGCGCGCCGGCGCCGGACCGGGCGACGAGCAGCGGGCCGCTCGCGCGCGCGACGAGCGCCGTGGCCACCGAGCCGGCGGCCCCGGGATGGGGAGCATCGCCGCGGCTGCCCACGACGAGCAGGTCGGCCATCGTGGCGCGGGCGAGCAGCGCGTCGACGACGCTCGCGGCCCGGACGAGCTCGGTCTCGGCGGCGAGGGCGCGGGCGGACGCCAGCGCCAGCGCCGACTCGAGCGTCTGCCGGGCGCGGTGCGCCGCCAGCGACGCGATCCGGTCCGAGCCGGTCTCGAGCGTGTCGGTGATCGTGATGAAGCCCAGCCGCGTCGCGCACGGCGCGAGGGCGAGCGCCTCGCGGATCGCGTCGGCGCTGGCACGGCCGGCGTCTACCGCGCACAGGACGCGGTCGAGGGTGGGGCGCCCCAGCGCGACGGGCCGGTGGCGGGGGAGGATCGCCACGGCGATCAGGCCCCGGGCCGCCGGGGCGGGTATGCGTCGATCGTCATGGTGGATGGATAGGCGACGGACCGGACGTTGCCGCCGCGACCGCCCGGCGGCGCGCGGCGGCACTCGACGGCCGCCGCGCGCGCCGCGGTCAGGCGGGGATGTCGATCGTGAAGCCGACGAGCGGCGAGCCCGTTCCGAGGAGCCCGCGCTCGGCGATCGCGCCCGTGGTCAGGTTCAGCGAGACGATCCGGACCGGCACCGAGGTCGGCACGACCTGGCGGCCGAGCAGGATCGCCTCGAGGAACAGCGGCAGCCGCACGCCGCCGAGGGCCACAAACGCCTCGTCCGTGCCGCGGATGTCGAAGCCCTGCACCTGGCGGACGCCGATGTCGAGGTCGGCGACCTTCGTCAGCGTCCCGTCGTTGGGCGGGTTCTGCGCGACGAGGTCGCGCTGGGCGACGGCGTCGATGTCGAACAGCGCCGTGCCGGTCGCCGGGTCGGTGTCGCTGTTCGTGTAGGCGGCGGCGTCGACACCGGACTCCGCGGGGCGCGGGCCGGACGTGACCGGGACGTAGCTCAGGGTCCCGTCGGTGAACGTGTCGCCGGCGAAGCGCCCGACGCCGGCGGCGACGCGATCGGACGGCAGCGCGCGCAGGTTCTGGCCGGTGTTGCCGACGATCCGCAGCGCGTCGGCGGCGGGGTTGAAGTCGACGCCGAACCGGCTGCCGCTGAGGACGATCGGCGCGGCCGGCTGACCGGCGGCCGTGCGACCCGCAGCGACGAGCGCGAACGCGAACGTCGCCTGGCCGGTGGCGGGGTTGATCGTGTAGACGCGGCCGGCGCCGCCGGAGCCCTTCGTCACCGCGTAGAGCGCGCCGCCGACCGGGCGCTCGTCGATGCCGACGACGCGGTCGCCGGCGGCCAGGCCGCTGATCCTGCGCGCGCTCACCGCCAGCGGGCTCTCCAGTGAGAACGTCAGCACGCGGCCGTTGGCGGTCGCGCCGTACGCCGGTGACGCGCCGGCGACCTCGGCCTGGGCAGCGGGTGGTGCGGCGACGGCCAGTGCGAGCGCGCCGGCGGCGAGCGCGGTGCCTCGGCGCAGGCGGCGGGTGGGAAGCGACATCGGGGAGTCCTCCTTGAACGGCGCGCCGTCCCGAGCGGAATCGACGTGGCGCGCGTTGTGTGCGTTGCCAGAGGTCCATTCGCAACGCACGCGTCGCCGGTGTGCCCGAGACCGCAAGCTGGCGCGTGCGCGCCGGCCCACTAGTGCGGCCCACTAGCGCGAGTAGGAGCCCAGCTTCTGCTTGAAGACCGTGAACACCGGCCGCGGCGTCCCGTCGGGATCGACGAGCCCGGCGTCGAAGCGGCAGTTGCGGTCGCAGCCCGTGCCGTTCTCGATGCCGAAGAAGTTGTAGGAGTACACGCGCTGCACGCGGAGGCGCTTGTAGCGGCTGGCGTACGTGAACATGTTCCTGATCCGCGACGCCTGGCGGCGCTCGGAGTACGGAAACGACCGGCCGAAGCTCGCGAGCGCGCCGGTCTCGGTGAACCAGAACTTCGTGCGCTTGTTGTAGCGCCGGACGGTGTCGATGATCTTCTTCGTGCCGCGCGAACGGCTGCGGTTGACGTCGGAGTAGTTGTGGATGCCCACGACGGTCAGGCGCTTGCGCCACGTGCGGCTCAGCCGCGCGTAGAACGAGCGGATGTAGCGATCGGCGCCGGCCTGGTCGAGGATGTCGAGGCCGACGACCGCGCACGAGCGGCAGCGGCGCTTGACCGTGCGGTACATGCTCTTGAAGTACGAGGCCGCGTGGCCGACGCGGTTCCACGTCTCCTGCGTCTTGTGGTTGACCTCGTTCCAGGCGCCGAAGTCGCGCACCCCGAGCTTGCGGAAGTACGCCACGATCCGCCCGACGTTGCGGCGATACGTCGACGTGGAGACGAGCCGGCCGCGCTTGGAGCGCAGGTCCGCCGTGGAGATGTGCAGCAGCGTCGAGACCTTGGCGCGGCGGGCCGCCTGCACGAACGACCGCGCCTTCAGGCGCTCGGCCTTGTCCTGCATGACGTCGGCCGGCACGAAGTAGCGCGTGCGCCTGATGTTCAGCTGCTGGAAGAAGGGCGACTCGAACATCCTCGGGCTCTGGTCGGCGATGCCGACGCGGATCGAGCTGCGGGCATCCGCCGGCGCGGCCGGCGTCAGGACGAGCAGGGCGAGCAGCGTGGTGAGGATCTTTGCGGGCATAGAGACTCACAACCCCGCCGACGGGGCGAACGTTGCGCCGTCGCGCGCGCCGGCGCAACCGATGTGTCATCCGCAGGACACGCGTCTCGGCCCGGCGCGGCGCGATGCGTAACTCGGCTCGCGTGGCCGTGTCGAAGCCAAGCACGGCCCGCCGCTCCGGCGGCCGTCCATCACCGCCGACGGGGGGCCCGATGACGCCAGGACGACGACTGCTCGTGGCCGCGCTCATGATCGCGCCGGCCGTCTCGCCGGCCCTCGCGCCGGCGCCCGCGCACGCCGGACCGACGCAGATGTCGATGATGATGGACGACAACCTGCTGCTGTATCGCTCCGACCACGTCGCCGCCCGCGCGCTGACGCAGATGAAGACGATGGGGGTCGACGCCGTCCGCGTCACCGTGCTGTGGCGCACGGTGGCCGAGTTCGCCTACCCGCGTCTGTCGGACATCGACCAGCTCAAGGGCAAGGCGCGGTCGCGCGCCGTGCGCCAGCGCCACCGCTTCGATGCCGACGATCCCAGAACCTATCCGCGCGGCAACTGGGATCGCTACGACAACCTCGTCAAGGCCGCGACGCAGCGCGGCCTGCGCGTGCACTTCAACGTCACCGGGCCGGGCCCGATCTGGGCGCAGCGCACGCCGCCCAAGCGCCTGCGCCGCCTGCTGGCCTCCTACAAGCCGAAGGTCGGCGCCTTCAAGCAGTTCGTCAAGGCCGTCGGGCGCCGCTTCGACGGAACGTACCGCGACGAGAACGGCGTCCGCGACGTGCTGCCGCGCGTGAGCATGTGGTCGCTGTGGAACGAGCCCAACCAGGCCGGCTGGCTGTCACCGCAGTGGGAGCGGCGCAACGGCCGCTGGGTGCCCGCGGCTCCGGCGCTCTTTCGCCGGCTCGTGCAGCAGGGCTACGAGGGGCTCGTCGCCACCGGCCACCGCGCCGACAACGACCTCATCCTGCTCGGCGAGACCGCGCCGCTGGGCTCGGGCCGGCGCAGCGAGCGCGCGCCGATGTACCCCAAGCGCTTCCTGCGCGAGCTCATGTGCGTCCGCTCCGACGGCCGGCCCTACACCGGCCGCTCCGCCCGCCTGCGCAACTGCGACGACTTCGCCAAGAAGGGGCCGCTGCGGGCGACCGGCTACGCGCACCATCCCTACACGAAGAACCTCGCCCCGACGCAGCGTCATCGCGCGGCCGACGCGCTGACGATGGCGAACATCTCGCAGCTCGGCGTCCTGCTCGACGAGCTCGCCGCCAAGACCGGCAACCTGCCGGCCGGGCTGCCGCTGTACATGACCGAGTTCGGCTACGAGACGTCGCCCCCGGATCGCTTCTCGGGCGTGCCGCTGCTCGCCCAGGCGAAGTTCAACACGCTGGGCGAGTACATGGCGTGGGCGGATCCGCGGATCGCGGCGCAGTCGCAGTTCCTGCTCGCCGACGTCGCCCCGCTGAAGAAGCACCGCCGCGGCACGAAGTCCTACTGGTCGACCTACCAGTCGGGCCTGATCACCCAGCAGGGCCGGGCGAAGCTCGCGGCGTACGCGTACGTCATGCCGTTCATGGCGACGCGGACGGCACCCGACGCCGCGACCGTCAACGTGTGGGGGCAGCTGCGCTTCCTGCCCAACGGCCAGCCGGACACCGTCGCGATCCAGTGGCGGCCGCGGGACGGCTCGGCACCGTGGGCGACGGTCGGCGACCGCGTCGCGACCGACGCGCTCGGCTACTACACGGCCAGCCGGACCGCGCCGGCCGCGGGCGCCGGCGAATGGCGTGCGCTGTGGAGCGCCGCCGCGGGCGGCGAGGAGCTGGCGAGCCTCGTGACCGGGGACTGAGCCGCTTCGACGGCGGCGAGCCGCGCCGTCACCCGTGCAGGTCGGCCGGGCGCGCGCGGTGGATCAGCGCGACCATGCTCGTCCGCCACTGCGGGTAGCGCAGCGCGATCTCGTCGATCGTCGGCGCCATCGGCCCTGCCACATCGAGCCGATAGCACCCTTCTTCCTGCGACGAGGTCGCCGCCACGCCGCGCGCCAGCAGCGCCTGCAACTGGTCCTCGAGCCATTGCTCGGGCGCCCGCAGCTCGCGCGCGGCGGCCGCGGCGCTCCAGCAGCGGTCCCGCTCGCGGTGCAGCAGGAGCACGAGCTCGAGCTGCATGACGGACCGGATCTCCTCCACGAGGAATCGGCGGGCGCTGGCGGAGAGACGTTCGGCTGCCATTCGAGGAAGGGCGCGGCCGCGGGGATGCTAGATCGCTCGTCGCCTAGCGCGGGCCGCCCCGTCAGCCGGCTGACAACCTGACCGGGCGCTGGCGCGGTACGGTCGCGCCGCGGCCGGCGCCTCATCGTGCAGCGCGGCGTACTGCCCGGCGCATGCAGCGGTCGTAGCGGGCCACGCGGGTCTGCTTGGACGCCTTCGTGCGCCGGGCGACGCGGTGGCAGCGCCGGCTGATCGTCGCCTTCTGATCGACGGAGATGCGCTTCGCCGCCCGCAGCTCCCGGCGCATGCAGCGGTCATAGCGGGCCACGCGGGTCTTCCTGGACGCCTTCGTGCGCCGCGCGACGCGGTGGCAGTACCGCCTGATCTGCGACTTCTCGCGCGTCGAGATGCGCCGGCTGCGGCGTGCACCGGGGGCGCCCGTCGTCACCGACGCGGCCGAGACGCCGGCCGGTGGGCTCGCCGACCGGCCGCGTGACCCGAAGTGCGTCGTATAGGTCGCCGAGCCGGTCGGCAGCGACCCCACCGGGCTGCCCGGGACGATCCCGATGCCGATCTCCGTGAAGGCCCCGTTGAGGATGTTCGCCCGGTGGCCGTCGCTGTTCATCCAGCCCCTGACGATGGAGGCGGGCGTGGCGCGCGCGCCCTCACCCCAGGCGAGGTTCTCCCCGACGGTGAAGTCGCGCGCTGAGCCGATGTAGGCGGCGAGGCGCTGTCGCAAGGTCTGCCCGGACGGCGAGACATGGGCGAAGAAGCGCTCCTGCACCATCGTCCGCGAGTATCGCGTCGCCGCCGACTCGAGGCTCGCCTCGCCGACCAGCGGCGCAAGCCCCCGCGCCGCACGCTGATGGTTGAGCAGGCACAGCACGGCGGCCTTCGCGGTCCCGATCGAGGCGGCCGCCGGGGAGACGTCGGCGCCCGCGCAGGTCGCTGCCTGGGCGGCCGGCGCGGCGACCGCGAACGAACCGAGCAATGCCGTGAGGAAGAGGGGGGTGCAGAGCCGGCGAAGGGAGTTCATGACGCGGGGCAGACGCCAGCCGGGCCGTGGCGTCGGCGCCGGACTGCGTCTCACCAATCGGCTCGACGGACGCCGTCGTGCACGCCAGGAATCGACGCCGTGGTGGACGTCCGTCCGAGGCCGGGCGCCGGGAGGCGTGGACGAACGGCCCAGGCTGCGAGCCGCGCGCGGGCCCCTGCCGGCGGCTCATCCCGGGCCCTGTCCTGCGGGCCGGCCGGCGCTCAGCGGGCGCGCGGGTACGAGCGCGTCGGCGAGCCGACCCAGACCCGGCTCGCGCCGTCGGTCCAGCGCACCCGGTAGCGGCGATCGCGGCGCCACGTCGTCGTCGTCGTCCAGATGCCGTGCCGGTCGGTACGGTCGCGCTTGAGCCGGCGCCAGGTGCCGCGGTGGCTGTTGCGGTACTCGATCGTCACCTGCGTGACGCCCTCCGAGCCCCTGACGAACCCCCACAGCGTCGTCCGCGCGCGCCCGCGCAGCGCCACCAGCGGCACGCGGAATCCGCGGAACGCCCGTTTGAGCTTGCCCGTGCTCGTGCGCAGGCCGCTCTCGAAGCCCGGATGGCGGGTGGTCGCTGCGGTCGCGCCGCGGACGACCGCGTCCGAGTCGCGCATGAGGTACTGCGAGAAGCTGACGACGCGCGGGTTGCGGCGGGCCAGGCGCTCCGACAGCGCCAGGAACTCCGCCTGCTGGGTCTGCGGGACGCCGACCTGCCGGTCGGGATAGGACTGGATCCCGAACTCGGTCAGCCACAGCGGCAGCCCCCGGCGGACCGCGCCGGCCCGGCCGGCGCGCGCCAGCGCGCGGTTCAGGCGCGACAGCGATCCGATCGTCACGTCCTCGGGGCTGGGCGGGCGGAAGAACGGTCCGCTGCGGGTGGTGTACGGGTGATGGGCGTAGCCGTCGGCGCGCAGGCGATGACAGCCGCGACCACGCCGGTAGCGCTTGTCCAGGCACATCGCGCGTCGCAGGAACACGAGCGGGTGCACGACGTGGCCCGTGCCGCGCGGAGCGGTCTCGCCGAACAGCACCGGCACCGAGCCGATCCCGGCGGCCGCCAGCCCTCGCTCGCCGCGCTGAAACAGCCGGCGGTAGATCGCGCCCGACGTGGGCGTGCGATATCCGGTCCACTGCGGGCGCAGGAACTTCGGGTGGTTGGGCTCGTTCCAGATCGCCCAGGCATCCACGATCGCGCCGTAGCGGCGCCCGGCGGCCTCCGCGAACCGGCCGAAGCGCGTGGCGCTGGGACGGGTCACGTGGTCGCGTCGCGACCGCGTGGCCCACAGCGGCACCGGCCCGCTGATCGTCAGCAGGACCTTCAGCCCCCGCGCGTCCGCGGCCCGGATGATGCGGTCGTAGACCGCCCAGTCGTAGCCGGCCGGATCGCGCTCGTCGAACTGCGGCACCGCCTGCGCCTCGGGCGACGGGGCGACGTCGCGCCAGTACATGACGACGCGCAGCCATCCGGCGCCGAGATCGCGTATCTCGTCGAGCGTCGCGGCGCGCAGCGCGGCGTCGCCGGAGCGCAGCTCACGGGGCGCCTCGAAGATCGTGACGGCGTCGGAGCGGCCGTGGGCCGGCGCGGCCGTCGCGGCAGCCGCGACGCACATGATCGACAGGCAGAGCAGGGTGGGCCGCATCGGTGTACTGAAACCCCGGCCCGCCCGCGGGTGACACGCGGGTGTCACCTCGATGACAGCGCGCGTCGCGGCGACGGACCCCACGCGGCGCCGCCATCACGCGCCAGCGTCGCCTGCCGGCACGCGCTTGACCAGCTGCGCTGTCAGGAGACGGACGTGGCGGCCTGTCACCGCGCTGACCGTCGTGCCCCCGGTTGGGCTCTGGCATCGCTTGTCTGCTCTGAGCCCCCGAACCCAAGGAGGTACATCATGCCCAAGCACGCCAGAACCCTGCTGATCGGCGTCGCGCTCGCGATCCTGCTGTATCCCGCGATCGCGGCCGGCGCCGGCGAGGGCGAGCCGCTGGACGGCGGCACCCGCAACCCGTCGATCAACCCGGCCCTCGAGTACAACCGCGAGACCGAGATCATCGCCAACAACACGACCTACGGGACGCGCCAGTCCAACAAGTCAAACAGCGGCGGCGGCGCGATCTACGGCTGCCGCTCGCTGCCGGGTGGCACCCCCGCCAACAACGAGCCCTGCATCCGTTCGAACAACCTCAACACCGGTCTGGCCTTCGAGATGAAGACCGACGGCGCCCTGGGCGGCACGATCGTGACCAAGCCCGGCGACGCCAGCAAGCCGTTCACCACGAACGCCACCGGCGTGGCGACCGGCCTCAACGCCGACCGCGTCGATGGGAAGCATGCCGCCGATATCGTCACGGACGCGGTCGCCGCGTCGGCGCTGCTCACCCCGTTCGCGCAGGTGAAGGCCGATGGCGGCGCCGTCGAGGTTCGCTCCGTCGACGCCAACGGCGTCAGCCGCAGCGGCGAGGGCAACTACGACGTGCGGTTCACCGGAGACCTCACCAAGTGCGCCGTGTCGGCGACCGTGACCGGCGCGGCGCCCGCGTTCATCACCGCGACGCCGGTGGTCGCCGCCGACAAGAAGACGACGACCGTCGACGTGCGGACGTTCGAGCCCGACGGCGACGCCGCCGATCGCGGTTTTCACGTGCACGCCGCCTGCTGACGCCGTCCACGCCACCCGGTCCGCGCGCAGCCGCCCCGCATCCGCCTGGGATGCGGGGCGGCGCCGGGTGGGCGGCAACCGCGCGCTTCCGCGCGGCGACGCATCGTGATGACGCCGGATGCTCATCGGCAGCGCCGGCCTCGTGACGGTGATCGCCACGCTCAATGCTCCCTCGCACGCTGGACAGACCTCGAGGCCCGCGACTACGGGGCGCTGCTGCACCTGGCGGAGCACCACTGACGCTCCGACCGGGCGTGGGTGGGCGCGCCGCCGTTCGACGTCGAGATCCACGCCGGCGAGCGCGTGGTGGCCGAGCTCGAGCGCCACCACGCGTGACGCGCTATCGCACGCGCTCGGCGTCGATCGGCCTCCAGTCCAGGCCGCGGCGGCGGTAGATCCCGCACGCCTCGACGGCGACACCGGGGTCGCCGCCGGAGCAGGCGAAGTCCGACGGGACGCGATAGGCGGCGGCGCCGCTCCAGGTCCAGCCCGACCACGCCTCGACCGCGCCGTCGATGTCGTAGCGGCCGGTGCTGATCCGGTAGCGGATCGCGCCCGAGTTGGTCGTCGAGCAGCCGCCGGGATCGCCCTGACAGGCACGGAAGAACGCCACTCGACCCTCGGCGATCGAGGGACCGAGGTAGGTCTGACCCCCGAGGCCGGTGGACATGTAGGCCACCTGACGGGTGTCGGTCCGCCCCACATCGGTCAGCCGGACCTCGTTCTGGCGAAAGCCGCCGAAGCCGTCGGGCTGGTAGGTCCAGCTCTGTGCGACCCAGCGGCCCCACAGGTCCATCCCGGTGAGGCGCGCGTCCTCGATGCGCCGGCAGGTCGGTGGGTCGACGGCACCGCAGCGCCGGGCGGGCAGGCCGGCGAGTCGCTCCGACCGCCGCGCGCGCGGCCACTGCAGCAGCTTCGTGTAGGGGATGACGGTGTCGGCGTCGTAGCGCCGGCCGAAGGCCAGCCGCCCCTTCCAGACCGTCGGCGCGACCTCGTCGTGACCGGTCGTGTTGGCGTTGCGGACCGGGCGCAGGCGGTCGCCCACGCCGAGGCCGCTCACGAAGAGGTCGCAGGAGCCGTCGCACAGCGAGACGACGGCGGAGGGACGGCCCTTGGAGTCGGGGCCGAGGTCGGCGTCGAAGACCGTCGATTGGGAGCGCACCGCCAGATCGCGCACCTCGCCGTCGTGCCAGCTGCTCAGCCGGTAGCGCTGGCCGTCCCAGCGGCTGAACAGCAGCCAGCCGGCGTATTCGTCGACGGGGGTGGAGCGAGCGAGCGGCGCCAGCCGCTCGTCGGCGGCGGTCGCCGCGGCGGCGGCGTGGGGCGTTGCGGTCGCCAGCGTGGCGGCCGCGACGGCGACCGTGATGGCAAGTGTGGTGAGGATGGTGGATCGCATGGGGAGAGAACGAACGGCCCGCGACGTCCTAACGCCGCCGTGTCAGCGCGCTGACAGCGCGCGCGGCAGGCGCCGCCGCGCCGTATGGCGTATCTACACGTCGAGGATTACCCGCCTGTCCCCGACCTCCAGCGCCACGGGCGCCTCGCTCAGGATCTTCGAGCTCACGGCGAAGAGGACGAGCGCCCCGTCGTTTCGCTCCGCCGCCGAGCCCTCCCGCGGCAGGCACCGGCCGGCGGCGAGCGTGCTCGGCGCGTAGGCGAAGACGTTGTCCTGCGGCAGCGCATCGGAGGGTCTGGTGCGCTGACCGAAGGCGTCGACGAGCATGAGCCGATCAGACGACGTGCGCGCCTGCTCGCCGCGGTTGCAGACGCGCAGGAACACGCCGAACCAGATCTTCCCGGCGGGGGGCTCCAGGCCCGACACCAGGGCCCGGTCGGGTGCGATGTCCGGGTTCAGCCGCCGCGCGATCAGCGGGTCGTAGTGCAGGCCATCCACGACGACCGGCTCCTCCTCGTCCTGTGCCTCGCTGCGATCGACGCCCTCCCCCGCGGGCGGCGCGGCTGCGGGGCCGAAGCAGGCGCGGCGCAGCGGCGGATCGTCCGCGCCGCGGCGGTCACACGCGAGGGCGAGCCGGCGCATCGCGCGCGCGACCGAGCGGTAGGCATCGACCTCGTTCGATCGCGCGGGGAACACCGTGAGCACGTTGACGGCGCGGATCCCCGATTCGCCGTCCTCGATATCGATCGCCGACGCGGCGGCCCGCTGCGCGGCCGCCGGCGATCCGAAGACCAGCACGTCGAACTCCCGGCCGGACTGGCTCTCGTACCGCGCCGCGTCGACCACGCCCGCGGCGGCGACGTCCGGCTCGACGTCGGCGCCGCCGGTGCGGACGACGGCGAGCGCGCCGCGCTCGATGACGTCCTCCGCTTCCGTCAGCGTGATGAACGGCGTCGCGTCGCGCGCGGCCGGGCTCGCCGTGCCGGGATCGTCGTCGCCGCAGCCCAGCACGAACGCGCATGCGCCCAGCGCGAGCGTGCAGGCGCGCAGCCGGCGCAGGGCCTCGGTCTCCCAGAGCCGCCACACGCCTGCTCGAACTCTCATCGTGCCCCTTCGTTCGGGTGGACTGCCGCCCTGCGGCTGGAGGCGTCCCCGCGCACGGTCCCGTGCGGCCCGCGGCTGTCATCGCGCGGACAGCTCCCGCGCTGCCGGCCGCCTCGCCGCGGCCGGCGCGGGTGGCGGGCATGTCATGCGCCAGACGCCCGCTGCCGTCAGGGGTGGGGCGGCGCTAGGGTCGACCGGTCGTCGCGAACTTCGAGGAGGCGCGCAGATGGTCAGGACGGCCGACCGGTCGCCCCGCAGCGGTGCCGCGTTTCGCGTCGCGCTGCATCCCGAGCGCGACTGCGTTCGCGTGGTTGCCGCCGGCGATCTCGACGTGGCCACGAGCCCTGCGCTCGAGGCGCGGCTGCGCGAGCTGCGCGAGGCCGGCTTCGGCCGGATCGTGCTCGATCTTCGCGAGCTGCACTTCCTCGGCTCCGCCGGGCTGCGGCTGCTCGTGCAGGAGCATGAGCTCGCGCGGCGCGACGGGCACGAGTTCGCGCTCGTCGCCGGCCCGCCGGCGATCCAGCGCGCCGTGCAGCTGTGCGGGCTACTGGACCACCTGCCGTTCGTCGCACCGCACCGACCGTCGCCGATCGTCAGGGCTCGACGAGACCACGCCGGATCGCGTAGCGCGTCAGCGCCACCCGGTCCTTGAGGCCGAGCTTCTCGAGCACGTTCGCGCGATGGCGTTCGACGGTCTTGTCGCTGATGCTCAGCAGGGCGCCGATCTCGCGGCTGGTCAGACCCTCGGCGATGAGCTTGACGACCTCGGACTCACGCGGCGAGAGCGGATCGGGTCCCGTCGCATCGCGAGCCTGCTCGAGGTGCTCGCGCACGAGCGCCGCCACGCCGCGCGGATAGAGGAACGGCTCGCCGCGCATCGTCGCCCGGCAGGCCGCGACGAGATCCTCGTGCGCCGCCGACTTCAGCACGTAGCCGGAGGCGCCCGCGCGCAGCGCCTCGAAGAAGAACTGCTCGTTGTCGTGCATCGACAGGATCAGGACGCGCAGGTCGGGGCGGTGCTCGGCGAGCTGGCGGGTCACCTGGATGCCCGTCAGGCGCGGCATCGAGATGTCGAGGATCGCGAGGTCGATGTCGGCGTGCAGCGCGGCCTCGACGGCCTGCGCGCCGTCGCTGGCCTCCGCCACGACCTGGAAGCCCGGCTCGGCCTCGAGCGTCAGGCGCAGCCCGTGGCGCACCACGGCGTGATCGTCGGCCAGCAGGATCCGGACGGTCGCCGCGTCGCTCATGACACGGATGAGACCACGAGCCGCACCTCGGTGCCGGGGCCGTCGGACCGCCGCCGCACGACGATCCGCCCGCCGACCGACAGCGCGCGCTCGCGCATGCCGCGGATGCCGCCCTCCGTCGTCGCACCGGGACGCTCGTCGATGCCGACGCCGTCGTCGCGAACCGTCAGCTCGACCTGCTCGCCCTCCGCGCGCAGGACGACCGCGATGCAGCTCGCGTCGGCATGCCGGATGGCGTTGGTGACGCTCTCCTGCGCGACGCGATACAGGACGAGCTTCTGGTCGTCGTCGAGTGCGGGCAGGTCGCGCTGCAGTTCGCGGATGATCTGGATGCCGGTGCGCTGCATGAGCCGCGTGGTGAGGCTCGTCAGCGCGGCCGGCAGGCCCAGCGCATCGAGCCCCTCGGGCCGCAGCGTGCGCACGACGCCGCGGAGATCCTCGACGGTCGCCAGGACGCCGTCGCGCGCGTCGACGACGTCGTCGCGCAGATCCTCGGGCGAGCGCTTGTGCAGCCGGTCGAGCTGCAGAGCCAGCGCCGTGAGGTTCTGGCCGATCTGGTCGTGCAGCTCGTCAGCGACGCGCCGGCGCTCGGCCTCGCGCTCGGAGAGCGTGCGGTGCAGGCTCTCGCGGCGCTCGGCCTCGAGGCGGTCGAGCATCTCGTTGAAGGTCTCCGACAGCACGCTGACCTCAGACTCGGCGCGGGGCGCGGGGATCCGCTCCCCCGGACGCAGGGGATCGACGCGGCGCATGAGGTCGGTCAGGCGTTCCAGCGGCGTCACCGCGCGTCGCATCAGCACGAGGTTGACCACGAGCATCGTCGCCACCCCGCCACCGATGGCCGGGATCCGTCCGTTCGCCGGCTCGAGATGCAGCACGAGCGCGGCCGCCGCAAGCACGGTGGCGTTGGGGATGAACAGACGCCAGAACAGCGGGATGTACCGCGCATGCACGGCCGAAGCGTACGGCGGGCAACCGGTGGCGTGGAGCGGGCGGACGTTCGCGAGCTGACGTTGCGCGGTCGGCGAGGGCACCCGAGGGAAGCATCCCGATGGAGGAAGCTGCAGATCGTGCCAACCGACACGCGACCACGAGAGGGGGCAGGCCGCATCCGCGCGATCGCGCGCTACGGGCTCATCTGCGTCGCGGTCGGTGCGGCGGTCACCGGGCTCGTGCTCGCGATCGTCGGCGGCCTCGAGCGCGACCCGCAGGCGAGCCTGCCGCCCGTGCGCGAGACCCAGCTGGTCAGGGCGGTGCAGCACGGCAGCTGCGAGCTGCGCCGGGCTCGCGGCGGCGAGCGGCTGCGCCCGCCGGTCGACGGGCCGAGCACGGCGGCCGCGGCGCAGCCGCGGTTCTACGCCGAGGCGCCGCCCGCCGACCGGCTGACGGCCGCGCTGCGGGCCGGGGTGATCGTGATCCATTACCGGCCGGGACTCGACGAGGAGCGCCTGGCGCAGCTGCGCACGCTGCAGACCGTCGTCCCGCGAGGCACGATCGTCACCCCGGGGGCGAGCGGGATGCACTACGAGGTCGCGGTCGCCGCCTACCGCCGGCTGCTGGGGTGCACGCGCTTCAGCGACGCGGCGATCGATGCGATCCGGCTGTTTCGCGGGCGCTACATCGGTATCGGTCCCGACCGCTGATGGGGGTTGCACCGGCGGGCAGATGGTGGCAGGCCACCAGAGTCCCGTGTGCCGTTCGGGGGATCTAACAGATACGGAGATCCGACGCAGGAGAGGGCCCCATGTCCGCCGACAGCAGCACGCCCACGATCTGGACGAACCGTGCGACGCGCCGCGAGCGGCCCGACGTCGTGCGGGTGTTCGAGCATGATCCCGATCTGCTGGCCGGACTCGACGCCGCGACCGCCGACAAGCTGCGGCGGCGTGCGGTGGCCCGTCGGCTCGAGCTCCCGTGCGGGCCGTGGTCGCCACCCGCCGGCGACGCGCTGCGCGACGGTCTCGGCCTGCTCGTGGTCGACGGGCTCGTCTGCCGTTCGATCTGCGTGCACGGCCGGGACTGCCCCGAGCTGCTGGGGGCGGGCGACCTCCTGCGGCCGTGGGAGGCAGCGGGCAGCGGCCTGATCGACGAGGGCAGCGAGTGGCGGGTGCTGCAGCCCACGACGCTGGCGATCCTCGACCAGCGCCTGACCGCCGTGCTCGGCCGCTGGCCAAGCATCATGGTCGCGCTGGTGGGGCGCAGCACGCAGCGCTCGCGGGCGCTGGCGATCCAGCTGGCGATC
Source organism: Solirubrobacteraceae bacterium (assembly GCA_030681525.1). GTDB lineage: Bacteria > Actinomycetota > Thermoleophilia > Solirubrobacterales > Solirubrobacteraceae > CADCVQ01. The sequence continues at coordinate 27,893 of JAUXSD010000229.1, forward strand.
GCGCACACCCGCCAGGCCGAGACCCGCCTGCTCATCCTCTTCTGGCAGCTTGCCGACCGCTGGGGCCGGGTGACCCCCGAGGGCGTCGTCCTGCCGTTGCCGCTGACCCATGAGCTGCTCGGCCAGCTCGCCTGCCTGCACCGTCCGACCACGTCCACGGCGCTGCAGCGTCTGGTCGGCGCGGGCAGGATCGCGCGCCGATCCGACCGCGGGTGGATGCTGTTCGGCGAACCCCCGGCGTACGCGGGCGACGTCGCCGACCGGACCGCGCTGGCCGCCTGACCGGGCCGTGCCGGCGCCGGCCGCCGGCGTTCAGCGGCGCCGGCGGCGGCGCCCGACGGGGCCCCCGGCGCGCCGGCGCAGCAGGTAC
>JAUXSD010000230.1 GCA_030681525.1 Solirubrobacteraceae bacterium
GTTGCGATGAATGTCGGTCGGCGGCGGTGGACCTCGCGCAGCCGAGCGACGTTGGCCGCGAAGGCGTCGGTCTCGCCCGCGGCCTGCGCCGCCACGCGGGCATGCTTGAGGATCTGTACGGCGCGGCGGTAGGCGCGGCGATCGGTCTCGACGAGGATCTCGTCGACCACGCGCGTGTAGACGATCAGTGCTTCGGCAGGATGACTCAACTGGCGACGGTCGGCCAGCCGCAGCAGCAGATCCTGGTCGAGCTCATCCCATACGGATCTGCTGGCGGCTTCCCAGGCAAGCTCATCGTCGCCGTCGTCCAGGAGCGCCGAGACGAAGGCCCGCCGGTCTGAGCGCTCGAGCGCCTGGCGCGCCGCGCCGCGTTCGAGATGCCATGCGTCGCACGCGCCGGCGGCCGATCGCAGCGCGGTGTAGGTCGAGCCGGAAGGGGCGCGCTCGTGGTGGGCACGGCGCAGCCGTAGCGCCTCGCTGGGCAAGCCGGCCTGGACATGTAGCTTGCAGGCGAGGTCATAGAGGTTGGCGATCTGCCAGCCGCTCGTCTTCTCGATGCCGCGTGTCGCCCAGTCAAGCGCGAGGTCGGACCGGTCGAGTTCCACCATCGCCTCGGCCACCCGCCCGAACTGGTGCGGTCCGGACAGATCGCCACCCAGGAGCCGCACGAGCTCGTCGATGTCACCGTCGAGGATGGCCAGCCGCTCCTGGGCGTAGCGAGCGGCGAAGGAACGCGGGCTGGCGCTCTCGGCGACCGCTAGGCGGTACGCGCGCAGGCCGCGCTCGCCCAGCGCATGTGCGTAGCGCACCGGGTCGACCTCGAAGAAGTCCTGATCCTGAAACCGGAAGCGGAACATCCACCGCGCGAGCTTGACCGGATCGGCGACCCCGGCATCGCAGACCTTGGCGTGGACGCGCAGCAACTCGACCGCGACGTCGCCGATCGATCCCGAGGAGTCGTCGGCATGCAAGATGACCTTGACGACATGGCCGATTGCTCGCTGCACGAGCTCGACCAGCTCACGCGATGGGGCACCGACGGCGACCGTGTCCAGTTCGGCGACGACCGGCCTCGCGGCATGCGCCCAGGCCATGCTCTCCCGGTAGTCGAGGAAGCGACGGGTGCGAAGCCCTTGGTCCACCGCGGCGCGCAGTGCAGCAAGGTCTCCGTCGGCGCGTGCCGCGACGAGCCGCACCGCGCGCTCGACGTCGCCGTGGCGCTCGGACGCCGCGCTGATCACTTCGACCAATTGCGCCTTGTCGAGCCGGGCGATGACCTGCTCGATCGGCGCCTCGGCCGAGCGGCCACGCTTCGGGGCTGACACGGCGCGAGTGTTGCACAGAGCAGCGTCGTTGCCCGCGCGGCCGGCGTGGACGGGGAGAGGAGAGATCCGGTGGGGCGTTGGTGGGGCGCGCGTCTGATCCGCGAGACACGATCGGGTCCATCATGGCCAGCGTTCATCGGACTTCCCGGACTCCGGGAGATCCGCTTAAGCCGTCCGGCTCTCATGGGGAGGAAGGGGTCATCGGTTCGAGTCCTATGGCTGTGCGCCGTTTGCAGGGCTTTCGCCTCCGGACGAAGTCTCAAGTTCGCGCCGAGAGGTACCAAACGGGTACGTCTTCGCGGCGCTGAACCCTTCCGCAACTGTGCCCCGCCGCATCCGAGGGGGCCAAGACCGACGTTCGTCCCTCCCCATGGGCGTGCGCAGCGATCCGCGCGATAGCCCGCTGCGGCGGGTCTCCGAGGCCGCCGAGCTGGCGGGTCTTTCGACGCGAGCGATCTACCGCGCGATCGAGCGCGGGGACCTGCGCGCCGCTCGGCTGTGCTCGCGATACGGTTACCCCGCCGAACCGCCGGGCTCAGCGCCCGTGCCGGCCCGCACCAGCCTCACCGCGGCCAGCAGGAACTCGTCGATCCGGCCCTCGCGCAGCACGGCCCCGACGTTCCCCACGCGCACGCCGGTGCGCGGGTCACGGACGCCGCTGCGGGTTCCGTCCTGGTAGATGCGCACGACAGCACCCGGATCCGGGCCGTCCGCGGCGTGCGGCTCGCCGGGCAGCGAGACCGACACGCGGACGAGCCGCCGCCCGCGATCCGGTCCGTCGCGGCGGTGCAGTCCCGCCTCCGTCGTCAGCAGTGCGTACGACGCCGGTCCGCTGACGACGAGCGTGCCGGTCGCGCCCGCGGGGCGCGTCGCCTCGCGCCCGGTGCGCTGCGCCCACGTGCCGTACATCGCCAGCAGCTCGTCCGCCCACGGGACGGCCTCGCCGCCGACGGCGGTGAAGGTCAGCACCGCGTCGGGCTCGTCCGGACCCGCCGCCGCACCCGCGAGCTCCAGCCGCGACAGCGCGAGCTGCTCCTCGCATTCGGTCAGCGCCCGGCGCAGCTCGGCGAGGCGTCCCGGATCGCGGCGGGAGCGCATCTGCCCGGCCAGCTCGACGAGGCCCTCCGCGCGCCCACGCACGGCGCGCAGCCCGTCGACGGCGCGCTGCAGCTGGTACACCCGCGTGAGCGTATGCCGCGCCGTCTCCTGGTCGTCCCAGAACCCCGGCGCATTGGACTCGTCCAGCAGCCGCGAAAGTTCCTGCCCGACCGCGCTGGGCACCGGCCCGGCCGCCTCGGCGTCGATGCGCTCCATCAGCCGGCGCACCTGCGTCGCCACGCGCCCCAGCGTCGCCTGCGCGGGCCCGGCGGCCCCGTCCACGCCCCCGGCCGCCGCGCGCCGCGCAGGCCGCGGCTCGCGCACGCGGTGCACCTCCAGCGCGATCTCGCCCTGCGCGCCGGCGGCGCTCAGCCGGACCAGGTCGCCCGGTCCCGGCCGCTGCTCGACGATGAGCCGCGCCAGCGGGCGAATCACCGCGCGCTCGATCTCGCGTTGCAGCGGCCGCGCGCCGTAGCGCGGATGAAACCCTTGCGCGGCCAGCCGCTCCACGACCGCATCGTCGATCTCCACGAGCAGGCGTCGGCGCGTGATCCCCTCGCGCATCAGCAGCCGCCCGACCTCGCGCCGCGCGATGCGGCGGATCGTCGCCTCGTCCAGAGCGTCGAAGGCCAGGACATGATCGATCCGGTTGAAGAACTCGGGCCGAAAGAAACGCTCGGCCTGCTCGACGTAGTGGCGCCGCAGCGCGGCGCGCTCCTCGCCCGCCGGCGCGTCGACGAACCCCACGCCGGCGCTGCCGCTGCGCGTCGCCCCGAGGTTCGAGGTCATGATCACGATCGCGTTGCGCAGGTCGGCCAGCCGCCCGCTGGCATCCGTCAGCCGCGCCTCGCCGAGCGCCGACAGCAGCACGTCGAAGACGTCGCGGTGCGCCTTCTCGATCTCGTCGAGCAGGATCACGCAGAACGGCTGCTCGCGCACGCGGCGCGTCAGCTCGCCCTCGTCGCCGCGCTGCCACGCCGAGCCGGTCAGCCGCGCGAGCGCGTCGCCGGCGGAGTACTCGCCCATGTCGAATCTCAGCAGCCGCTCGCGCGAGCCGAACAGGTACTCGGCCAGCGATTTGCTGAGCTCGGTCTTGCCGACGCCTGTCGGTCCGACGAAGAAGAACGTGCCCAGCGGCTTGGACCCGTCGTTGAGCCCCGCCTTGACGACCGCTACGAGGTCGACCATCGCCTCGACCGCCTCCGGCTGGCCGAGCACCCGCTCCTCGAAGAACGCGCGCGCGTCGGATGTGCGCAGCGCGATCTCGTCGGACAGCATCGCCAGCGGCAACCCCGTGCGCCGCGCGAACGCGCGCGTCACCGCCTCGCGGCCGAGCGCCCGATCCGCGCCGTCCGCCGCGACCTGCGTCGCCTCCTCGAGCACCCGCACGGCCTTGCCCGGCAGGGCGCGGTAGGGCTCGAAGCGCCGCGTCAGCTCCAGGGCCGCCTGCAGTGCCTCGTCGTGCAGCCGCACGTCGTGGTTGACCTCCAGGCGCCGCGCCGCCGCCGCGAGGATCTCGTGCGCGGCCTCGACATCGGGCTCGGGCACGTCGACGCGATGAAACGCGTCGGCGAAGCTCGGCTCGAGCTTGCGCGTCGCGCCGAGGCTCTCGCTCGTCGCCTCGCAGATGAGCCGCAGCTCGCCCTGCTCGACGTACGTGCGCAGGACGCGCGAGAGGTTGTTGTCGCTCTGGCTCCAGCGACCCGCGTCGACGATCCCGAGCGGATCGCCCATCGCGACGATCGCGCCGGTGTCGCGCCCGAAGCGCACCAGCCGCCGCGCGCGCTCCTGCCACTGGCCGGTGTACTGCGCGCCCGCGATCAGTTCGTTGGCGGAGATCCGGATCAGCCGCAGGCCGCTCAGCGCCGGCGGAACCTCGTCGGCGGCAAGCCGCGCCGCGATTTCGTTCGTCATCGCCGACTTGCCGACGTCGCTCGGGCCGACGAGCATCACGCTCGCGCGCCCATCGGCCGACAGCGCCGCGAGCACGCGCTCCACGAGCGGGTCGCGCCGGTCCAGCCGGCCGATGGTGCCCGCCGCCGCCCGCGCGGTCAGATCGTCGCCGGTGCGCTCGATGAACGAGCCGCCGCCGCCGGACTCCTGGTCGAGCGGCAGCTCGAGCGCCTCGAGGCGCACCTCGCCCGCCTCGTCGGCGGCGAGCAGGGTGTCGGGCGGCCAGTGGGCGAGAAGCTCGGGCAGCTTGGCACGCGCCGCCTCGCGCGCTGCCTCGCGCGCCGCGACGGCGAGCACCAGCTGTGGTACCTCGGGCGCGTAGACGAGAAACCGCGCCCCAGACGCCGTCGCCCGCTCGACGACGACGAGCCCGATCGTCAGCGCGACGCCGCCACGGTCCTTGCCGACCTTCACCTCGACGGCGTCGAGGGTCGCCTGCGACGGCATCATCAGCGCGGCCCGCGGCGAGCCGGTCATGTCCCCGAGCCGCTCCTCGACGTTTGCGATGACCGCGCTCTTGAGGTCCTCGACGGCCGCGCCGTCCTCGCTGAGATCGCAGAACGGGACCGGCGTGACGACGAAGCGCCCGCCGGGCAGCGCGCGCACGTGAAGGTGAAGGTGGACGGTCGCCATCGGCATTGGGGGCCAGTGTCGCGCACGGCGCAAGCGCCGCCGGCCGGCGCGCACCGGCAGGGCGTGACAGCGGGGGCTCGCACGGTGGAACACCACGCGCGCCTCGTGGCACGCGCCGCATCGCATCGGGTCATTGCGCCGGGGCGGCAGGAGGATCAGGCACGGCGCTCGGCGATGAGCTCGTAGACGGCGTTCTTGAAGAAGAGCCGCTTCAGGCGGTCGCCGGCGTGACGCGGCGGGTGCTCGCGCGCCGCGCGCTTGGCGTCCGCGACGCCGGCGCTCTCCTCGACGACGCGCAGGGGGAGGCCGTCGAAGAGCGAGCGCGCCCCCGCCACCGTGAGGTGGACGGTGTGGTCGGCGAAGGGGCCGACCTCGAGGCGCAGCCCGGCGGCATTCCAGGCGGAGTGCAGGCGCGCGGCGACCGCGTAGACCGGGTGGTGGACGTTGACCGTGAAGTACAGGAGGCCGTCCGCCACCAGCACGCGCGCCAGCTCGCCGGCGATGCGCGCCGGGTCCTCGGCGTGGTCGACGACGTTGTCGCAGAGCACCACGTCGAACGAGCCGTCGGCGAACGGAAGGTGCTCGCCCGCGGCGGCGATCGTGCGGGCGCGGTGCTGCCAGGCCGCAAACAGCGCCGCGTACTCGTCGGCGAGGGGGTCGACGCCCACGCCGCGCGACGTCCCGAAGAAGAACACGAGCCCGTGGGCGCCGCTGCCGACCTCCAGCACCCGAGCGTCCGCGGGGATCGCGCGCACCCGCTCGAGCTTCGCGCGCACGCGCGCCGAGCGCAGCCGCATGGCCGCCTCGTAGTCCGCCTCGTGCCCGCGCGCCCTCGCGGCCTTGGCGCGCTGGTAGTCCAGCTGCCGTTCGCGCGCGCGCCGCGCGCGCCGCTGCTTCGCCGTCTCGCCGTGTCGGTTCTGTCCGGTCATCCGCCGGGGGAGTCCTGGCGGGCGAACCGCCGGCCCAGGGCGACGGGCCTGCCGCCGCGGGCAGCGCTCACGTCCACCGCTGTGGCGACCCGCGCCCCACCCGCGGCAGCGCCTGCGGGGGCGGCCCGGTGGTGACCGCGCCGGCCGGAAGCTCGCCCCCGCTGCGCAGAGCGGCCCGGACGTCCGCGATGAGCCGGCTGCTGTCGCGCCAGCCGACGACCCGCCACTCGTGCACGCGCGGCTCCCCCAGCCCGGCGCTCCGCGCGAACACCGTCCACGGCTTGCGAAACAGGACGCGGCCGGCCAGTGACGCCAGAAAGAGCAGCGCGAGGATCACGAGCTCGAGCGCGATCGCGACGATCGGCCAGATCACGAGGAACACGATCATCGCCGTCGCGATCACCCCGAGCGCGAGCAGGAACCCGCTCGGATCGTCGAAGAAGCTCAGGCCGTCCCAGTCCGGGGCGCTCTCGCGCCAGTCCCAGTCGCGCAGCCGCACCCGGGCGGGCAGCCACCGCCGACCGACCCGCCACCCGATCCCGTCGGGCCCGACCGTCTCGGAGGACATGGCCGCACACGCTACGCCACGCGCGTCATGGCGCGCCCGCGCTCCGACCAGCGCCGGGACGCCACCACAATGAAGGGATGCCCGCCGCGGCACCGCCGGCCATCCCGATCGACCGCCTCCTGCAGGTCGACACGATCTACGCCGAGCCGGCCGCGCTCGAGCTCGCCCGCGGTCAGGCGGTGCTCAACCGCTTCCCGCACGCCGAGATCGTCGAGGTCGCCTCGCACTGGCAGATCCCCGGCCTGCACGGCAACGCCGGCAACGTCGCCGACTGGAACGCGATCAAGCGCACGCACCTCGTGCTCGGCACGCTGAAGTCGCCGCGCCTGCGGCCCAACGGCCGCTCGGGCGACTTCATCGCCCCCTCCCAGGCCAACGGCTGCGCGATGAGCTGCGCCTACTGCTACGTCCCCCGGCGCAAGGGGTTCGCCAACCCGATCACGGTCTTCGCCAACATCGAGCAGATCCTGCGCACGACCGAGCGCCACGTCGCGCGCCAGGGCCGCAAGCCGGCGCCCAACCAGTGCGACCCGGTCGACTGGGTCTACGACATCGGCGAGAACTCCGACTGCTCGGTCGACGCGTACGTCTGCGACAACGTCCGCGACCTCGTAGACCTCTTCGCCCGCACCGACGGCGCCAAGGCGTCCTTCGCCACGAAGGCGGTCAACCGCGACCTGCTCGACCTCGACCCGCGCGGCGCCACCCGCGTGCGCTTCTCGCTCATGCCGCGCGACGTCTCGCGCCTGGTCGACGTGCGCACGCACCCGATCGAGCACCGCGTCGCCGCGATCGACGACTTCGTCGCCGCCGGCTACGAGGTCCACGTCAACCTCTCGCCGGTCGTCGTCAAGGACGGCTGGCTCGACGACTACGACGAGCTGCTCGGCGAACTCGACGCCGGCATCGGCGCCGCCGCCAAGGCGCAGATGGCGGCCGAGATCATCTTCCTCACGCACAACGACCGTCTCCACGAGGTCAACCTCGGCTGGCACCCGCGCGCCGAGGAGCTCCTCTGGACGCCCGGCACCCAGGAGCCCAAGCGCTCGCAGACCGGCGGCTGGAACGTGCGCTACCGGCGCGGGTGGAAGGGCGCGCGCGTCAAGGAGCTGCTCGCGCTCGTCGAGCGCCGCACACCCTGGCTGCGCGTGCGCTACGCCTTCTGAGGCAAAGTTTCGCCCGGCGCGGGCTCGCCTTGCGTAGCGTGGCGTCATGCGGCGCGCGCTGCTTCTCATCGCCGGCCTCGTCGTGCTCGCGCTCGGCGCGGCACAGCTCGCGCTGCCCGGCCTGGCGGAGCGCAGGGTGCGGTCCGATCTGGAGCCCAACGGCTCGCGGGTACGCGTCGACGTGGAGGCGTTTCCCGCGATCAAGCTGCTGTGGCAGCGCGCCGATCGCGTCCTCGTCGAGGTGTCGGACTACACCTCCGGCGAGGAGGGGGAGGGCCGCTCGCTGGCCGACCTGCTCGCCCGCACGAAGGCCACGGACGAGCTCGACGTCCATGTCGACGTCCTCGCCGATCGGCTGCTGCGCATGCAGGACGTACGGCTGCGCAAGGACGGCGACGTGCTGATCGCCGAGGTCGCGCTGCGCACCGCCGACCTCGACGCCGCGCTGCCGGCGCGCCTGCGGGTCACCGGATCGGACGCCGAGGGCATCACGGTGGCCGGCGTCACGAGCGTCTTCGGGGCGCAGCTGCGCGCCCAGGCGCGCGTCCTCGCCGACGACGAGGGCCGGATCGTGCTGCGTCCCGAGGGGATCCCGCTGGCGTCGCTGGCGACCGTGCCGGTGTTCTCCGACGCGCGCATCGCGGCCGAGGCGATCAGCGCCCGGCCGACGCCCGACGGGTTCGCCGTCAGCGCGCGCGGGCGCCTGCGCTGAGGCTACGGCTGGTCGCGGCGCAGCAGAAAGAAGATCCCGACGAACGACACGACCACGAAGACGACGAGCGCCAGCGCCACGCGGCCGGTCGAGATCGCGAAGTAGTCGTCGCCGAAGGCGCTGACCTTCGCGTAGGCGGGGCTGGCGGCGATCCGGGCGTTGAGGTCGATCGCCGAGCCCAGCCCGGCGTACGCCCACTTCGCCACGACCGCGTTGGACAGCGCCTGCAGCGGGGCGCTCATCGTCGCGATCGCCACGATCGAGCCGCCGAAGAACAGCTGCGGGACCAGCACGAGCGGGATGAAGCTCGTCGCCTGGTCCTGGGTGCGCACCGCGGCCGACATGAGCAGGCCCATCGCCACCGACGCGAAGCACGTCAGGATCAGCAGGCCGACGATCGTCGCGTACGTGCCGGCGTCCTCGTGCAGCCGGTGAAAGGAGAACACCACCGCCGCGAGCACGAGCGTCTGCAACGTCGCCAGCGTGAACAGCACCGCCGCCTTGGACAGCAGGTAGGCGCCCGTCCGCACGCCCACCGCCGCCTCGCGGACGTAGACGGACTTCTCCTTGACGATCTCGCGGGCGCCATCGATCGAGCCGAACCAGACGGCCATCGTCACGACGAGGAACAGGACCGTGACCGCGTTGCCGGCGTCGGTCCCGGCGGCGAACACGTCGACCTTGTAGAGGCCGACGATGGCCAGCGCCAGCAGCGGCACCTGCGCGAGCAGGATGATGAGGTTGCGCCGGTCGCGGCTGAAGAGCTTGAGGTAGCGCTGCGTCAGCACGAGCGCCTGGCGCCACAGCGACCCGCGCCGGCGCGGGCTCGCGGTGGCATCCGCCCCCGCCGGCCCCGCGGCCCGCGCCGCCTGCTCGGGCACGACCGGCTGGGTGCCCATCTGCTCGCGTTTGCGCTGCCACTCCTCGGCCGGCCGGCGGTCGAGCTGGGCGTAGATCTCGTCGTAGCTGTCGGCGCCGAAGAACCGCATCGCGTCGTCGGGTGAGCCGTCGAAGCACAGCCGGCCGCCGCGCCCCATGACGACGATCCGGCTGCAGAGATCGAGGCTCTTCGTCGCGTGGGTCACGACGACCACGGCCCGCGAGTCGTCGGCCAGGCCGCGCAGCAGGCCCATCATGCGCGACTCGAGGCCGGGGTCCAGCCCGGTCGTCGGCTCGTCGAGGAACAGCAGGCTCGGCCGGCTGAGCAGCTCCGCGGCGAGCCCGACGCGCTTGCGCTGCCCGCCCGACAGCGACTCGATGCGGGTGTCGCTGTGCTCGACGAGCTCGAGCTCCTCGAGCGCCCGGTCGACCGTCGCGTGGTACTCCTCCTCGCTCGTGTCGTGCGGCAGCCGCAGCCGCGCCGCGTAGCCCAGCGCCTCGACGACCGTCAGGCGCCCGTGCACGACCTCGTCCTGGGGCAGGTAGCCGATGTCGGTCAGGCGGTTGGCCAGCGGCTCGCCGTTGACGGTGATCGTCCCCTCCGACGGCGCGTTGACGCCGGCCAGCGCCTTCATGAGCGTCGACTTGCCCGACCCGCTCTCGCCGATGATCGCCACGAGCTCGCCCGGCGCGATGCTGACCGCCGTCGGCTGCAGGATCACCTTCTCCTTGACGCGCACGCCGAGGCCCTCGGCGTCGAGCCGCACCGCGCCGCGCTCGGCGCGCGCGACGAAGCCGGCCCCGTCGAAGATCAGCCGGTACGGGCCGATCCCGATCTCCGAGCCGGTGTCGAGGGTGGCGCGGCGCGTGAGCTGCCCGTCCAGGCGCGTGCCGTTGCGCGAGGACAGGTCGCGCATCTCGATCCGGCCGTCCTCCGAGCGCAGCACCTCGGCGTGGAAGCGCGAGACGTTGGGGTCGTCGAGCACGACGTCGTTGCTCTCGTCGCGGCCGATCGTCAGGCGGTCGCCGGGGAACTGGATGACGTGCGTCGCCACGATCGACGGCTGCGGCGACCCCGCGAACTGCGTTTCCTGGCCGGTCAGGAAGCGCAGCGCCTCGCCGCCGATCAGCACCGTGTCGCCGTTGACCAGCCAGCGCGACTCGCCGCGGAAGCGCTCGCCGTTGAGCTGCGTGCCGTTGCGCGACGAGAGGTCGACGATCCAGTAGCCGCCGGAGACGCGCTTGATCTGCGCGTGCTCGCGCGACACCGCGTTGCTGGCGATCGCGATGTCGCTGGCCGGCAGGCGCCCGATCCGCAGGCCGCGGCTGGTCACCGGGATGCGCCGGCCGTGGTAGAGCACGACGGCGGCCGCGCCCCCGTCGCGTCCGTCGGCCACGGCGTGGGCCGCGCGATCCGCGGCGGGAGCCTCTGCGTCGGTCTGGCGGGGAGCGCGCGGCCGCCGGTCGCGCTTCACCGGCGGGCGATCGTCACGGGTGGGCAGGACGGGCCGCTCGGCGTCTCGTTGACCAGCCGGCCCCGGGCGTCGCGCAGCGCGACGGTCAGCGCCCGCGACGTGACCTGGACCTGCATGTAGCTGTAGGCATCCAGCGCGGCGCAGCGCATCGCCAGGCCGACCGGGCGCGGCGCCTTGAGGAACTGGCGGATCGCCTCGGAGGCACCCGGCACGCCGGTCTTCAGGTCGGTGTCGACGGCGAACGTCTTGAGCGCCACCGGCCCGGTGACGAAGTCCACGATGCCGGTGTCGATCGACGCGCCCTCCTCGGGGAAGGTGCCCAGGCGCACGTTGTTGATCATGTTGGCGTGGAAGTCCGTCGTCAGGAAGACGACGTTCTTCACGCGCGTGCGCAGGAAGTTCAGCAGCGCGGTGCGCTCGGCGGCGTAGCCCTCCCAGCGGTCGAACGGGTCGAAGTACGTCGCCTGGATCGGGACGGCGTTGACGACGATCTTGAACGTCGCGCGCGAGCGGCTGATCGCGCTCTGGAAGGCGCGCATCTGCGCCGAGCCGAGCAGCGTCCGCGACGGGTCGTTGATGACCGCCTTGCAGGCATCGGAAACGATCGCCGCCGCCTGCGGCGGCAGTCCGACCTGCGGGCCGAGCTGCTCGCGCAGGCGCTGCGGCAGCGTCGGCAGCGGGTCTGGCCGGCCGGTCGCCGGGTTCGTGCACTCCGGGCTCAGCGACGCCGGCGCGCTACGAAACGCCCGCTCGTCGAGGAAGAACAGCTCGGCGTTGGCGCCCCAGCGCACGCGGCTGTACAGGCCGGTCGCCGACCGGTAGCGGACCGGGTTGTAGTCGACGAACGCCTTGCGGCCGGCGGCGAACAGCGCCTCACCGTGCTGCGGGCGGTTGAAGTTGTCGACGAACTCGTGGTCGTCCCACATGTTGAACAGGGCCGCCCGACCGCGCAGCGCGCGCAGGTGGGCGTAGGACAGGTTGAGGCGGTACTTGGCCCACTTGTCGGTCAGGCTGAGCGCCGGCGGCACCCCGGCCACCGCGCTGTCGGAGTACATGATGTCGCCGAGGTTGACGTTGAAGTCGTTGCCGGCGGCGGCCATCCGGCCGTAGGCCTCGAAGTTGTTGTAGGCGGGCCGGCCCGTGGCCGGGTCGATCGCGCCGTCGGCGTCGCCGCTGAGCGCGAAGCGCACGGCGGCGGTCGACCTCGTCGCGGGCGCCGTCTCGAAGCGGCCCAGCCGGCTGCTCGAGGCGCCCTGGCAGAAGCGGTAGGAGTAGCTCGTCCCTGGACGCAGGGTGCTGATCGCGACGCGCACGGTGTTGTCCGCGGAGGCCCCGGCGAACGCGACGCGGCGCAGCACCGTCGTGCCGGAGCCGGGCCGCGGGGCGGGCGCGGCGCAGCGCACGGCGTTGAGGTTGCGCGACACCTTCAGCCGCACCGGCCCGCTGCGTGCCGCGCGCGTCCAGAACATCGCGGCGGTCGCGCGGACCTCGCCGACCGCGACGCCGTCGGGAAAGCCGGCCGGCTCGGCGCCGGCGGCCGCGGGCGCCGCGAGGCCGCCGCCGATCGCCAGGCACCCGAGCAGCATCAGCTTGCGCAGCGACATGGCGCAACCCTACGCCCGTGCCGAGCCGCGACGCAAGCACTTCGGGGCGCGCCTAGTACCCGCCGGCGTCCTTCGAGGCCTTTCCGACCTGCTTGCCCGCCGGCGACACGGCGAACCACGTGTTGAACACCCCCTGCCCGGTCGTGTCGCCGGGTCTGGCGTCGGAGTCGACGGTGTACAGCGGATGGCCGTTGTAGACGAGCTGGCGCTGCCGTGCGCGGCGGCGCGCGACCGTCGTCAGCTTGCGCGCGATGAGGCCCGGTCCGGCGGTCGGCGTCGCGTCGCCGGCGAGCGCCGGCGGCCAGACCCGCGCGCAGCCCTCGTAGCACGAGCTGCGGCCGCCGGTGTCCTCCAAGAACAGATACAGCGTGCGCCCCTGGGCGTCGACGAGGATCCGCCCCAGGCGCGTGTTGCGCAGCTTGATCGCGGGCGCGCGCGCCGATGGCGTGGCGCTGCGCTCGCTGGACGGCGAGCGGGCGACGGCGGTCAGGATGAGAAAGCCGACGACCCCGGCGGCGATCGCTGCCGGGACCGCCAGGCGCGGCCCGGACAGCGGTCGCCGGCCGCCGCCCGTCACGTCCGGCCGAAGGGAGGGTGCAGCGTGCAGACGCGCGGGCGCCCGCGCGCGGCCGGCCCGGCCGTCAGTGCGGCCGTGAGCACGTGCCCGCCACCCGTCGACGCCGTCTCGGTCGCGGTCTTGTCGGCGACGAGGGGGCCGCACAGCGCGGGCGCCGTCGACTCGCCGGTGAGGCTGCGATCGATGTCGCTGCGCTCCAGGACGCCGTCGTAGATCCCGTTGTCGTTGTAGTCGATGCCGTGCACCACGACGACCGCGTTGTTCTTGCGCAGATAGGAGGCGACGACCGGCGTCACGGTCATCGTCCGGGTGTAGGAGATGTCGCTCACGGCGGGATAGCGGTTGAACGCGAGGAGGCTCTTGTCGGGGGTCGTGTCGCCGCTCGTCGTCATCGCCAGGACCGGCGGGCCGTAGTAGGGGCCGCCCGCGTGCGTGGCGATCGAGAGGTGGCCGTTGTGCCGCGCCGCGGCCTCCTTGCCGGGACAGGTGCCCTTGGCGCCGGCGTGGATGTGCAGCGCGTGCGGGGCGCCGTTGAGCAGCCGGGTGCTCGTGAGCGTGACGGCGAGGCGGCGTCCGTCGAGGCGCATGACCGCGTTGCCGCTGCCCTCGACGCGATTGGTGGGCACCGCGCCGAGCTTGCCCGCGATGCGCTGGCCGAGCTCCTGGGGCTTCTCCTCGGGATCTGAGCCACCCAGCGCGATGACCGCGACGACGGCGCCGAGCAGGAGCACGAGCAGCCCTGCCAGCGGCTTGGCGCGGCGGCGCAGCCACGCGCCGGCCGGCGCGCCGTCCTCGCGCGGCTCGCGCCGTGGCCGCGGCGGCCGCGGGGCGCGCTGGGCGCGCGGCTTGGGCGTTGCGCCCGCCGGCGTGCCCCCGCCGGGATCCGCGCCGGCTCCCGCGCCGCGTGGCGGCGGTGGCGGCGTGGGCGGTGGCGGCGTGGTGACGCCGGCGGCGGGGATCGGCTCCGCCCGCGTGGCCTCCAGGTCGTCGTCGGACAGCACGCTTGGCGCGGCGGCGGCGGAGCGTCCCCGCGCGCGCTGCTGCGAGGCGACCGCGTCGCTCGTGACCTCGGCGAGATCGCCCGCCGTGGCGTAGCGGTGCTCGGGATCCTTGGCGGTCGCGCGCGCGACGATGTCGTCGAACGACGCGATGAGCTCGGGGCGGGCCGTGCGCGGCAGCGGCGGCGGGTCGGTGACGTGCGCCCAGAGCTTGGCCATGTCGCTGTCCTTCTCGTAGGCGACGTGGCCGGTCAGCATCTCGAAGAGGACGCAGCCCAGCGAGTACACGTCGGCGCGTCGATCGACCTTGTGGCCCTGGATCTGCTCGGGCGCGACGTAGTCGGGCGTCCCCACCCAGCCGCCCTCGCGCGTCAGCCCCTCGGCGTTGGAGCCCAGGCGCTTGGTCAGGCCGAAGTCGGTCAGGTACACGTGCGGCTTGGCGGGATCGCCGGACAGCAGGATGTTGCCGGGCTTGACGTCGCGGTGGACGAGGCCCTTGCCGTGCGCGGCGTCCAGCGCGCTGGCGACCTGCGAGACGATGGCGGCGACCTGCGACAGGTCCATCGGGCCGCGGTCGATGACCTTGCGCAGGTTCGTGCCGGGCACGAAGCGCATCGCCAGGTACAGGACGCCCTCGAACTCGCCGCCGCGGTGGATCGGGACGATGTTCGCGTGCTCGATCGACGCCGCGAGCCGGCACTCGGTCTTGAAGCGCGCGACCGCCGTCTCGTCCTGCGTGTGCTCGGGCGCGATGATCTTCAGCGCGACCTGGCGATCGAGGTCGGGGTCGACGGCCTTGTAGACCACGCCCATGCCACCCCGGTCGAGCACCTGCTCGATGCGGTAGCCGGCGAACATCGCGCCGGGCTCGAGTCGTGTCAGCGGGCGCTTCGGGGCGTCGGCCAAACCGGGGTCACCTGTGCCTGTCGATCCGGGGGGAGGGAGTGCGATCGTAGATCGCGGCGGTGACGCGATGCAAGCGCCGGCCGGGCGAGCTGCCGGGGGCCGCCGCCGGCCCGTCAGCCGAGCGGCGCGCTCAAGGGCCGCTGCCGTCGGCGGCGCACGTCTCGCCGGCGGCCGCGACGGTGGCCGGCGGGCTGGCCGCGCGGGCCTGGCGCAGTAGCTCGAGCAGCTGCTCGGGCGGGTGCGCGCCGGACGCGCCGATCGCCCGGTCGGCGACGAAGAACGGAACGGCGTTGATCCCCAGCCCGGCGGCCGTGCGCTCGTCGGCGCGGACCTCGGCGGCGTAGCGGTCGGACTCGAGCACGGCGCGGGCCTCGTCGCCCGGCAGGCCGACCTCGACCGCGAGGCGCGCGAGCGTGGCATGGTCGGAGATCAGCTCGCCCTCGCCGAGGTAGGCGCGCATGATGCGCTCCTGCATCGCGGCCTGGGCGCCGTGGGCGGCGGCGAGGTGGACGATGCGGTGGGCGTCGAACGTGTTGCCGGCGCGGGCGATGTCGAAGCGGAAGTCCAGGCCGTCGCGGGCGGCGGTCTCGGTCATGCGGTCGTGCATCGCGACCGCCTCCTCGCGGCTCATGCCGTACTTGCGCGCGAGGTGCGTCGCATAGTCGCCGGTGCGCTCCGGCGGCGCCTGCGGGTCGAGCTCGAAGCTGCGCCACGTGACCGTGACCTCGTCGCGATGCTCGTAGGCGGCCAGCGCGGCCTCGAAGCGGCGCTTGCCGACGTAGCACCAGGGACAGGCGATGTCGGACCAGATCTCGACGTGCACGGGGGCTCCTTGCGGTGGGACGGGAGGGCCGGGCCCTCGTTTTCCAATCTAGCGACGGGCCGGGACCGGCCCGGCTTGGCGAGGCGCGCCGCCGGGTATCCATCCCTGCATGGAGACCGTCGCCCTGATCGTCATGGTCGTCGTGGTCTGCCTCGTCCTCGCGTGGGTCTTCATGCGCTTCCGCGAGCGCGAGCGCGAGCGCGCACTGCGCCGCGAGAAGCTCGAGTCGGTCGCCGAGGGCCACCGCGAGATGGCCGAGGCGCACGCCGGCTCCCT
>JAUXSD010000232.1 GCA_030681525.1 Solirubrobacteraceae bacterium
GGCCGCGGCGGCCAGGGCGGCGGCGGCGGCGGACGTGGCGGGCCGCGCGGTGGCGGCGGCCAGGGCGGCGGCGGCGGCGGGACCTCGCGTCCCGGCTTCGGCCCGGGTGCGCGTGGGGGCGGGCGCTGATGCTGTCTCCCAAGCGCGTCAAGCACCGCAAGCAGCACCGCGGCCGCCGGGCCGGGCTGTCGCGCGGGCAGACCTCGATCCAGTTCGGCGAGTACGGCCTCAAGTCGCTCGACGCCGGCTGGCTGACGAACCGCCAGATCGAGGCCGCTCGTATCGCCATGACCCGCAAGATCAAGCGTGGCGGCAAGGTCTGGATCAACGTCTATCCCGACAAGCCCGTGACGAAGAAGCCGGCCGAGACCCGCATGGGCTCCGGCAAGGGGTCGCCCGAGGGCTGGGTCGCCGTGGTCAAGCCCGGGCGCGTCATGTTCGAGCTCGCCGGCGTGCCGGAGTCGCTCGCCCGTGAGGCGATGCGCCTGGCCAGCCACAAGCTGCCCGTCAAGACGAAGTTCGTCATGCGGGAGGACACCCCCTCATGACCGCCAAGGACCTGCGCGATCTGTCCGAGAAGGAGCTCGTCGAGCACGTGGCGACGACCCGCAAGGACCTTTTCGGACTGCGCTTCCAGCACGCCACGGGCGAGCTCGAGAACACCGCCAGCATCAGGCTCGCCAAGCGCGACCTGGCCCGTGCCTTCACCGTCGCGCGTGAGCGCGGCGTACAGATTCCCAACCGGAAGTAAGCCATGGCCGACGACGAAACTCCCGAGACCCAAGAGACTGCCGACGCGACCGCCGCGGACACGCCTGCCGAGCCGGCGGGTCCGACGCTGAGCGCCCGCGAGCAGCGGGCGGCCGATCAGCACGCCGCGCGCTCACAGCGCCCGGCGCGCACGGCGGAGGAGCGCGACGCCGAGCGCCGCGAGCTGCGCAAGGCCAAGGCGACGGCGCGCAGCCGCCGCCGTGCGCAGGAGAAGGTCAAGCGTGCCGCGGCAGGGCCGGGAACGGGCACGCCGCCCGCCGAGCCCGCCGTCACGACGCCCCAGCTGCGTACGGGCAAGGTCGTCTCCGCCAAGCCCGACAAGACGATCGTGGTCCAGATCGACCATGCTCGCCGGCACCGCAAGTACGAGAAGATCGTGCGCTCGACGACCAAGCTGCACGCGCACGACGAGACCAACGACGCCAACGAGGGCGATCTCGTGCGCGTCGTGGAGAGCCGTCCGCTGTCGCGCACGAAGCGCTGGAAGCTCGTCGAAGTCCTGGAGCGCGCGAAGTGATCCAGAACGAGACACGCCTCAAGGTCGCCGACAACACCGGTGCCCGCGAGATCCTCTGCATCCGCGTCAAGGGCGGCTCGCGCCGCCGCTACGCGTTCGTGGGCGACATCATCACCGCGACCGTCAAGCAGGCCAACCCGCAGGGGACGGTCAAGAAGGGCGAGGTCTTGACTGCCGTGGTCGTGCGGACGACGAAGTCCTTCGGCCGCGACGACGGCACGTACATCGCCTTCGACGAGAACGCCGCGGTGATCATCGACGCCGCCAACAACCCGCGCGGGACGCGCATCTTCGGACCGGTCGCCCGCGAGCTGCGCGACCGCAACTTCATGAAGATCGTCTCGCTCGCCCCCGAGGTCCTGTAGCCATGCCCGCACGCATCGTCAAGGGCGACGAGGTCGTCGTCATCAGCGGCAAGGACCGCGGCAAGCAGGGCAAGGTGCTGCGCGTCGATCCGAAGTCCGAGCGCGTCTACGTCGAGGGCCTGAACATCATCAAGCGCCACACGCGCCCGCGCCCCGGCTCCATGGAGCCGGGCGGCGTCATCGAGCGCGAGGCGTCGATTCACCTCTCGAACGTCGCGCTGCGCGATCCGAAGGACAAGAAGCCCACGCGCGTCAAGACGATCGAGGAGCACGGCAAGCGGCTGCGCGCGTCGGCTCGGACCGGAGCGAAGTTCTAGATGAGCACCCAGACTCCCGCACCACCCGCGCGCCTGAAGGCCCGCTACCTCGAGGAGATCCGCCCGGTGCTCATGGAGCGCTTCGGCTACACCTCGGTCATGCAGGCCCCGAAGATCGAGAAGATCACGGTCAACATGGGCGTCGGCGACGCCAAGCAGGACTCCAAGGCCCTCGAGGCCGCGCAGGAGCAGCTGGCCACGATCGCCGGCCAGAAGCCCAACGTGCGCCGCGCCCGCAAGTCGATCGCGAACTTCAAGCTGCGCGAGGGGATGCCCGTCGGGCTCGCCGTGACGCTGCGCCACGAGCGCGCCTACGAGTTTCTCGACCGCCTCATGTCGGTCGCGATCCCGCGGATCCGTGACTTCCGCGGCCTGAAGGCCAACGCCTTCGACGGCCGCGGCAACTACTCCCTGGGCGTCCGCGAGCAGACGATCTTCCCGGAGATCGACTACGACGCCGTCGACCAGGTTCGCGGCCTCGACATCACGATCACCACGTCGGCCAAGACCGACATCGAGGCGTTCGCGCTGCTCGAGGCGTTCGGGATGCCCTTCACGAAGGAGAACCGGCCCGACAAGGCCGAGCAGGAAGCGCGCGCGGCGGCCGCCGCCGAGGCGGCGCACCACGACGAGCTGCGCCAGAAGGCGGAGGCCGAGCAGGCCGCGCTCGAGCAGCTCAAGGAGGAGAACCCGGAGGCCTACGAGAAGCCGGCCGAGGAACCCGCTGACGAAACCGAAGAGGAAGCAGGCACCGACTAAGATGGCCAAGACGTCCCAGCGGGTTCGCCAAGCACGGCCCGCGAAGTTCCCCACCCGGGAGTACAGCCGTTGCCGCCGGTGCGGCCGGGCCCGCTCCGTCTATCGCAAGTTCGGCCTGTGCCGGATCTGCCTGCGTGAGATGGCCCACAACGGTTTTGTGCCGGGCATGACGAAGTCTTCGTGGTAACCAAGCACCATCTAACGAGAGCACGACTGTGAGCGCCAGCACCGACCCCATCGCCGATTTTCTGACCCGGATCCGCAACGCGATTCAGGCCGCCCATGAGACGGTCGACATCCCGTCGTCCCGGTTGAAGTCCGAGTGCGCGCGCATCCTCGCCGAGCAGGGCTACATCGACGGCTACGACGTCGTCGCCCCGGATGCCGACCACCCGGGCGAGCTGATCCGCGTGCGCCTGAAGTACACCTCCGACCGCCGCTCGGCGATCTCCGGCCTCAAGCGCGTATCGCGCCCGGGCCGTCGCACGTACGCCGGCGCGCAGGACATCCCCAAGGTGCTCGGCGGGATGGGCACCGCCATCGTCTCCACGTCGCGCGGCGTGATGACCGGCCACGAAGCCCGTAGCGCGGGCGTCGGCGGCGAAGTCGTCGCGCACATCTGGTGAACAGCTGATGTCGCGAATCGGAAAGAAGCCCATTCCCCTGCCGACCGGCGTGACCGTGTCGATCGAGCCCGAGCTCGTTCGAGTAAATGGTCCTCGGGGCGAGCTCGCTGAGCGAGTTCCCCTTTCGATCTCCGTCGAGCAGGACGGCGACCAGCTCGTCGTCAAGCGCCCGACCGACCGCGGGGAGCACCGCGCGCTGCACGGGCTGACCCGCTCGCTCGTCGCCAACATGGTCGAGGGCGTCACCACCGGCTACACGAAGACCCTCGAGATCCAGGGTGTCGGGTATCGCGCGCTGCTCAAGGGCCGCGACCTCGAGCTCGCGCTCGGCTACTCGCACCCCGTCCCGATCAAGGCGCCGGACGGCATCGAGTTCGAAGTGCCCCAGCCGACGCGCATCGTCGTCAAGGGCAACTCCAAGCAGCAGGTCGGCGAGACCGCCGCCAACATCCGCAAGCAGCGCCCGCCGGAGCCCTACAAGGGCAAGGGCATCCGCTACGAGGGCGAGTACGTCGCCCGGAAGGTCGGTAAGCGCGCATGAGCGTCAAGACTTCTCCACAGCGGCGCCTCAAGCGCCGCCGCCGCGTCCGCGCGAAGATCACCGGCACCGCCGAGCGGCCGCGCGTCTCCATCTTTCGCTCCAACCGCGGGATATCCGCGCAGCTCGTCGACGACATCGCCGGGCACACGCTCGCGGCCGTCAGCTGGACCGAGGCGCCGCTGCGCGACAAGGCCCCGATGGAGCAGGCCACGGCGGCCGGCAAGCTGCTCGCCGAGCGCGCTGCCGCCGCCGGCGTCACCGTGGCGGTCTTCGACCGTGGCGGCTACCAGTACCACGGCCGTGTGAAGGCCTTCGCAGAGGGCGTCCGCGAAGGAGGAGTCACCGTATGAGTGCCCCAGTTGTGGATCGCTCCGTCAATCAGGCGGGTCTGGACCTGCAGGAGCGCGTCGTCGAGATCAACCGCGTCGCGAAGGTCGTCAAGGGCGGCCGTCGCTTCTCGTTCACGGCGCTCGTCGTCGTCGGCGACGAACGCGATGTCGTCGGCGTCGGCTACGGCAAGGCCAACGAGGTCCCGCTCGCCATCCAGAAGGGCGTCGAGCAGGCCAAGAAGAACCTCTTCCGCGTGCCCAAGCACGGCGCGACGATCACCCACCAGACGATGGGCATCTACGGCGCCGGGCGCGTCTTCATGAAGCCCGCCTCGCCCGGTACCGGCGTCATCGCCGGCGGCGGCGTGCGCGCGGTGCTCGAGCTGGCCGGGATCCACGACATCCTCTCCAAGTCGCTGGGCTCGCAGAACCCGATCAACCTCGTCAAGGCGACGGTCGCCGGCCTGCAGGGCCTGCGCCGCCCGGAGGAGGTCGCCGAGCTGCGCGGCCTGTCGATCAACCAGGTGCTCGGCATCGGCGGGAGCGACGAGGTCGCAGCCGAGACGATCGCCAACGGCGCGGAGTCGCCGGCCGGCGCCGGCGAGACGATCGCCGACCCCGAGACGGGCCTGGCCGATGACGTGGCCGAGGAGATCGCCGGTACCGACGCCGAGGCCGGTGTCGATGAGACGGTCGCCGAAGCAGCCGCCGCGCCGGAGGCCGAGCCGGCCGCGCCGGAGGGTGAGTCGGCGTGACGATCACCCAGTACAAGTCCAAGAACGGCTCCGACCAGCGCCAGCTCGACACGCTGCGCTCGCTCGGCCTGCACCGGATCGGCGAGGTCGTCGAGGTCGAGGACAACCCGCAGACGCGCGGCATGATCCATCGCGTGCGCCATCTCGTCCGCATCGTCGAGGAGCAGTCATGACCCCGCCCAAGCCCAGCGAGACCGACCCGCAGGACATCGGGCTGCACACGCTCAAGCCCGCGCCCGGCAGCCGCAAGGCGCGCAAGCGCGTCGGCCGCGGCCACGGCTCGGGCACCGGCAAGACGTCCGGCCGCGGGCACAAGGGCGCGGGCGCGCGCTCGGGCTCCAAGGACCGTCCCGGCTTCGAGGGCGGCCAGATGCCGATCCACATGCGGATGCGCAAGCTCCGCGGCCCGCACATGAAGAAGTCGATGCCCTTCGAGATGTTCCGCACGCACACGCAGGCGGTCAACCTCCAGGATCTCGACCGGCGCTTTCAGTCCGGCGACGACGTGACGCTCGAGGCGATGAAGGCCAAGGGCCTGGGCACCCGCAAGGGCATCCCGGTGAAGGTCCTGGCCAAGGGCACGATCTCCAAGCCGCTGACCGTCCACGCCCACGCGTACAGCGCGTCGGCGCGCCAGGCCATCGAGGCTGCCGGCGGCACCTGCCAGATCCACGCCGACTAGGCCATGGGCCCGGCCGACGCCGGGTCCGCCTGTAC
>JAUXSD010000238.1 GCA_030681525.1 Solirubrobacteraceae bacterium
CTCATAGAGCCGATTCGCCCCAACGACCGGGGTCCCCCGCTCCCGCCCGGACTGACCAGGCGAGACTCGGCACATCAACGGCGCGGAGCATAGCGGGCGACGCGGCGACAGGACAGCGCGGAGAAGATCTTGCGAGACCACAAGAGGCGGCGAGTGTGAACCGCGGCTACTTCCGACGCGACGTAGGAGGCTGGCTACGATGTGTGCGTGCAGCGAGCGATTTCGTGGCGGGCGCACGGTGCGGGGCAACAACGCATGGCGCGCGCGCGCGTTTCAGCCGGACGTCAAGGCAGCCAGCGCGCCGGGCAGATCGCGACGACCCTCCTGGCAGCGCTCGCCGCGGTGGCCGTCATGCCTGCGCCGGCGATGGGGCAGATCGTCGACCCGGCTGCGGTACCCGGGCCCGCGGTGCTCGATCCGATGGGCGCCTTGACTGAACCCGGCGACGCCGTCCGGTTGTCAGACGAGCAGAAGGTTTCGCGGTGGGCGCACGCCACCGACGTCCATCCGATCCGCGCGCAGGCGAGCACCAGCGCACGCACGATCACCCGTCTGCGCTACTTCACAGAGGATCGGTTGCCCGAGGTCTACCTCGTGCTCGAGGGCAAGCTCGGCGCCGCCGGTGATCCATGGCTGCGCATCCGCATCCCGATGCGCCCCAACGGCAGGACCGGCTGGGTGCCCGCCGACACGCTCAGCCAGCTCTACGTCGTTCGCACCAAGCTGCTCGTCGACCGGACCCGCAAGCGTGCCACGCTGTACAAGGACGGGCGCACGGTGTGGCAGGCGCCCGTCGGGATCGGGAAGATCGGGACGCCGACGCCGCGGGGCAACTTCTATGTCCGCGAGTTGCTCAAGGGCGACGGAAGGGTCTACGGCACTTGGGCCTTCGGGACCAGCGCGTACTCGAGCATCTCCGACTGGCCCAACGGCGGGGTGGTCGGCATCCACGGCACCAACCAGCCGCAGCTCATCCCGGGGCGGCCCTCAGCAGGCTGCGTCCGCGTACGCAATGCGAAGATCAACCAGCTCAAACGGCTGATGCCGATCGGCACGCCGGTGGAGGTCGTGCGCTGAAGGGCCCGCCGCGCCGCCCACGGCGGCGCGGTGCCACGCGAGAGCGCATGGCCGCGTGAATGGACCGCGGTCCGACGCTCCGTAGGATGGCCCACGTGGCAGTCATCACGATCAATATCGACCCGGAGATCCAGCTTGGGCCGCTCACGCTGGCGTGGCACGGTCTGACGATCGCCCTGGGCGTCTTCGCCGGCGCGCTGATGGCGGCGCGCTGGCTGCGAGAGCGCGACCTGGACGTCGAACAGATGTACAACTTCGCCGCGCTCGCTGCGGTCGGCGGAATCGTCGGCGCGCGCATCTTCTACCTCTTCGAGCACGATCCCGGCGGCTTGGTGGCGCCCGACCGGCTCTTCTCCAGCCACGGCTTCACCTTCGACGGGGGCGTGATCCTCGCGGCCATCCTGATCGCGGGATACGTGCACCGTCGACGGCTGAGCGGCCGCTATCTCGATGCGTGCGCGGCGGGCCTCCCGTTGGGCGTGGCGATCGGCCGCGTCGGCGACGTCATCAACGGCGAGCACTACGGCGAGCGCAGCACGTTCTTCTTGGCTGTCCGCAACGCCCACTCCGCAGCGGAGACTCCCGACACCGTCTTCGCCTATCACAACGGCGGCCTCTACGAGGTGCTGCTAGCCGCCGCGATCTTCGCCGTGATTTGGCCCTTGCGCCACCGCTTGCGGCGACCGGGCGATCTCACCTGGCTTGTGCTCGCCCTGTTCGCGGCCGGCCGGTTCTTCTTGTTCTTCCTGCGTGGCGACAGCCCTGAGCTCGCGCTGGGTCTCAGCAACGCCCAATGGACGAGTGTTGCTTTGCTGCTCGTGGTGATCGCGGGCCGAGTCCTGACGTTGCGTGTCAGCAAGCGTCGGAGCGCGGAGGCGCGGCCGCCTGGGGCAGATCCCGCCGTCTAGGCGACTCGGATGGCGCGGCCGCGTGACAGCTCGTTTCTTCGCGCGCGCGAACCGGCGGATCGGCGGGCGCGTCATGCGCGCGAGCCGCCGACGGCGCAACGCGTCGTGCTTTGTTCTGACCATGTGTAGGAGCCGTGTCATCATCGCGGACGTGAGAGATCATCCGCGTCAGATCTACACGAGCGTCCGCAAGCCCGGCCGTCTTCGCGGCCTGATCGTCACGAAGGCGCCCGCGCTGCACGTTGCCGGGCTGTTCATTCTCGTGCTGGGCGTCATCGCTGTCGCGATCGTCAGCCTCGCGTGAGCTGCGCGCTACGACACCGCCGGTGCGCCGGGCTTTGAGCGCACAGACCAACTGCGGCCGGCGTCGACGGAGCGCTTGATGACGCCGTCGTGCAGCGCGATCAGCAACTCCCGCGGCCTCGTGCCTTCAAACGCGGCCGGCACTCCGCCCACCGACCCGACGATGGTCCATTTGGGAGTGTCGCGGGCGCTGCGCCACACGCGCCCACTGGAGTCGGCCATGAACGCTCCGTCGGCGTTCCACGCCAGCAACCCAGCAACCGGAGTGTCGAGTTCAGACCAGGAGCGCCCGCTGTCGGGGCTGAAGTAGACGCGACGCTCGCCGGACGCGATGAGCTTGCGCGGATCGTCCGGTGAGATCACGAGCGAGAGGAGCTCCGCCGGCGCGCGCAGACGCGTCCAGCGCCGACCGCCGTCCGTGCTCGTCAGAAACCGCGCCTGACGGGTCTTGAAGTCCGAGCCGTAGCCAAACACACGGCGGCCGCGCGCCTTCAGGACATGGAAGTCCACGCTGCCCTGCAGCGAGACCGCGGTCCACGAACGACCCGCGTCCTTTGACTCGATGAGCCCGAGAAACGGGGGAAGCTTCTCGCGCAGGTCGGGGTGGCCGGAGCCAAGAAAGCGATTGCGACCCACAACCGCGAAGCCCATCGTGTCCTGATGGCGATCGGCGACACGTCGCGCCCCGGTCTCTCCCTCGGGCACGCGAAAGAGCCCGGTGTGCGTCGCGACGAACAATGCATCGTCGGCCGGGTTGATTCCGAGGCCGTGGACGTGGTTGGGGCCATCCTCGCTGATCGCGGAACCGTCCGATTCCGACGTCTGCCCGCCACACGCGCTCAGCGCGGCCAGCGCGAGGAGGCACAGCAGCGAGCGGCCGTGGCAAGTGGGGGTACCTATGCGCACCGCGCCATCGTATGCAGCCGCTCGTGGAGCTGCGCCGCCCGTGAGGCATCTGTTCGTGGCGAGACGTCCGGCGGCTCCGCGGTTCGCGCAGGCGGGCCCTAGTCCTACGGGTCGTAGTACGATGGCGGCGTCACGCAACCCCGGCTTCGGCTGCCACCGCCACGGCGTCGACTACGGCTTGGCAAGGTCCCGACGGTGTCGCACGAGCGATCGATGACAGCACTGCACGCCATCCTGCGCTTCATCGCCTCGGTGGCCTGCGTCAGCGGGGTGCTCTTGCTTGTCGAC
>JAUXSD010000240.1 GCA_030681525.1 Solirubrobacteraceae bacterium
GCTGCGCGGACACTTGCGGCGCAGCGCGATGCGGCGGTATGCCGGTGGGAATGAAACGGATTTGCCTCAGGTTCGCCAGCTCCAGCATTTCTTCGGCCAGCCTTAAATGCCCATAATGAATCGGATCGAAGGTGCCGCCCAATATGCCTACCGGTTTGCTGATCATCGGTTACAGCGCCAGGCGGCGAATATCCGCCAGTGTTTGCGCCAGATAAACGATGAAGCGCGCGGCAGACGCGCCGTCGATCACGCGATGGTCGTAGGACAGCGACAGCGGCAGCATCAGGCGCGGCTCGAACTTGCCGTCCTTCCACACCGGTTTCATGCTCGATCGGGACACGCCCAGAATCGCCACTTCCGGCGCGTTGATGATCGGCGTGAACGCCGTGCCGCCGATACCGCCGAGGCTGGAGATGGTGAAGCAGCCGCCCTGCATTTCGGCAGCCGTCAGCTTCTTGTCGCGCGCTCGCGCGCTAATTTCGGCCAGTTCCCTGGCGAGTTGCACGATGCCTTTGCAACCCACATCGCGCAGCACCGGCACCACCAGCCCATCCGGCGTATCCACCGCCACGCCGATATGGAAATATTTTTTCAGTATCAGGTTCTCGCCGCCGGCGTCGAGCGAAGCGTTGAAGTCCGGGAATTGCTGCAAGGCTTCCACCACGGCCCTGAGCAGGAAAGCCAGCGGGGTGATCTTGATGCCCTGCGCGGCGTATTCCGTTCCCAGTTGTTTGCGGAAGGCCTCCATCTCCGTGATGTCGGCTTCTTCGAATTGCGTGACATGCGGGATGCTCACCCAGTTGCGATGCAGGTTCGCACCGGAAAGCTTCTGGATGCGCGACAGCGGCCTGGCTTCGACGGCGCCGAACCGGGCGAAATCCACCACCGGCATTTCCGCCACCCGCAGGCCGATGCCGCCCGCTGTGCCGCGCGGTTGCGCCAGCGCGGCCTTGACGAAGCTCTGCACGTCCTCCTTGGTGACGCGCCCTTTTTCGCCGCTGCCCCTGACTTGCGCCACCTCCACGCCAAGCTCGCGCGCAAAGCGGCGGATCGCGGGGCTGGCGTGCGCTAACCCCTCCCCAGCCCTCCCCTTGTCATAACCAGCGACTTGGCTATCGTTTCT
>JAUXSD010000104.1 GCA_030681525.1 Solirubrobacteraceae bacterium
ACCACGAATACCGCGGCCAATGTCCCCAAGGCGCCAGGGTCGCGGGGGTGTGGATCAAGCCCATACGCGTGCGCTGTCACCCACGCAGCCAGAAACACGCCTACGGCATACGTGATGACCGCCACGCAGGAGATGCGGCGCTCAGCGGTGTCCGAAACCATGCGGTCATTGTGACCGTTCTCAACCATGCGCAGCCGCCTCTGTGGGACGCCCCGGCCCCCGCCGACCTGCCTCGGCTACTGCTTTCCCTGCAGGGGGAAGTCTTGGTTTGGCTTCGCCGTGGGCTACCGCTGCGTCTACGGAGGCGGCATCGGCAGGACGCCTTCGCGGGTGATGGGTCCGAGCGTCGCAGAGACGGCGGCGTGAGCAGCGCGACCGAGTGCGTTCCATGGTCCCAGATACCATCAGATCCATGAGAAGCCCCGCCGTCCGCGCAGGGATCTATATGGCCGTGTGGATGATTTGCGGCACGGCGCTTGGGATTTATACGCTGACTGAAATCTCGGTGATTGGTGGTACCGCCATGCTTCTCGGCGCCGCACTGTTTCTTGGAATCCTAGTAAAGGGGATTGGGATGCGGAGGTCACAACAGCCGCCGCCGTTGGATGAGTAGATGTGGGGCGCGCCTGATACCGCTCGGGCCAGGCGCGTCCGGCGGTGCACGCGACTGCTGCTTTCGCCTGGAAGCGGCTGCTCGTCTGCCTCGAAGCAGAAGCCATACTGACGGCGTGACGTGGCTGAAGATCCTCGACTACGGAGACTTCTACGACGTGCCGCGCTGCATCGTCGTGGAGAGGGACGGCGCGCTTTACGCCTTCGACTGCCCTTTCGATGAGGACATCGACGACTACCGCGCCTCCTACGAGGTGTTCCGGCTTCCTGACTCGGCTCGCGACATTGCGACTCAACGTTCGGTGCCGTGGGATGAAGTTCTTCGGCTGGGCGAGCGCGTCGGAACGGTCGCCGTATCGACGATCAGGTTCGACACGACCAAGCGTAACTCACTGCACCAGGATGCGTTCGAGGGCTTGTAGCACGGCTACCGCTTTCGCCTGGTTTGCGGTAGGCCCCCGGTCGACGCGGCGGGGCGCGCACCGGCCTGAAGCCGGGCGCCACCGCGGCTGCTGCTGCGTTTGCCTCCAGGCGAACGCAAGGGCTGGATGGACGAGCGGCCCTATCACTCGTTGTCGGCGGCGCCTGCCGAGACATACCGGTTGCCGTCTCGGCAGATGATGAAGGGCAAGATGCTCACGTCCCCGCTGTCGGTGGCGTTGCAGCGGTAGCCCAGCACGGTCGTCGGTATCGGCTGCCCGTCGTCCTCTGTCCTGCAGTAGCCGGGAAAGCAGTCCACGCCGTCCTCTGCGGCGCGCCGCCGCGCCTGCACGGAAAGGGCTTTGGTGACGGCAACGGCCCCGGTGCAGCTGCCTGCTCCTGAGAAGGAGATCCCGTACAGGTCCTCGCCGGTCCTGCGGTTGTACACCGTGTTCCCGCAGCTTCGCCATGAGCGTCCGTTGGCCCGAAACCGCCTCCCGGCGTCTGCATCTTCTGAGTAGACGGTGATCTCAGGCTCTGCCGGACGCCGCGCAGTCGGTGCAGTCGTCGGTGTGCTTCGTGCGACCCTTAGAGCCGGTGCGTGGAGACATCGACGTGTTGTCCGAGTCGTTGCCGCACCCCGCGAGGATCAGAGCGCGAACGCGATACCGAGCACTGGGTTTCGCTTCATCTCGATCGAACGACCGGTGGAGGCCGACAGTTGCGCTTGTCACTCGGCAGGAGCGCAACTGCTGCTTCGCCTGGAAGCGGCAGTGCCTCCTGCTCATTGCGGCGCTCGTCAGCGAGCGCGACGTTGCCTGCGCCGCCTGCGCCGGTCGAGGATCGGACCCCAATGCCTGCCTGTCCGCTGCCACGAAGCCAGCATCGCAAGAACGAACAGGACGCATAGGAGGAGAGTGGGCGCGAGGCCAGGGCCCACGATTTCAACGAGGAGAATGGTTGGAAGACCAGCGGCGAAGATCATCCACAGGGTGGCGCTGAATGCGACGTCGAAGGCTTCCGGCAGGCTGTCGGGCTCCCGACGAAGCCAACCGAGCAGCTTGCGCAGCAAGGTCACGCGGTCCTGCGCCCCCGCGGTCCGGCGGCGTAGACGATGAAGCGCGCTACCACTCGGGGAAGTCTGTCACCGCTGCTCTCGCTGCTATGGAGCCATTGACGTCGTCGAGGCAGCGTTCGCCCGTAGGCCCGCACCTCTGCTCGTTTCGAGTTCCACCCCCGAGCTCCATCGCAGCCGTGGCGCCGCTGTCCGTGTCTGGGCCGCGCGCTACGGTTTTGCGTCATGCTCGGCCATGGACGGCAACGACGGACCTCCCGCCCGCTCACAGCGCTGCTGCTGGGCGTGCTTCTCGCGCTGTCGGGCGGGTCCGGCGTCGCGAGCGCGGCGATCAGCATCGGCGACGTCACGGTCAGCGAGACGGCCGGGGGCGGCGTCGCGTCGTTTCGGGTGACGCGGATCGCCCCGCTGCTCGCCGGCAGCGTGACGGTCGCCTTCGCGACGTCGGACGGCACGGCCCGGGCTCCGGGCGACTACACGGCGGCGTCGGGCTCGCTGTTCTTCGGCTCGGCGCTGCTCGGCGCCGAGCAGATCCAGCACGTCCACGTCGCGCTGCGGCCGGACACGCTCGACGAGCCCGCCGAGACGTTCGATCTGCGCCTGACGGGCTCGGCCGAGATCGTCGACGGCGTCGGCGTCGCGACGATCCTCGACGACGACCCGCCGCCACCACCGCCGCCGCCACCACCGCCGCCGCCACCGCCACCGCCCCCGCCTCCTCCGCCGCCCCCGCCAGCTGCGCCCGCGGAGGAGCCGGCCCCCGCCACGCCGGAGTCCCCGGCCCTGCCGACGGCGGCCACGCCGGCCGCGTCAGGCGCCGGGGCGGCGCCGCAGCTCGGCCTGTCGAGCCCCCGTCTGCGGCGGCCCTCGATCATCCTCGTCACGGCCTCCTGCCCGCGCTCGACGTCGCGCTGCGCCGGGCGCGTCACGATCTTCAGCCGCGCCAACCGGCGCTCGAAGATCAAGGCGCTGCGCCGCGAGCGCCGGCTCGGGCAGCGCAACTTCACGCTGCGCTCGGGCGCGACGCGCACGCTGACGATCGCGCTCACCAGGCGCGACCGCGTGCTGCTCATGCGCACCGGTCGCATGCTCGTGCGCGCGTACGCCGTCACCCGCGACGGTGGCGGTCGCACCAGCGTCCGCCGCACCACGGGCGCGCTCATCGCCCGCACGAGCCACTCCTAGGGTCGCGCGGCGAAGTCCTCCACGAGGGCGGCCGCCCGTGCGGCGCCGTCGTGGCGAGCGGCCCAGGCCTGTAGCCCGCGGGCGCCCGCGCGCAGCCCCGGGCGGGCGAGCGCGCGGCCGACGGCGAGCGACAGCCCGCGCGCTCCGACGAGGCGGCCCGGCAGCCGAACGCCCAGCCCGGCCCACTCGACGCGCGCCGCGGTCTCGTTCATGTCGCCGGCGGCCGGCACGATCACCACGGCGCAGCCGCTGGCCAGGGCCCGCGCCACGGTGCCGTGTCCGCCGTGGCACACGACGACGTCGCAGTCGGGCATGGCGCGCGAATAGGAGACCCAGTCGACGAGCCGGGTGTTCGCCGGCACGGGCACGTCGCCGGGAATCTGGCGGTTGGCCGATGCGAGCACGCGCACGGGCAGGTCCGCCAACCCCTCCAGCGCGGCCCGCAGCAGCGTCTGGCCGGGATCCTGCGAGGTCGACGGCGCGACGAGGACGAGCGGCTCGTCGCCGGGTGGCGGCACCGGCGCCGCTGCGGGCGGCTCCCACATCAGCGGGCCGACGACGTGCGTCCCGGGCGGCCAGGCGCGCGGGTACTCGAGCTGCGGGAACGTCGCGACGAGCGTCAGGGCCTGGCTGATGCCGCCGTGCACGCGGTGCAGCGCCGGCAGGCCCAGCCGCCGGCGCGTCTCGTTGAGCTGGCGCCGGCCGAGCTCCAGCCCGTGGCGCAGCAGCGGGTCGGCGCCGCGCCACAGCGCCCGCCCGCCCCGGGTCCGGGGCAGCCGCGCGCCGCACGAGTACGGCGCGCTGCCGTCGGGCATGCGCGGGTCGAGGTGGGGGATGACCGTGCCGACCGGGATCCCCTCGAGCTCGCCCGCCAGCGCCGGCGCGAGCGTGAGGATGTCGGCGATGACGGCGGCCGGCGCGACGTCGCGCACGAGCTCGACGGTCTCGCGGGTCGCGCGCTCGACCGCCTGGTAGGGCGTCAGCGGTCGCTCGCGCGTGGGGAAGACGTGGTACTCGGGCGCGGCGGCGAAGGCCATCCCCTCGCGCTCGACGTCGTCCTGCCAGCGCCGCCAGGTCTGCAGCGTGACGGCGTGGCCGCGGCGGCTCAGCGCGCGGCCGAGCGCGATCATCGGGAAGGCGTGTCCGGGGTCGCCGAACGCGCCGAGCAGGATCGGGCGGCGCGCTGACGCGTTCAGGCCGCCAGCTCCGCGATGAGGCGCAGCTGCTCGAGGCGGTCGCCCTTCGTGAACGCCAGCGGGCTGACCCCGAGCGTGCCGACGCCCGCGTCGCGGTACACGGCGAGGCGCTCGCGGACGTGATCGGCCGGGCCGCACAGCGAGACCGTGTCGATGAGCTCGGCGGACAGCCGCGCCATCGCCTCGTTGCGCTTGCCCTCGAGGTACAGGTCCTGCACGTCGCGCGCCTCGTCCTCGAAGCCGTAGCGCTGCACGAGCGCGTTGTAGAAGTTCCTCTCGCGCGAGCCCATGCCGCCGACGTAGAGCGCGATGAACGGGCGCATCGCGTCGCGGGCGGCGGCGAGGTCATCGGTGACGAAGACGTTGACCTGCGGCGCGACGTCGAAGCCCTCCAGCGAGCGGCCGCTGCGCGCCGCGCCCTCCTCGAGCAGCGGGCGGAACTCCGCGACGTGCTCGGGCGAGAAGAGCGTCGGGATCCAGCCGTCGGCGATCTCGCCGGCCAGGCGCGTGTTGTTGGGCCCGATCGCCGCGAGGTAGATCGGAATCTGCTCCTGGACCGGCGCGATCGTGAGCTTCAGCGCCTTGCCGGGGCCGTCGGGCAGCGGCAGCGTCAGCGTCTCGCCGTCGAAGACGACCCGCTCGCGGGCGAGCGCCATGCGGACGACGGCGACGTACTCGCGCGTGCGCTGGATCTGGCGGGCGAAGCGCTGGCCGTGCCAGCCCTCCGCGACCTGCGGCCCCGAGGAGCCGATGCCGAGCAGCATCCGCCCGCCGGAGAGCTGGTCGATCGTCGCCGCGGTCATCGCGGTCATCGCGGGGCTGCGCGCGGGCATCTGGAAGATCGCCGAGCCGAGCTTGATCGTCGAGGTCAGCCCGGCGAGCCAGCCGAGGATCGTCGCCGCGTCCGATCCGTAGGCCTCGGCCGCCCAGACGGAGTCGTAGCCCAGCCGCTCGGCCTCCTGGACGATCTCGCGCTGATCGTCGGAGGACAGGCCCAGGCCCCAGTATCCGATGTGCACGCCGAGCTTCACTTCTGCAAGATCCCTTTCAGCGCAAGGAGTTCGGTTGCCGCGGGAGACGGCCTGACATACGGTGGCCGAGTCCCGACGACAGGAGAGCACCCTATGGCAACGCCCCGCGAACAGGCCCGTGCAGAGCTTCGACGGTCTATCGATGTCCTGCCCGAGCGCACTCGCAAGGCGATGCTGCACGGACTCGGCAACAACACCGTGATCACCGGGGCGTTCGCCGCCTCGAAGAACGGCGCCTGCCCGATGATGGTCGCCCACCGCGAAGGCGGGCGCACGTCGTGCTGCACGTTCCCGGAGGCGTGGGACAAGTTCACCGGCGTCTACGGCCGCCACATCGTGCGCGAGGCCACGCCCTACGAGATCCAGATCCTCTGCGAGGAGATCGAGGCCAGCCTCCAGCCGCTGCCCAACGTGCTGTCCGACGCGATCGCCGAGCACCAGGCGATCGTGCAGGCGCGCCGCCACGAGGCCGAGGCGGCCGCGCAGCAGCCGGTCGTCGAGGAGCAGGAGCAGGAGCAGGAGCAGGCACCGGCCGCCGCGCCGCGCCGCAAGCGCCGCCTGCGCATCACCGGTGGGCATCTCGACCTCAGCGAGGCGATCAACGAGCACAAGTCGACCGCCCGCAACCGCAAGAGCCGCGAGGCCGACGACCTCGGGATCGACTGGCTCTTCGAGCAGACGCTCGTCCTGCCGGAGGACTTCGGCCAGGAGCCGGCTGCCGAGCCCGAGGCTCCCGCCGGCGAGTTCGACTTCGACGCCGCCGAGTCGCAGCTCACGCGCTGACGCGGGACGAACTTGCCTGCCGGTCGCCCGCCCATGGCGACCGGCGCGCAGGCTACGTCAGCGACCCGCCGCTGCCGGGCCGCTCGAACACGATCTCCGGGATGACGCAGCCCGGCGTGAGCGACAGCAGCAGCGCGACGGCGGCGACGATGTCCGACGTCTGGATCATGTCGTCGGGCGCGATGTGGCCCTTGACGAAATCGGCCATCGGCGTGTCGACGAACCCCGGGCACAGCGCGGTGGACTTGATGCCCAGCCCGTTGAGCTCCTTGTTCATCGCCTGCGTGAAGCCGACGACGCCGAACTTCGTGGCGGAGTAGATGCTCAGCCAGGCCTGGCCCGACTTGCCGGCGATCGACGCGGTGTTGACGACGAGCGCGTTGCGATGCTCGGCGCCCGCCGCGGTGAGCATCGGCAGCGACTCGCGGTAGAAGAGCGGCAGAGCGCGCAGGTTCGTCGCGAGCTGGATATCCATCCGCTTCGTCGACAGCTCGCCGATCGGCGCGCCGATCCCCACGCCCGCATTGTTCATGAGGACGTCGAGGCGCCCGTAGGCGTCTCGGTGAGCGGCCACCGCGCCGATCACCGCTGCCTCGTCGCCGACGTCGGCAGCGACCTGCTGGACCTCCAGTCCCTCGCTTCGCAACTGCTCGTAGGCCGCCGCCAGCTTCTCGGGGCGGCGCGCGACGAGCGTCACGGCATGACCGCGCTCGCCGAGCATGCGGGCGACCGCGAGCCCGATCCCGCTCGAGGCTCCGGTCACGATCGCTGCTCGGTCTGCCGCCATCGGCGCTATCCAATCATGTGAGGGCCTAGCATCCCCGGAGATGGCTCGCCTGCTCTTCTCGTTGCTGGCAGCGGTCGTCGTGCTGTCGGCCTGTGGTGGGTCCGACGACGACGGCGGCGCGGCGCCCGCTCCGCCGCAACCGCCCGCCGCCGAATCCACCGACTTCCCCGGCGCCACGGGCAAGACCGCGCAGCAGCTCATCGAGGGCCTGCCGCACGGCGCGATCCTCACGGTCTCGAGCTTCCGTAGCCAGCGTCCGGGGCGCAACCGGCTGGGGTTCGCGATCGTCGATCGCGCCAACAAGCAGATCGACGTCTCGGCGGTCGCCGTCTACACCGCCAAGCCCGACGGCACCGCGCTGCGCGGCCCGTTCGCCGCGCGCAAGGAGTCGCTCGACGTCGACACGCGCTATCGCAGCCGGCAGACCGCCTCCGACCTCGCCAGCGGCGACACGTTCTATGTCGCCGACGCCGTCTACGGCTCGCGCGGGCCGCACATCGCGATCGGCCTCGTGCGGCTCGACGGCCGCCTCGTCGTCGCCGAGGCCACGGGCGAGCTGGCGGTGGGGGAGAAAGGCGGGCCGCCGCAGGTCGGCGAGCCCGCGATCAAGGTCCACACCCAGACCGGCGCGGACGTCGGTGGCGACCTGACGAAGCTCTCGACGCGGATCCCGCCGGCGGCCGAGATGCTCGAGGCCGACTTCGCCGAGGTCGTCGGCAAGAAGCCGGTCGTCCTGCTGTTCGCGACGCCCGCACTGTGCGCCTCGCGCACGTGCGGCCCCGTCGTCGACATCGCCGAGCAGGTGCGCGCCGAGAACGGCAAGGGCGTGACGTTCATCCACCAGGAGATCTACCAGGACAACGACCCGGGCAAGCCGTACCGCCAGCCCGTGCGGGCCTGGCGGCTGCCGACAGAGCCGTGGGCGTTCGTCGTCGATCGCAGCGGCAAGGTGGCGGCTCGCTTCGAGGGCGTCTTCTCGGTCGGCGAGCTCGCGCGCGCCGTCGAGCGCGTGAAGTAGGCGCGCGCGGCGCCGGAGCGTGTTCGGCGCGCCTGATATCCTTCGTCCCGAGTTCTGGTCGATCCGCCCATAAATCAGATGACCGTCACCGACGCGCTCCTCACCGACCTCTACTGCCTGACGATGGCCGCCGACTACCTCCACGAGGGGGCGGCGGACGACCTGGTCACGTTCGAGCTGTCGGCACGGGCCGACCGCGCGCTGACGGTCGCCGGGGTGCACGAGGCGCTCGCCTTCCTGGAGGGCCTGCGCTTCACCGAGTCCGATCTGGACTGGCTGGCCCGCCAGGATGCCGCGACGTTCGACGCGCCGGTGCTCGCGCGGCTGCGCGACCTGCGCTTCACCGGCAGCGTCTGGGCTGTGCGCGAGGGCACGATCGTGCCGGCCGCCACGCCGCTGGTGCGCGTGACGGCGACGCGCCTGCAGGCCACGCTCGTCGAGTCGCCCCTGCTCGCGGCGACGAACTACCCCGTGCGTGTCGCCACGAACGCGACGCAGATCGTGCGCGCCGCCGCGGGGCGACCCGTGTGGGACTTCTCGATGCGCCGCCTCGACGGCCTCGGGGCGGCCCACAGCGCGGCCCGGGCGGCGTACCTGGCGGGCTTCGCCGGCACCGCCACCACCGCGGCCGCGCGCGACCTGGCGATCCCGGCGACCGGCACGATGGCGCACGCCAAGGTCATGGCGCGCGGGCGCGCCGGCGAGACGCGCGTGTTCTGCGACGGGCTGCGCGCGCGCCCGGCCGGGGCCACGCTGCTCGTCGACACGTACGACACGTTGCAGGGGGTGCGCCGGGCGATCGAGGCGCAACGGCTTACCGGTGGGCGGCTGAAGGCGATCCGCATCGACTCCGGCGACCACGCGACGCTGGCCCGGGCCGCCCGCGGACTGCTCGACGCGGCCGGGCTGACCGACACGCAGATCATCCTGACCGGCGACCTCGACGCCGAGCGGATCGCCGCGTTGGTCGCGGCAGGCGTGCCCGCGGGGGTGTTCGGCGTCGGCTCGCAGCTGCGCGGCGGTGAGCCGCTCAGCGCCGTCTACAAGCTCGTCGAGCAGCCGGCCGAGAACGACCCGGCGCTGCGCCACACGATGAAGCTGTCGCCGGGCAAGATCAACGACCCCGGGGCGCATCAGGTCACCCGCCGGCCCGACGGGACGCACGTGCTGCACCTCGCCGGCGAGTCGTTCGACGGCGAGCCGCTGCTGCGTGAGGTGATGCGCGACGGCGCCCGCACGGCCCGGGCGCCGGACCTCGCGGCCGACCGCGTCCACGCCGCCGCGGAGCGCGACCGCCTGTCGCCGACCGGACTGCCGCCGCTGGAGCGCTCACCGCGCCTGCTCGCCCTGCGGGCGCGCCTGGCGAGCGCGGCCGACACCGAAGCAGCCGACGATCGAGAGGAGCCCGCCATGCCTGCCGAGACCGCCCTGATCGCCGTCGACGTCCAGCACGACTTCCTGCCGGGCGGTGCGCTCGGCGTACCGGGGGGAGACGCCGTCGTCGCCCCGCTCGTGGCCGCCGCGCGCGACGTCGCGCTCGTCGTCAAGACCCGCGACAACCATCCCGCCGGACACTGCTCATTCGCCGAGCAGGGCGGGACGTGGCCGCCGCACTGCGTGGCCGGGACCCACGGCGCCGAGCTGCACCCCGACATCGCGGCGCTGCCCGGGCCGTTGCTCGACAAGGCCACGACGCTCGGCGCCGACGCCTACTCCGGCTTCGACGCCACCGGGCTGGCGGCGCTGCTGCGCGAGGCCGGGATCACCCGCGTCCTCGTCGGCGGCCTCGCCACGGACTACTGCGTGAAGGCGACGGTGCTCGACGCGCTGCGCGCGGGCTTCGACGTCACCGTGCTCGTCGACGCGATCGCCGCCGTCGACGTCGAGCCCGGCGACGGGGAGCGCGCGCTGCACGAGATGGCCGGCGCCGGCGCGCACTTCACGCGCGGATGGGGCAGGGAGGACTCGAACCTCCGTCTAACCGATTATGAGTCGGCTGCTCTGACCAACTGAGCTACTGCCCCGCAGGCGGCAAGGTACCTCGCGCGCCAGCGGCGCGGTTCGCGCGGCATAATCCTGGGGACAACGGTGCAACTCGGCTAGCCAAGGATGACATGGGCTTCTTTCTGCGCAGGATGGTTGGAGACAAGGCGGACTCGCTGACACGCGAACAGCTCGAGGAGGTTGCCGAGGGCGCGCTCGCGATGCAGGAGCAACTCGGCCGCGACGTGCTCTCGCTCGTCGAGATGATCGGGATGCCGGCCGATCACGCCGAGAAGGACCAGCGCGTCGTGCGCGCTCGCGCGACCGTGAAGCGCCTGGGGATCTGACCTGAGCGCCCGGCGCCCGGCGGCGACGACGCGGCCGGCGGTCGCTGCGCTCGCCGGGGCGCTCGTGCTCGGGGGGCTCGCCGGTTGCGCCGACGGCTCCGGCGCGGCGGACGGCGGCACGACCGCGGCGCCGAAGCCCCCGGCCCGGCCGGCCCTCTGCCGCCCGGACCTGCGCTCGCGGGTGACCGGCCGCGTCCAGGCGGCCGGCGCCACCGAGCTGTCGGGGCTGGTGTTCTCGACGACACGCCGCGACGTCCTGTGGAGCCTCAACGACTCGGGCAACCCGCCGGCGCTGTTCGCCTTCACCACGGGCGGCCGCCCGGTGGCCGAGGTGGCGGTCGCCGGCGCGGTGAACACCGACTGGGAGGACCTGGCGGCGGGCCGCCGCGGCACGCTGCTCGTCGGCGACATCGGCGACAACCTCGCGGAGCGGCCGTCGGTGACCGTGCTGAAGGTGCCCGAGCCGCGGCCCGGCGCCGTCAGCGTCGCGCCGACCGCGCGCTACGAGCTGCGCTATTCCGACGGGCCGCGCGATGCCGAGGCGCTGCTGTTCGACCGCTCGGACGGCTCGCTCGTCGTCGTCTCCAAGAGCTTCGGGCCGGCGGGCGGCATCTACGTGGCGCGGCGGCCGTCCTCGCGCCGGCCTTCGACGCTGCGGCGCACCGGCACGGTCAGGCTCGACGAAGGCCAGGCGGTCACGGCCGGCGACGTCTCGGCCGACGGGCGCACGATCGTGCTGCGCACGTACGACCTCGCGTACGCGTGGCGCCGGCGGGCGGGGGAGACGGTGGCCGCTGCGCTGCGGCGCCGCCCCTGCATGACCGACGCCGGCCTGCTGAGCGAGGGCCAGGGCGAGACGATCGCGCTCACCGCCGACGGGCGTGCGTTCCTCACGGTCCCCGAGGGTCCGCACCCCGCCGTGCGTCGCTACGGATCGAGCGGCGAGGCGCCGTGATCGCGAATCCATGTTTGCCCGCTGCACAGGCGGGCAACCCCTTGTTCGAACCCGCCGAGAGTCGGTTCGGTCCATATCCCCCGCCGCCCCTCCCCTCTCGGCTTCGCGCGCCCGGTGTGACCCCACCGGGCGCGTTTCGTTTAACCGCGGGCCCGGCGTAGTTCGGCGCGCCGCAAAGGAGATGGGACGCACGCCGTCGAAACAGGCTGTCGTCCATGAAGCGATCCGCTCCAGCGGCGACCCCCGAGTCGCTCTCCACATACATCCAGGCCCGCTTCGACGACTTCTCGCGCTCGCAGAAGGACGTCGCCCAGTACATCGTCGACCACCTCGACGAGGTCGCCTTCCAGACGGCCGAGGAGCTCGCCCGCCGCGCGAACACCTCCTCGAGCACGGTCGTGCGCTTCTCGCAGGCGCTCGGCTTCGAGGGCTATCCCGAGCTGCAGCACTCCGCTCGCGAGGAGTACCGCCGCCGCCACGCGACGGCACCGGTCAGCAACGGGCCCAGCCACGTCGCACCGCTGTTCTCGCTGGACCAGAACGAGTTCGAGACGATGCTCGCGGCCGACCACGTCAACGTCGAGGACACCGCGCGCAAGGTCTCGCGCAGCGAGATCGAGGCCGCCGTCGAGGCGATCGCCACGACGCCGCGGCTGCTCGTCGCCGGCACCGACCAGATGGCGTTCTTCGCCTCCTACCTGCGCCACCTGCTCATGCTGCTCGACCTCCGCGCGGAGATCGTCGCGAGCCCGTCGCAGGAGGCGCTCGGCCGCCTCTCGCGGATCGACGAG
>JAUXSD010000242.1 GCA_030681525.1 Solirubrobacteraceae bacterium
GGGCGATCTCGGCGAGGATCTGCGGCGTCTTGTCCGTCGAGCCGTCGTCGACGACGACGAGATCCCAGGGCAGGCCCTCGACCGCTGCGCGGACGCGCTCGTAGAACACCCGCGCCGTCCCCTCTTCGTCGAGCATCGGCGCGACGATGCTCAGCAGGGCCAGATGCCGGTCGGCCACGCGGTGATCGTACGTAACCCGCCCCCGGGCACAGATTACAAACGGCAAATTTCGTTTCGCGCCGTGCCCGCATGGCTCATTTGGCAGCGCGCTGTGGATGTCTTACATCCCGCGATACCGTCCGCCGGGTGACCTCCTGCGCCGCATGCGGGGCCTCCGGGCTCGTCCCGCACCTCAAGGTGGCCGGCGATGCCGGCCCCGACGGCCTGATCCCCACGACCGACAGGTTCGGCACGGCGCTGGCGGACATCGTCCGCTGCCCGAACTGCGGGCACCGCCAGACCGATCCGATGCCGGCCGACGCGGTGCTCGAGAGCGCCTACGCCGACGCCGCCTCGGACGACTATGTCGCCGAGGAGGCCGGCCAGCGCGAGACCGCGCGGCGCGCGCTGGAGCACATCGAGGCCAACCTCACGCCGGTGCCGATCCCGACGACGAACGGCGGCCCGCGCCACCGCACGCTGCTCGACCTCGGCTGCTGGGTCGGCTTCCTGCTCGCCGAGGCCGAGTCGCGCGGCTGGGCGGTCACCGGCGTCGAGCCGTCGGCGTTCGCGTCGCAGTTCGCGCGCGAGCGGCTCGGCCTCGACGTGCGCACCGGCGACCTCTTCGAGACCGAGCTGCCGCTGGGGCACTTCGACGCGATCGTCATGGGCGACGTCATCGAGCACCTGCCGCGGCCGGGCGAGGCGCTCGATCGGATGGCCGAGCTGTTGCGCCCCGGCGGGATCGCCTGGATGGCGCTGCCCGACGCCGGCAGCCTCGTCGCCCGCGGGATGCGCGCGCGCTGGTGGTCGGTGATCCCGACGCACGTGCAGTTCTTCACGCGCCGCTCGCTGCGCACGCTGCTGGAGCGCCACGGCTGGACCGTGCTCGAGATCGAGACCGCGCCGAAGGCGTTCAGCGTGCGCTACTACCTCGAGCGCGTCGGCGGCTACTCGCCGGGCCTGGCCCGCCTGCTCGTCCGCGGCGCGCGGGCGGCGCGGCTCGTCGACCGCATGTGGGCGCCGGACTTCCGCGACCGCATGGCCGTGATCGCCCGGTCCCCCGAGCCGGTGGAGGAGGACACGGAGGGGGGCCGCGGGTGGATCTCGGACTGACGGGACGGGTCGCGCTCGTGACCGGCGCCTCGCGCGGGATCGGGGCGGCGATCGCGGATGCGCTGGAGGCCGAGGGCGCGCGCGTGGCGCGGGCGTCGCGCTCGTCGGCCTACGCGTTCGACAGCGCCGACCTCGCGGCGGTGGACGGGCTCGTCGACGCGGTCGAGGCCGACCTCGGACCGGTCGACGTCTACGTCGCCAACACCGGCGGCCCGCCGCGCTTCGAGGACCCGCTGGCGATCCCGGCCGCCGAGTGGGAGGCCGCGCACCGCACGCTCGTCGTCTCGCCGATGCTGATCATGCGCCGCGTCGTGCCGGGCATGCGCTCGCGCGGCTTCGGGCGGGTGCTGGCGGTCTCGTCGAGCACGGCGCTCGAGCCGCTGCCCGGGCTGCAGCTGTCGACGGCGAACCGGCCGGGGCTGCTCGCGGCCTTCAAGCGCCTCGCGCGCGAGAACGCCGGCGCGGGCGTGACGTTCAACGCGGTGCTGCCGGGGCGGATCGCCACGAAGCGGATCGCCGAGGGCTACGGCGGGATGGACGTCGCGCAGGAGGCGGCGCGCGAGCAGGTCCCGGCGGCCCGCCTCGGCACGCCCGAGGAGGTCGCCGCGGCGGCGGTGTTCCTCTGCTCGGCGGCGGCGAGCTACGTGACCGGCCAGTCGCTGCTCGTCGACGGCGGGCTCACGCAGTCCTGGTGAGCCGTCGCCGGCGTCGCGCCCTCGACGGCACGCGACCGGCGTCGAGCGCATGCGCCGCACCTCTCCTCTCGTAGAGCACCGCCACTTTACTTAAGTATTTTACTTGTGTATGCTGGCTCTCGTAAGTACACGAGAGAGAGGAGGGTCGACATGACCGTCGAGCCCACCACGCAGGACAAGCAGATCACCATCGACGTCCCCGAGGACCGGGTCGCCGAGTTCTACGCGTTCTACGGACGCTTCCTCGCCGGCTCGCTCGGCCGTCGCGGCCGCGGCCACGGCCACGGCCGGGGTCACCATCGCTGTGGCGGCGGTCCCCATCACCGCCCCGAAGACCACCCCGCGCAGAGCGAGACGCAGACGGCCTGATGGCCGACAAGCAGATCACCGTCGCCGTGCCGGAGGAGCGCGTCCCGGAGTTCTACGTCTGGTTCGCGGGCTTCCTGGCGGCGGAAGGCGGGGGCGGCGGCGGGCCACCCTGGGGCGGCCGCCGCGGCGGGCCGCATCACGCGTTTCGCGAGGCGGCCCCGTGGTCGGCCGACGACGGCGAGCAGGCGGCCTGGCTGTACGGCAAGCTCGCCCCGCCCGCGCGGGCGCTGTTCGACGAGCTGATCGACGCTCCCGGCGAGCGCCGGTCGGGCAACGAGCTCGCCGCGCGCCTCGGCCTCGAGAAGGGCGCCCACGGCGTCGCCGGGGTCCTGGCCTGGCCGGGCCGCTACGCCCGCAAGCTCACCCGCGACCTGCCGATCGCCACCGAGGGCCGCGCCGACGGCGGCACGGACTACTACATGGAGCCCGCCGTCGCCGAGCTGTTCGCCGCGGCGCGCGAGCAGGCGGGCAACCCTGACGCCGGCTGACCGGAGGGTCGTGACGCGCCGAGTCCGGATATCGGACCTGGCGCGTCAATACCGCCTCCCGCAGCGCGGTCGGGGCGCGCCGAGTGCGGATATCGCACCGGGCGCGCCCGGACCGCCCGCGAGCGCGAACCTCAGCGCGGCGCGCGCAGCCCGAACGGCGCCCGCACGCCGGGCACGCGCTTGGCCTGCACCACCCGCCGCCGCCGCCGCGCGGCCGGCAGCGCCCGCAGCGCCGCCCCGTACGCGCGCAGCAGGTGGCGCTCGCGCAGC
>JAUXSD010000248.1 GCA_030681525.1 Solirubrobacteraceae bacterium
CGCCGCGCCCTGCTCGGCCGTCGCGGCGGTGTCGCCGGTCGCCGGCGCGGCGGGGCCGCGCGCGACGTTGCGCTCGGGCACGGCCGTCGCGCTGCGGCCGGCGGCGCGCAGAGCGGCGCGCCCGAGGTCGCCCGCCGACAGGTAGCGGTCGGAGGGGTCCTTCGCGAGCGCGCGCGCGACGACACCTTCGAAGTCGGGCGGCACCGACTCGCTCGGCGGCGGCGCGTTGAGGTGCGCCCACAGCGTCGCCTCGTCGCTGTCGCCCGAGTACGGCGCCTTGCCGGTGAGCGCGTAGACGAGCACGCAGCCGAGCGCGTACACGTCGGTGCGCGCGTCGACGCGCTCACCGCGGATCTGCTCGGGCGCGACGTAGCCGAGTGTGCCGACCCAGCCGCCCGCGCGGCTCAGCCCGCCCCCGGCGCTCGTCGCACTGCGCTTGGTCAGGCCGAAGTCGGTCAGGTACGCGTGGTCGTCCTCGCCGAGCAGGACGTTGGCCGGCTTGACGTCGCGGTGCACGAGGCCGTGGCGGTGCGCGGCGTCGAGCGCCCCGCCGATCTGGGCGACGATGTGCGCGGCGCGCTCGGGCTCGAGGTGATCCTCGGCGCGCACGAGCGCGCGCAGGTCGGGGCCGTCGACGTAGCGCATGACGATGAACAGCACGCCCTCGCGCTCGCCCGCGTAGTAGACCGGGATGACGTTGGGGTGCTCGACCGCGGCGGCCGCCTTGGACTCCGCCACGAAGCGCTCGCGGAAGTCCTCGTCGTCGGCCAGCGCGGGCGCGATGACCTTCAGCGCGACCGTGCGCTCGAGGCCGAGCTGCGTCGCGCGGTAGACGACGCCCATGCCGCCGCGGCCGGCGAGGCCCTCGATGCGATAGTCGACGAAGACGTCGCCTGGGCTGAACTCCGGCATATGCACTCTCTTCTAGCTGCTTTGCGCTCACCCTGTGCTCAACCGCCGCTATC
The DNA here is from genome assembly GCA_030681525.1 of Solirubrobacteraceae bacterium. GTDB lineage: Bacteria > Actinomycetota > Thermoleophilia > Solirubrobacterales > Solirubrobacteraceae > CADCVQ01. The sequence continues at coordinate 966 of JAUXSD010000248.1, forward strand.
CCGACCGCGCTGGTAGGCTTTAGGCGTGTTCTTCACGACGAAGGCCGAGTACGGCGTTCGCCTGCTCATCGAGATCGGGCGCCAGGGTCAGGATCATCCGATCTCGCTGAAGGTGATCGCCGACACGGAGAACCTGCCGCTCGCCTACCTCGAGCGCATCGTGGCCCTGCTCAAGCGCGCCGGGCTCGTCCAGAGCACGCGCGGGGCGCACGGCGGCTACGTCCTGGCGCGCAAGCCCGAGGAGATCCGGATGGACGAGGTCGTGCTCGTCCTGGAGGGCTCGCTCGCGCCGATGGAGTGCTTCGTCGACGACCGCGCCGAGGACGGCAGCGGCCGCGTGTTGTGCTCGCACCACGACGACTCCGGCCGCGGCTGCGCCACGAAGCTGCTGTGGACCCGCGTGCAGGTCGGCGTCACCAATACGCTCGCGCAGACCTCCCTGGCCGAGCTCATCGATTTTCAGACCCGCCAGCTGCCGCGCGCCGGCGAGCGGGCGGCGCCGGACGCCAGAACCCCAACTCACGCCTGATCCGTCAGGCCACCCGGTACGAAGGAGAACACAAGGACACCATGCCCGAGCTTGAGATTCGCAACCTCCACGTCCAGGCCGAGGACAAGCAGATCCTCAAGGGGGTCGACATCACGGTCAAGCCCGGAGAGATCCACGCGCTGATGGGGCCAAACGGCTCCGGCAAGTCCACGCTGGCCAACGCGATCATGGGTCACCCGAGCCTCGAGGTCACCGAGGGGCAGATCCTGTTCGGCGGCGAGGACATCACCGAGGCCGACACCGACGAGCGCGCCCGCATGGGCCTGTTCATGGCCTTCCAGTACCCCGTCGCGATCCCCGGCGTGACGATCACGAAGTACCTGCGGATGGTCATGAACGCCCACCGCGAGGCGCGCGGCGAGCCCGACGTGTCGCTCAAGGAGTTCCGCAAGACCGTCGAGGCCGCGATGGAGCTCGTCAACGTCCCGCGCGAGTTCAGCTCGCGCTACCTCAACGAGGGCTTCTCCGGCGGCGAGAAGAAGCGCCTGGAGATCCTGCAGCTCGCGCTGCAGAGGCCGAAGCTCGCGGTACTCGACGAGACCGACTCCGGTCTTGACATCGACGCGCTGAACGTCGTCGCGCACGGCGTCAACACCGTCGCCAGCGGCCAGGACATGGGCATCCTCATCATCACCCACTACCAGCGCATCCTGCACATGGTCACGCCCACGCGCGTGTCGATCATGTTCGACGGGCGGATCGCCACCGAGGGCGGCCCCGAGCTCGTCGACCGCCTCGAGGCCGAGGGCTACGCCGGGATTCGCGAAGAGGTCGGCGCTCCGGCAACGGCGGGATGAGCACCCTGGCCGACACCCCGCTGGCCACGGACTTTCCGTCCCTGCAGCGCGAGGGGATCGTCTACATGGACTCGGCGGCGACGTCGCAGACGCCGCAGCCGGTCATCGCCGCGATGACCGACTACTACGAGCACCATCGCGGCACCGTGCACCGCAGCGTGTACGCCCTGGCGGCGGAGGCGACCGAGCTGTTCGAGGGCGCCCGCGACCGCATCGCGGCGTTCATGAACTGGCCGGCCGATTGCACGATCCTCACGAAGAACGCGACCGAGGCCCTGAACCTCGTCGCCTATTCGTGGGGCCGCGCGAACGTCGGCGCGGGCGACACCGTCGTCGTCACGCAGCTCGAGCACCACTCCAACTTCGTGCCCTGGCACGTGCTGTGCCAGCAGACCGGCGCGCGGTTGGAGATGGTCGGCGTCGACGACGAGTGCCTGCTCGACATGGACTCGCTCGACGCGCTGCTGGCGACCGGCGACGTCAAGCTCGTCGCGGTCGGCCACGTCTCCAACGCCGCCGGCACGATCAACCCGGTCGCCGAGATCGTCGAGCGCGCGCATGCCGCGGGCGCCGTCGTCGTCGTCGACGGCTCGCAGGCCGTGCCGCAGATGCCGGTCGATCTCGCCGAGATCGGCGCGGACTTCTACGCCTGGACCGGCCACAAGCTCTACGGCCCGACGGGCATCGGCATCCTGCACGGCCGCAAGGAGCTGCTGGACGCCATGCCGCCGTTTCTCGGCGGCGGCCACATGATCGCGTCGGTCTCGATCGACGAGATCCGCTGGGGCCAGCTGCCGGCGAAGTTCGAGGCCGGCACGTCGAACATCGCCGAGGCGATCGGCCTCGGCGCCGCCGTGGACTTCGTGTCCGGGATCGGCATGGCCAGCGTCCGCGAGCACGAGCGCGACCTCTGCGCCTACGCGCTGGCGCGCCTGGCCGAGCTGTCCGACGTCACCGTCATGGGCCCGCTCGACGCCGACCACCGCGGCGCGCTCGTCGCCTTCACGCTGGACATCGCCCACCCGCACGACATCGCCGAGATCCTCGGATCGGCCGGCGTCTGCGTGCGCGCCGGCCACCACTGCGCGCAGCCGCTCATGCAGCGCTTCGGCGTCGCGGCGACGACCCGCGCGTCGTTCGCCGTGCACAACACGCGCGCCGACGTCGACGCGCTCATCGAGGGCCTCAACGACGTCCGCAAGATCTTCGGATGACCGCCCCCGCCCCGAACCAGGAAGCGCGCTGAGCATGGACTCCATCTACCGCGAAGAGATCCTCGAGCACTACAAGCGCCCGCACAACTGGGGCCATCTCGACCCGTTCGACCTGACGTTCAAGGACTCCAACCCGCTCTGCGGCGACGAGCTGACGGTCGAGATCCGCACGACCGACGACGGCAAGATCGAGGACCTGCGCTTCTCCGGCCACGGCTGCGCGATCAGCCAGGCCTCCGCCTCGATGACCTCCGACGAGGTCAAGGGCATGACGATCGACGAGCTCATCCGGCTCGACCGCCAGTACGTCCTGGACCTGCTCGGCATCCAGATCTCCGCGACGCGCATGAAGTGCGCGCTGCTGACGCTGAAGGTGCTCAAGGGCGCCGCGCTCGGCCAGCCGGTGGACTGGGAGCCCGAGACGCCACCGAGCGAGGCCGAGGGCGGCATCGACCGCCACCCGACGGGCGACGACAAGCTGTAGCGCCGGCGCGGCGGCGGGGGCTCGCCGCGACTGCGCTTCGCGTTGCGTTCGCGCGGGCGCCGGCGTCGTCGAACGGCATCACTGAGGTGTTGACGGATGCCTATAGGGGCCGTTGCGCCGGGTTCGGCGAGGCCGGGTCGACTTGTGACCCGCCGCGGGCATACCTCGACCAGGCCGCGAGAATGCGGAGTGAGAAGCGGGCTGGTCGACCTCTTCATGTCCCACATGAACAGCCCGACCAGGCCCGCCTCCGGCCACGATGACCGCCCCGCCGGCACCGGCCGAGACGCCGTCGCTCGCGCCCGCTCACCCCCGCAGAGCTGCCGTCCGGCGCGAAGCGCCGACGCCTCACCCGAGCCCGGCGCGTCAAGCCTGCAAGCCTGTTAGGCATACCTAACCCAGCGTGGCGGGTCATACCAATTTGAGTTAGGGGAACCTAACCCCGACGGCTCCGCAAACCGGCTGTACGAGAAGTCCCTGCGGAGGCTCCCGCGAGGCCCGCTAGGTCCTACCGCCGATCGGCCAAGGCGGCTACACTCCACAGAAGCAAATCCGAGCGCCCAGGACGGGATTAGGATGCGCGACGTTCCCATGAGCGAGACCCTCGACATCTGCCTGCTTTCCGAGCTTCCGCCCGGCAGCTCGCGCACGGTCGAGTGGGAGGACCTCGAGATCGGGATCTTCAACTGCAACGGCGAGTTGCTGGCGATCGAGGATCGCTGCTCGCACGACGACGGCAACCTTGCCGACGGCGAGTTCGATCCGGATAGGTGCACCGTCGAGTGCCCCCGCCACGGGTCGTTGTTCGATCTGCACACCGGCAAGCCGGTGACCCTGCCCGCCTACGTTCCCATCGAGACGTTCCCAGTCCGCGTCGAGGACGACATGATCAAGCTGGAGGTTGAGTAACCGTTATGGCCACTCCCGAGACCATCGCCGAGCAGGCAAGCCTGCAGGGGATCAACTCCGACTACACCGAGAAGTACGGCTTCCACGACGCTGAGAACTATCTCTACAAGGCGCCCAAGGGCCTGAGCGAGGAGCTCGTCCGCAAGATCTCCGAGTTCAAGTCAGAGCCGCAGTGGATGCTCGACTTCCGCCTCAAGGCGCTGGAGTACTTCCTCGCGCGGCCGATGCCGACGTGGGGCTCGCCGCATCTGGCCGAGGTCGACTTCGACAACATCCATTACTTCGTGCGCGCGTCCGAGAAGGCCGAGCGCTCCTGGGACGACGTTCCCGAGGACGTCAAGAAGACCTTCGACCGCCTGGGCATCCCGGAGGCCGAGCGCAAGTTCCTCGCCGGCGTCGGCGCCCAGTACGAGTCCGAGGTCGTCTACCACCAGATCAACGAGAAGCTCGAGGCGCAGGGCGTCATCTTCATGGACATGGACACGGGCCTGCGCGAGCACGAGGACCTCGTCCGCGAGTACTTCGCGACGATCATCCCGGCCAACGACAACAAGCTCGCCGCGCTCAACAGCGCCGTGTGGTCGGGCGGCTCGTTCGTCTACGTCCCGCCGGGCGTGCACATCGAGATGCCGCTGCAGGCCTACTTCCGCATCAACACGGAGAACATGGGCCAGTTCGAGCGCACGCTGATCATCGCCGACGAGGGCTCCTACGTGCACTACGTCGAGGGCTGCACGGCGCCGACGTACTCGTCGGACTCGCTGCACTCGGCGGTCGTCGAGCTCATCGCCAAGCCGGGCGCGCGGATCCGCTACACGACCGTGCAGAACTGGTCGACGAACGTCTTCAACCTCGTCACGAAGCGGGCGATCGCCGAGCGCGACGCGACCGTGGAGTGGGTCGACTGCAACCTCGGCTCGAAGCTGACGATGAAGTACCCGTCGGTCTACCTGACCGGGGAACGCGCCCACGGCGAGATCCTCTCGATCGCGTTCGCCGGCGCCGGCCAGCATCAGGACGCCGGCGGCAAGATCATCCACGCCGCGCCGAACACGACGTCGAACATCTTCGCCAAGTCGATCTCCAAGGACGGCGGGCGCGGCTCCTACCGCGGCCTGCTCGAGGTCGCCAAGGGCGCCCACGGGTCGAAGTCCAAGGTCGTCTGCGACGCCCTGCTGCTCGACGACATCTCGCGC
>JAUXSD010000262.1 GCA_030681525.1 Solirubrobacteraceae bacterium
GGGGGGGGGAAGATGTAACTGGTCGGGGCGAGAGGATTTGAACCTCCGACCACATGCACCCCATGCATGTACGCTACCAGGCTGCGCTACGCCCCGAGGGCGCGGATTATAGCAGAGCGGGCTGATTTTATTCATCCCAGAGAGTTCATTAACCTAAAATCCGTTGATGGTGATGCTTCACCCTTCGATACCTCAGGGTGAACGGTGTAATAAATTATGGAATGCTCAATAGGTACTGCGCAATCCTTGTGCGGCTTTCATTCTACAACACGAACCGGCGCGAAGCCGCCGCCCGGCGTGCGGAAATTGGTGGTCTGGCCCTGGTAGAGCCGCGCCGCAACCAGTTGCACCTGGCCGTCGTAAACGTAACAGCGCACGTCGTACTTGAGCAAAACAGGCTCGCCATCATTCACGCAAACGCTGCGCTCACCCGGCGCGGCCATGCGCTGCGCGACATAACCGCCCTGCATAATGTCACCGAACACACGGCGCGTAAGATTTGCGCCACGATATGCGCCCTTGCTGCCGTAGCCGCTGCTTGGCTTGAAAAACAGACTCTTGCGTTCCGCCCACAGCGTGGCTTCCATATCCGCTTCCACAACGATGGTCTGCGGCACACCCGCAAGCAATGTGGCGATGTCGGCCTCGCTTGCGCCGAGCGCGCGCAACCCATCCGCATCGGTCAGTCGCGCCAGATTGCGCTTGTCGGCGTACTGCGCATAGTGCGCGGGATCGGGCGTCAGCACCGCGCTGCCCTCCAGATACGCCTGCCGCAACGCGTAATGCTGCTGCAACGAAAAATCCGTCAGGCGGTTGTACACCAGGTCGATTTTTTGCCCATCAAGATAAAGGCCATCGCCGCATACCTGCAACGCGGCGGGGTCGGCGATATAGGCCGCGATCCCGGCACGCTCGAACATACGCTGCGCGAGCAGGAATTCGGGATACAGGTATTGCGCCTCCGGCTGCTCGTCCACGATGGCGACGGTCTGTAACGGCGCGTCACCGCGTGCGAGCCGCCACTCGTTGCGGAACATCCCGAGGAATACCTGTTCGAGGTTTGCTTCCGCCACTGCCGCACCCGGCCATCCGGCCTCGCGCTGGCTGTCGAGCAGCAGCGTATTCAGGAATCCGCCGCCCGCGTTGCTGTTGATCTCGATCAGATGCGCGCCGTCGCTGTTGAGATGGAAGTCGTAGCCGTAGAACACCCCTTTGGCGGAGTGCTGCATCCACTTCCCACTTCCCACTCCCCACTCCCCACGTCCCACCACCCGCTCCACCGCCTCGATCACCTCGCGCATCTGCCGCATCTGCGCAGCCGTTATAAACACCGGCACATCGGCAAACAGATGCGGGCAACGCTCCGTCACCAGGCCCTGCCACATCTCGCCTTGCGCCTGCATCGCGCGCTGCAGCGCGGCGCGATCCACAAGGGCCGAATGGCAATCGGCATTAAGCCGTTCTGCTTCGCTCACCTATTCTCCGCCCAATAATTTTTGTTTGAGATCGGCCTGCGCCGGCTTGTCGCCAAGCCAGACTTTCAGCAACGCACCATAGAACAGTGCGCCACCGACCGTCCCCTTCGCCACGCCATTCACGCTGACCTGCGTGCCGCTGCCCGGCAGATAATCCAGCGTCACGACATCGCCTTTTTTTATTTCGTCGATCGCGCGGAAAATCGCTGCGAACTCCTTGAGCGGCGCCTCCAGCGCGCTCAATTCGGCAAGGGTGTGATTGGCCGCAATGGCATTGTTTAAGGCGCTATACAGGTGATCGGCGTCGATGCTGATCAACAGATGCAGCGCCATGCGCTTTTCGCCGCCGTCGGCCAGCACCGCC
>JAUXSD010000266.1 GCA_030681525.1 Solirubrobacteraceae bacterium
TCACCGACGGCCAGATCTTCCTCGAGCCGAAGCTCTTCTTCTCGGGCGTGCGGCCGGCCATCAACGTCGGCATCTCGGTGTCGCGGGTCGGCGGCAACGCGCAGATCAAGCCGATGAAGAAGGTCGCCGGGCGGCTGTAGCTCGAGCTGTCGCAGTACCGCGACCTCGAGGCGTTCGCCCAGTTCGGCTCGGACCTCGACGCCGACACGCAGGCGACGCTCGCCCGCGGCGAGCGGCTCGTCAAGACGCTCAACCAGAACGAGCGCTCGCCGATGGCGGTCGAGGAGCAGGTCGTCGTCATCTACGCCGCGACCAACGGCTACATCGACCGCGTCGCGGTCGACCGCGTGCCCGAGTTCCACCAGGCGCTCGTCGCGCGGCTGCGCGCAGAGAACGCCGAGGTGCTCGAGAAGATCGCGGGCGGCGACTGGAGCGACGACATCGTCGACGCGGTCAAGGCCGCCGTCGAGGACTTCGCGAAGGACTTCGGCGAGGACATCGACGAGGACGGCGTCGCGATCGAGTCGTCCGACGCGCCCGTGAGCGCCGCCGTCGAGGAGACGGCCGACGAGCCTGAGAAGGAGGCGGCACCGGCGTGAGCGCGACCCAGCGCGACGTCAAGGCCCGCATCGGGTCCGTCAAGAACATCCAGAAGATCACCCGGGCCATGGAGATGGTCGCGGCGGCTCGCCTGCGGCGCGCCGAGCAGCGCATCGCGGCGCTGCGTCCGTACGCGGGGGCGATCCGCCGGATGACGCGCCAGGCCGCCGAGGCGGCGGGCTCGGAGATCTCCGGCCTGCCGATCCTCAAGGAGCACGCGAGCGAGGACACCGTCGCGATCCTGCTCCTCACGGGCGACCGCGGGCTGGCGGGCGCGTTCAACTCGCAGATCGTGCGCGCCGGGCTGCGCGCCGCCCGCGAGTACGAGGCCGAGGGCCGGACGGTCGTCTACAGCGCCGTCGGGCGCCGCGGCGTGTCGACGCTGACGTTCCGCGGCAAGGAGCCGGTCGGCCGCTTCGTCGGCTTCACCGATCGCCCGGCCTACGCCGACGCGCGGGCGATCGCGGAGGAGCTCATGGCGGCGTACGTCGACGGCAAGGCCGACCGGGTCGAGATCTTCTACAACGGCTACGTGTCGCCGCTGACCCAGGAGGTCCGCCGCGAGACGCTGCTGCCGCTGCAGCAGGCGACGATCCTCGAGGGCACCGAGCGCGACACAGAAGGCGCCGAAGGCGAGTCGGGCCACCATGCGTTGGTGGAGTACGAGCCCGACCCGATGGACATCCTCGCCCGGCTCGTGCCGGACTACGTCGAGATCAGCGTGTATCGCGCGCTGCTCGAGTCGACGGCGTCCGAGCACGGCGCCCGCATGACCGCGATGCGCAACGCCTCCCAGAACGCGGGCGATCTCATCGAGGACCTCACCTTGGAGATGAACCGCGCCCGTCAGGCCGAGATCACTCAGGAAATCATGGAAGTCGTCGCGGGCGCCGAGTCGCTCACGTAAGGAGAAACCAGTGGCTACGACAGAGACCAGGACCGTAGGCCGGATCGAGGAGATCCAGGGCGTCGTCATCGAGGTGACGTTCCCCAACGGCGAGCTTCCCGAGATCTACAACGCGATCACCGTCCCGAAGGATGACGGCCTGCTGACACTCGAGGTGCAGCAGCACCTCGGCGACGATCGCGTGCGCTGCGTCGCGATGGACTCGACCGACGGCCTGTCGCGCGGGATGGAGGTCACCGACACCGGCGGCCCGATCTCGGTGCCGGTCGGCAAGGGCGTGCTGGGCCGCATCCTCAACGTCCTCGGCGAGCCGATCGACAACGTCGGCGACGTCGAGTACGACGAGCGCTGGCCGATCCACCGACCCGCTCCGAACGTCGAGAACCTCATGCCGACGACGGAGATGTTCGAGACCGGCATCAAGGTCGTCGACCTCCTCGCGCCGTACGCCAAGGGCGGCAAGGTCGGCCTGTTCGGCGGCGCCGGCGTGGGCAAGACCGTCCTCATCCAGGAGCTCATCAACAACCTCGCGCAGGAGCACGGCGGCCTGTCGGCCTTCTGCGGCGTCGGCGAGCGCACCCGCGAGGGAAACGACCTCTGGCTCGAGATGAAGGAGTCGAAGGTCCTCGAGAAGGCGTG
>JAUXSD010000277.1 GCA_030681525.1 Solirubrobacteraceae bacterium
GGCCGCCGCGCGTCGGGATCGCCGCGGGGACGGGCGTCGCCGGATCGTCCGCGTCGGCCGCTGCGGCGGCGGCTGCGGCCCCGCCGGCGCCCGCGGCCGCAGCCGGCCGCACCGGCGCCATCGCCCGCGTGGAGTCGACGCGCTTCGTCGGCGCCGTCGGCGTGCCCAGCGCCTTCTCGATCTCCTCGATCAGCGCCACGGCCGTCGCCGGGCGATCGCGCGGGTCCTTGGCCAGGCCGCGCGCCAAGACCGCGTCGATCGGCTTGGGCAGCTCGGGCGCCGCGTCGGTGGCCTTGTCGGGCTGGTCCTCGACATGCTGGCGCGCCTGAGCGGTCACCGGCCCGCCGGCGAACGGCCGCTGGCCGGTCAGCAGCTCGTACGCGACGACGGCCAGCGCGTAGCGGTCGCTCGCATGGGTGGCGGGCTGGCCCATCGCCTGCTCGGGCGACAGGTAGGCGGCCGTGCCGAGCACCTGGCCGGTCTGGGTCATCTGCGTGTCGTCGGCCAGGCGGGCGATCCCGAAGTCGCCGACGGCGAGGCGGTCCTGGGCGTCGAGCAGGAGGTTCGCGGGCTTGACGTCGCGGTGCACGATGTCCGCCGCGTGGGCGGCATCGAGCGCCAGCGCTGCCTCGCGCAGCCAGCGCAGCGCCGTCTCGCGCGGCACGGGCTCGCCGCCGTTCTTCGCGGCGCGCAGGCGGTCGGCGACGGTGCCGCCGCTGAAGTACTCCATGACGATGAACGTGTTGTCGGCGTGCTCGCCGGTGTCGTAGATCGTCGCGATGTGCGGGTGCTCGGACACGCGGGCGGCGGTGCGCGCCTCGCGCTGGAACCGGGCCCGGGCCCCCGGGTCGGCGGCGAAATGCGAGCCGAGCACCTTCACCGCGACGACGCGGCCGAGCAGGAGGTCCTCGACCTCCCACACCGTCGCCATCCCGCCGCTGGCGATGTGGCGTTCGACGCGATAGCGCTCGGGCAGCTCGATTCCTGAAGCCAGCGGCATCTGCGGTCAAGATACCCACCGCCCCGCCGGCCCCAACCGTCGCCGCCGATCCTGGCCGGCGCGTCGCGCGGGCGACCCACTACACTGCGACGTCGCGATGGCCAAGGTATGTCACAGCTGCGGGAAGAAGCCGGCGTTCGGCCAGAGCCGAAGCCACTCCATGCGCGCCACCAAGCGCCGCTTCAACCCGAACCTGCAGAAGGTCCGCGTGCTGATCGGCTCGGCGCCGCGGCGTGTCTACGTCTGCACGCGCTGCCTGAAGGCCGGGAAGGTCCAGAAGGCCCTCTAGGGCCCGCTCGTCGCCCGCCGGTCGCCTGAGGCGACCGCGGCAGGCGCGACACTGGATGTCCATGGATCCGAGCCTCGTCCGTTTCCGCGCCGTCGTCGAGGGTGCCCTCGTGCATCTCGAGTCGCGCCGCCAGGAGATCAACGACCTCAACGTGTTTCCGGTCGCCGACGGCGACACGGGCGACAACATGGCGCTCACGCTCAGCGCGGTGCTGGCCGAGGTCGACCGCCTGGCCGCCGATGAGGGGCGCCTCGACGAGATCGGCCGCGACGAGATCGTCGAATCGGTCGCGCGCGCCGCCCTGCTGGGCGCCCGCGGCAACAGCGGCGTCATCCTCTCCCAGCTCATCCGCGGCGCCGCCGAGGAGCTCGTCAGCCGGCCCGGCGAGCTGGTCGACCCGGTGCTCATCGGCGCGGCGATGGCGCGCGCCGCCCAGCGCGCCTACAGCTCGGTGCGCGAGCCGGCGGAGGGCACGATCCTCACGGTCGTTCGCGACATGGCGACCTGCGTCGCCAGCGAGATCGCCCACATGGGCGACACGCGGCTCGGCGCCGAGGGTGATCCGGCCGTGCAGAACACGCTCATCGCCGATGTCCTCGAGCGGGCGCTGCGCGCGGGGGAGGAGTCCGTGCGCCGCGGTCCCGAGCAGCTGGCGATCCTGCGCGAGAGCGGCGTCGTCGACGCCGGCGGGCACGCGCTGACCGTGATCTTCGCGGGCATCATCGCCGCGCTGCGCGGCAGCGAGGCCCCGGCCGTCGCACGCCAGACGGCGCCCGCGCGCGTCACGCATCCCGAGCACGAGTCGTCGACCTTCCGCTACTGCACGAACTTCGCCGTCACCGGCCACGACCTCGACGCGCGGCCGTGGATCGAGCGCCTCGAGGCGCTCGGCGACTCGGTCCTCGTCGTCGGCGACGCGGCCACGCTGAAGGTCCACGTCCACACCGACTTCCCGGGCGGCGCGACGGCGCTCTTCGACGGGATCGGCGAGGTCTCCCACCTCGACGTGGCGGACATGCACGCGCAGGTGCAGGCGCGCGACGAGCGGCTGGCGGCGGCGGTCCAGCAGCACTGCGGGGCGCTGGCGGTCGTCGCCGGCGACGGGATGCGCGAGCTCTACGAGTCGCTCGGCGTCTTCGTGATCGACGGTGGTCCGACGCTCAACCCGTCGACCTACGAGCTGCTCGCCGGGATCCACGAGGTGCCCGCGGAGGAGGTCGTCGTCCTGCCCAACTCGCCCAACGTGTTCATGGCGGCCGCGCACGCGGCGGAGCTGTCGGAGAAGGTCGTCTGCGTGAGCGCGGCGCGTTCGCAGCAGGCCGGCCTGGCCGCGGCGCTCGCGCTCGATCCGGCGCGCTCGGCGGCCGCCAACGTCGCCGCCGTGGACGCGGCGCTGGAGCGGCTGCGCACCGGCGCCGTCGCGCCCGCCGCACGCGACGACGGCGAGGGCCGCTTCGTCACGGGGGAGGCGGTCGGCTTCGTCGACGACGCGATCGTGGCGTGGGGCCAGCCCGGGCCGACGCTCGGCGCGGTCCTGGGCGAGCTGGGCGAGGACGCGGAGCTGCTGACCTGCATCGCCGGCGCCGGCGCGCCGCTCGCGGAGGACGACGTGCGCGCGCTCGTGCCGGCGGGCGTGGAGCTCGAGTGCGAGGACGGCGGGCAGCCGGCGTACTGGTGGCTCGTGGCGGCGGAGTGAGCGGCCGGCGCGTCGCGGAGGGTTGACGAACGGCGCTGATGGGTGTAGATACACCCATCATGAGGAGCCTGCGCCCGCTCGCCGTCTGGATCGCCTGTAGCGCCCTCGTCGCACTGCCCGCCTGCGGCGGCGACGCCGAAGACTCCGATCAGGCCGCCGCGGCCGCCACGCCGGGCTTCGATCCCGATCTCGTCGTGGAGCAGGCGGCCGGTCCCAACGTCGCTGCGCGCACGGGACGGATCGACGGCCGCGTGACGTTCACGCTCGAGGGGGTGCCCGGCTACGAGGAGTTCTCGGCCGGTGTGAGCGGACCGTTTCGCTTCCGCAAGGACGCCTCGCTGCCCGACTACGACGTCGAGATCGGGGCGCGCGACTACGGCGTGCGGCTCACCTCGGTCGGCGGGCGGTCGTTCGTCAGCCTCGGCACGACGGGCTACCCGCTGCCCCCGGCGGTGCGCCGGCGCCTGGCGCGGTCGGCGGCGAAGGGTCGCAACGGGCTGACCCGCACCCTCGAGCAGTTCGGCATCGCGCCCTGGCGCTGGGAGACCGACCGGGTCGCCGCCGGCACCGGGCGACTGGACGGCGTCGCGGTCAGGCACGTCACGACGGGCGCCAACGTCGTTCGCATCCTGCGCGACGCGAACACCCTGCTCGGGTTCATGCGCTCGCTCGGCCTCACCCGCGCCGTCGGGCTGCCGGACGAGATCGGACCGGCCGCCCGGCGCGTCATCGTTGGATCGGTGACGTCCTTCGCCGGCGAGTCCTGGGTCGGCGTGCAGGACAAGGTCCTGCGCCGCTCGGGCTTTCGCATGACGTTCGTCGTCCCGCGGGACAAGCAGGCCGCGGTCGGCGCGATCACGCGGGGGACGGTCGTCGGCCGGGTCGACGTCACACAGGTCGGAAGACGTCAGCGCATCGCCGCTCCGGCCACGATCGGCCCGTTCGCGGATTTCGCCGTCGGCCTCGACGCGCTCGGCGACGCGCAGGACGCCCGGAGTCGCTAGCCGAGCGATCCGCGGCCCGCGATCATCATCGTCGGTGCGGCCGAACGTCGGAGTGGACATCCGCCGCGCCATCTGGTCAGCTACGCCGGTAGATGTCACACGCACGGTGCTCCCGCGGGAGCGCCGGGGCGGCCCGGAAGCTCGCCCGAAAGGCAACGTCATGAACTGGACGCGCTCTCTTCTCGCCGTGTG
>JAUXSD010000285.1 GCA_030681525.1 Solirubrobacteraceae bacterium
TTTGCAGGACTGGCTGGAGAAATAAGGCAATATCAACCAACCTGAAAAAGGCAGATGAGCCACGGATTGACACAGATGAACAAAGTGTTGCTGCTAACCATCCAAATATCGTTCATGTGAGCCGACGGACTTTTGGCCGAACGCCCGAAGGCCAGCCCCTCATAGCACGATGTTTTATCCGTGTTTATCCGTGCAAATCTGTGGCTAACCAAGGTTTTCAATAAATCAGGTTCACCCATTCCGGAAGAAACGCCGTTACCGCCATCATGCCGGGTGCCGGATTTTGCTAATATGTGCACCCGCCTCAACAGCAGTATTGCCATGAACCTATCAATCTACCTTATCGCCGGCAGCTTGCTGCTCACCGCCTGCGCGCAGGCGCCCCAGCGCACCGCGCCGGCACAGCCCGCCGAGCCGCAGGCGGAAGCCGCGCCGGTGCTGCCCAATATCGAGTTGAGCGACGAGTTGCTCTACGAATTCCTGCTGACCGAGATCGCCAACCAGCGCGGGCACAAGGCATTGGCCGTGGAAGGCAGCGCGGATATCGCCAGAAAAACCCGCGACCCGCGCCTGGCAAGACGCGCCGCACAACTGGCCTTCGAGTCCGGCGACATGGTCAAGTCGGTCGAAGCATTCCGGCAATGGCAGGAAATCGAACCGGCTTCGCCTTTGGCGGGGCGCATGCTGGCCTCGATATTGTTGCGCGGCGGAAAACCGGATGAGGCGCAACCCGAGCTGGCGAAGTTACTGGAAGCGGAAAAAGCGAATCCCGGCACCGGCTTCATGCAGGTTTTCCAACTGATCGCCCCCTACCCCGACAAGCCCGCCGCATTGAAGCTGATGCGCAATCTCGCACAACCCTATCCGCAGGTCGCCGAGGCCCACTGGTCGGTGGCGCAACTGGCGCAGCAGGCCGGCGACAACCCGCTTGCGTTAAGCGAAGTGCGACAAGCGCGCAGCCTGCGCCCGGAGTGGGATATGGCTGCCTCGCTGGAGGCGCAGTTGTTGCAGAAAAACGAACCGCAACAGGCTCTGGAGGTGCTGCGCCGCTATTTGTCCGATTATTCTGAAGCG
>JAUXSD010000287.1 GCA_030681525.1 Solirubrobacteraceae bacterium
TGAGCCGCAGCCGCAGGCGCCCGAGCCGCTCCCAGGCGTCGGCGTCGCCGGTCCCGCGGTCGACCGCGCGCTGCGCGGCCTCGGCGGCGAGGTCGATCGCCCCCATGTCCTCGTAGATGCGGGCCGCGAAGCGGTGCGGCGCGGGGCGGTCGTCCTCGTTGCGCGCCCAGTCGCGCACGCAGCGGCCGGCGGCGTTGAGGTCGCCGGCCTGCCAGAACGCCAGCGTCAGCAGCCGCAGCACGGTCGTGTTCGTCGGGTCGGCGTCGCGCGCGTAGATGAGCCGCTGCGCCGCCAGCTCGTGGTTGCCCTCGAACGTCGCGTGCTGCGCCGCGGTGAGGAAGCGCTCGACGCGGTCGGCCGCGGCGTCGGGCTTGGAGAAGTCGACGAACTGCAGCGTCCCGGCGGGCACGGTCCGCACGCCGATGTTGAACCGCACGCGGGCCCACTGCTGGACGTCGTCGCCGCCGCCGGTGAAGTAGATCCCCGTGACGCTGCCGACGCCCCACTCGGGATAGGCCACGCAGCGCGCGTAGCGGTGCACGACGGAGTGGTCGGGCACCTGCGAGCCGAACGGGTCGTTGGCCTCCCGATCGGCGGCGTGCGCGCGGGCGCGCTGCTGGGCCTCGTAGGCGCGCCGGCCGTCCTCGGCGCGCGCCTCGCGGGCGGCCGCGGCGCTGACCTTGACCGCGTTGCGCGACACCTTGCCGCCGCGCGAGCCCTCGGCCAGGCGCTCGAGCTGGTCGGCGGCCTCGTTGATCGCCTTGAGGTGGCGCTCGTGCTCGAACTGCTTGCCCGGCGGAGCGATGTCGGGATGCCAGATCTTCGCCTGCCGGCGCCGTGCGAGCTGCACCTCGCGCTTGTCGAACGGCGGCTGGAGCTCGAGGAGAAGGAGCGATTGCTCGATGTCGAGGACGCCTGGCATGAACCCTCGAGAGTAGCGCCGGAAGCCCCCCGAGAGGGTGGCCGGGTGGCTGCCTGCGCGCCTACGTGATGAGCTTGCGCTCGAGCGCCTTGATCGCGAAGCGCCACATCAGCACGGCGAAGAGCACGAGCGCGCCGACGTGCCAGACGTCGGTCATGCCCTCCCAGCCGAACGAGGCGTGGCGGACGAGCTCGACCGTGTGGTGCAGCGGGTTGAAGTTGCCGGCGACCTGCGCCCACTGCGGCAGGCCGTCGAGCGGGAAGAACGTGCCGGCGACGAGGAACGTCGGCGTGATGACCGTGCTCGTCACGTAGTTGAAGTTGTCGATCGACTTCAGCAGGCCGGCGATCATGATCCCGAACGCCGCCCAGCCGAAGCCGCTGATGAACGCGATGAACGGGACGAGCAGCATGTCGATGCGCGGCTCCAGTCCGAAGACGAACGCCACGAGCAGCGGCACGCAGCCGTAGGTCCCCGCGCGGATCGCCATCCACAGCGCCTCGCCGGTGACGAGCTCCTCGGTGTCGACCGGCGCGGCGAGGATCGCGTCGTAGGTGTGCTGGAACGAGTACTTGACGAACGTCCCGAACATCGCCGGGAAGACCGATGCGAAGAGCACGGCGGTCGCGACGACACCGGTGCCGACGAAGTCGACGTAGTCGTAGCCGCCGACGCGCGAGACGAGCGAGCCGAAGCCGAACCCGAACGCCAGCAGGTAGATCGTCGGGTCGATCGTCGACGAGAACGTCGTCGAGCGCCAGTACGAGCCGAAGTTCGTGATCTCGCGAACGAGGACGCCGCGGATCGCTGCCGGCTCCAGGCGGCCGATGCGTCCGCGCGCGGGCCGCGGCAGGGCCGTCGCGATGTCGGCGGCGCGACCCATCAGGACACCTCCTCGCCGGTCAGCAGCACGAAGACGTCCTCGAGGTTCGCGGTGCGGCGCACGCCGTCGGGCAGGTCGCCGTTGCGGCGCTCGACGCCCATGAGCGCGACGCTCGTGCCGGTGCGCCGCGTACGCAGGCCGTTGCCGTTGGCCTCCTGCTCGGCCTCCGCCAGCCGCGCCGGCGGGCCGTAGACCTCGAGCACCTCGCGCCCGGCGTGCTCCAGCACGAGCTCGGACGGCTTGCCGGTCGCCACCGCCTTGCCGTGCGACATGATCGTCACGGTGTCGGCGAGCCGCTCGGCCTCCTCGATGTAGTGCGTCGACATGAGAATCGACGTGCCCTCGCTGCGCAGCGCGTCGATCAGCGCCCACAGCTCCTGGCGCACCTGCGGATCCAGGCCGACCGTGGGCTCGTCGAGCAGCAGCAGCCGCGGCTGGTGGACCAGGCCGCGCGCGATGAGCAGGCGCCGGCGCATGCCGCCCGACAGCTCGTCGACCTTGGCCGTGCGCCGGTCCTCGAGCTTGGCGATCTTCAGCGCCCGCTCGACGGCGTCGGCGCGTTCGCCGCGACCCAGCCGGTACAGGTGCGCGAAGACGCGCAGGTTCTGCTCCACGGTCAGCGTCGTGTCGAGGTTGTCGAGCTGCGGGACGACGCCCATCTCGGCGCGCGCGACCTTCGACTGGCCGGGGAGCTCGTAGCCGAGCACCTCGATCTCGCCCGAGCTGGCGATGACCTGCGCGGTGAGCATCTTCATCGTCGTCGACTTGCCCGCGCCGTTGGGCCCGAGCAGGCCGACGCAGGTGCCGTACGGCACGTCGAGGTCGAGGCCGTCGACGGCGACGATGTCGCCGAAGTGCTTGACGACGGCGCGCAGGCGGATGGCGAGGTCGGGCATCCGGGAGAGGCTATTCATGCCACCTACGACCGCTGGCAGGACTCAAACTCATCGCGGATGATCGTGCCGGACTTTCAGGACAGGATCTGGCCTAAACCGTCCGTACCCTGCGGGACACCCGAAGCGAGAGGACGCACCCGCATGGACTACAAGATCGAGCTCATCACGATTCCGGTCAGCGACGTCGACCGCGCGAAGGCCTTCTACGTCGACGGGTGCGGCTTCAACGCCGACCACGACCATGTCGTCCACGAGGGGCTGCGCTTCGTCCAGCTCACCCCGCCCGGCTCGGCTTGCTCGATCTGCATCGGCCAGGGCCTGACCGAGGCGCAGCCCGGCTCGGTCAAGGGGATGCAGATGGTGGTGGCCGACGCCCGGGCGGCGCACGACGAGCTGGCCGCGCGCGGCGTCCCGGTCTCCGACGTCGACTCCCTGCCGTGGGGCGAGTTCGTCCACTTCGCCGATCCCGACGGCAACGCCTGGGCGCTGCAGCAGCTGCCCGCCCGCGAGTAGGCCGACCGGGAGCCGGCGCGTCCGTCCCCGCCGGGGGTTGCGTTTCCCGTCCGGCATCCGCGATCCTGCGGCCATGAGGCTCCATCGCCGCATCGCCGCGGTGCTGTCCGCGACGGCGCTGAGCGCCCTGACCGCGCCGGCGCTCGCCGGCGCGCAGACGCTGTGCCGCTCCGCCGCGAACGGGCCGACCGAGTACCAGGCGAGGCTCGGCCCGCTCGTGTCGGGGTTCGTCGTCGAGACGGGCGGGCACGGCGACGCCCCGCCGCCGCCGGCCAGCACGGGCGTCGGCGCCGGGCACCTCGCCGCCGAGGCGCTCGGCGCGCAGTTCGCGGGCTTCTGGCTGAGCAATGCCCTGCAGGGGTGGGTCGTCGGGGTCGCGGCCGGCCTGGACCCGGCGGCCGCGCGGGCGGCGGTCACCGCGCGGGTCGCGGCGCACTACACCGCCGAGGAGGCCGCGTATCTGTCCGAGCGGCTGCACGTCGATCCGCACCCCTACGGCGACGCCGACCTGCGCGCGACGCAGGCGGCGGTGAGCGCGACGCTCGCCGCGGAGGCGCCGGGGACCTACTGGGCCGCCGCCATCGCGTGCACGCTGTCGGATGCGCGGCGCGTCGAGGTCAGCGTCTTTGCGCCCACGACGGCCGCCGGGTACGAGCGCATCACCGCGCTCCTGGCGCGCTTCGGCGACCAGGTGCGTGCCGTGCGAACGTCCGGCGGCTCGCCCACGCCGGCCGGCTCACCTGGCGCGTCGTCCGGCGCGCGGCGCGTCTCCTTCCTGCGCCACGTGAGGATGACCCCGGCGGCGCGCTGCCTGCGCGGCCGGACGGTGCGGATCGCGCGGATCCCCGCGCGCGGGGGCTCACCGGCCGTGCGCTCGCTGACGGTGCGGGCTTCGGGGCGTTCGCGCACGTACGCGGGGCGGCGCCTGGCCAAGCCGATCTTCCTGGCGCTGCGCGCCCGGCGCACGAAGGTCGTCGTGACGGTCCGCCTCGCCGACCGGCGCTCGGCGTCGCGGACCGTCACGTACCTGCGCTGCCGCTGATCGGGCAGCGCGTCGCCGTCGCCTGACGTGTCAACGCCCGCGCGGCTCGCCCGGTCGCCCCTCAGCCGGCTATGGGCCTCGTCCGCCAGGTCAGCGGCAGGTCGTTCGCAGCGCCGAAGTTGAACGCGATCTCGGGCACTCCGGGCGTGTTGGAGTCGCGCAGCGCCCAGATCGTGCCGGTCTTGACGCCGACCGTGGCGGTGCCGTCCGTGTCCCAGTCGCCGGGCACCGGGTAGCTGGCGCTGGGCGTGCCGAACACGAACGTCGCGTCTGCGACGCCGCTGCCGGTCGGGCTGTTGCGCAGCGCCCACGTGGCCGTCGCGTAGGCATAGGTGCCGATCCCGTCGGTGCCGTCGCCGTCCCAGTCACCGGCGACCGGAACCGTCGCCGGCCAGGCGCCCGCGCCGAACGTGGTCGTGTAGGTGGCGCCGGTGCTCAGCCGCACCTGCCACAGCCCGTTGCGATAGACCGCCACGTCCTCGGTGCGGTCGCCGTCGTAGTCGCCGACGACCGGGAAGCCACGCGGGTCGCCGAACGCAAACGTGACGTCCGCCGCGCCCCCGTCGTTCTGGTTGTTGAGGAGGAACTCCCCGGCCTTGTAGGCCCCGGCCGTGCGCGTCCCGTCGCCGTCCCAGTCGCCCATGATCGGCACCTGTGGACGCGTGCCGTAGGCAAACGCCGTGAACACGAACGGCATCGGGAGCGAATCACCCAAGGTGAAGTTCGTGCTCAGCGTCACGACCGCCGGCAGCGACTGCAGCGCGACGAACGTCCGGAACGCCATGTCGGGAGTGCACATGCCGCATCCGAGCCTCCACTCAGGCGAATCGGTGTCACTGAGGCGGCGACTTCCCCCGGGGTAGGCGTCAACGCCCCCCGAGCTGCCGTGCCAGCTATAGGCGCTGTCCGTATACGCGACGATCGCATATTGGGTTCCGGCAGCGACCGTCGTCGGGGCGGCAAACGTCGCGGGCACCCACGCGGGCGCTTGGGCGATGGGGATGGCGCTGGCCGGGATGGCCGTGGTCGCCAGCACGGTTTCCGATGGATCGAGGCCGCTCACGGTTCTGATCTCAACCGTGATGGGGAGCTCAGGCACCTCGACGAGGTTGAGCCTGCTGAGATGCAGCTCGACCTTGCCAAGCGGCCCGCTCAGCCCCGCCGTGAATGTCTGGGCGATGGTGAACCGGGGGAAATCGTCGGTGGGGTCCTGGTCCCCGACAATGAAGCCAGAGGTGACGGCCTCCTGAGACTGGTCCAGGACGAGCGCGCCCTGCGCAGCCGCCGGCAACGCCCCCAGCACGACCAGCACGCCCACCAGCACCGCTATCCGCATCGAACGCATGGATCCCCTTCCCCGTCTTGCCGTTGTCGTCCGACCGGCGTGCTGCGCTGCCGATGGCTGCTCACGCAGACCCTACGTAGTGCGCGCGGCGAGAACAACGCAATTCTGGACACTCGGAAGCTCCGGGCGGGCGCTCAACCGGCAATCGGCGCAGGCCCCGTGCCACGACCGCAGATGCAAACGGCCGGTGGCTACCCTGCATCGACGCGATGTCTGCCCAATACGTCTACACGATGCACCGCCTGTCGAAGGACTATCCGCCTGACAAGACGGTGCTCAAGGACGTCACGCTCGCGTTCATGCCCGGCGCCAAGATCGGCGTGCTCGGCTACAACGGCGCGGGCAAGTCGACGGTCCTGAAGATCATGGCCGGGATCGAGACCGACTACCGCGGCGACGCGATGCTCGCGCCCGGCGCGACCGTCGGTCTGCTCGAGCAGGAGCCGCAGCTCGACGAGACCAAGGACGTCAAGGGCAACGTCGAGGAGGCCGTCACCGAGACGAAGGCGCTGCTGCACCGCTTCAACGAGCTGGCGGCCAACTACACCGAGGAGACGGCCGACGAGTTCGCCCGCCTGCAGGACCAGATCGACGCCGCCGACGCGTGGAACCTCGACACGGCGATCGAATACGCGATGGACGCGCTGCGCCTGCCGCC
>JAUXSD010000293.1 GCA_030681525.1 Solirubrobacteraceae bacterium
GCCCGCGCGCCGCGCTTCGGCCGGCCCGGCGCCGCGCCGCGCCCCGCGCCGCTGATCGGACGTCCGATCACATAGGTTGCAACGGATCGCGCGTATTTGCGGGACCTTCCCATGGCGATGAACACCCACGGCCTGACCGACGACCAGAAGGACATCCGCGCGCTCGCCGCGCGCTTCGCCGACGAGGTCGTGGCGCCGCAGGCCATGCAGTGGGACCGCGAGCACCGCTTTCCCAAGGAGGTCGTCCAGCAGCTCGGCGAGCTGGGCCTGATGGGCGTCTGCATCCCGCAGGCGCTCGGCGGCGCCGGCGCGGACTACCTCACGTACGTGCTCGTCATCGAGGAGCTCTCGCGCGGCGACGCCGGGCTCGGCGTCACGCTCGCCGTGCACACCGGAGCTGGCACGCTGCCGGTCATAGCCCGCGGCACGCGCCAGCAGATCGAGCGGATCGTGCCGCCGCTGGCGCAGGGCCACGAGCTCGCGGCGTTCGCGCTGACCGAGTCCAACGCCGGCTCGGACGCGTCGGCGCTCGCCACGCGCTCGGACAACGGCAACCTCACCGGCACGAAGCAGTGGGTCACCAACGGCTCGGTCGCGCACTCGTTCATCGTCTTCGCCAAGGACCCCGACCGCCCGAGCGCGTTCGTCGTGCGCCGCGGCGCGCACGGCTTCAAGCCCGTCCGGGAGACCGACAAGCTCGGTCTGAACTCGTCGAGCACCGCCGACCTGCAGTTCGACGAGACCCCGGCCGAGCGGCTCGGCCTGCCCGGCGCCGGCCTGCGGATCGCGCTGGCGACGCTCGACGGCGGGCGGATCGGCATCGCCGCGCAGGCGACCGGCATCGCGCAGGCCGCCCTCGACCTCGCGGTCAAGCACGCCAAGGAGCGGCGCACGTTCGGCAAGCCGATCGGCGCACACCAGGCGATCCAGCAGAAGCTCGCCGACATGCAGACCGAGATCGAGGCCGCGCGCGCCCTGACCTGGCGCGCGGCGCGACTGAAGGACGCCGACCGCCCGCACACCGTCGAGGGCGCGCAGGCCAAGCTCTTCGCCTCGGCCGTAGCGCGCCGCGTCACGGGCGAGGCGATCCAGGTGCTGGGCGGCTACGGCTACACCCGCGAGCTGCCGGCCGAGCGCTACTACCGCGACGCCAAGGTCACCGAGATCTACGAGGGCACCTCGGAGATCCAGCGCCTCGTCATCGCCCGCGCGCTGCTGGGCGAGGCCGCGCGCGAGTAGCCTCGCACCACGCGTCTGCGGTACGTTCGCCCTATGCGCCTTCGGATCGTCCTCGCTGCCCTCTGCGCCGTCGCCGGTCTGGCGGGCATGGCGACGCTCGTCACCGCGAAGAAGCCCGCTCCGAAGACGATCAAGGTCGTGCTGAAGAACGGCAACGGCGTGCCGGTCGGCCGCGCCTCGTTCACCGCGATCACGACGCGGAGCCCGGTGATCGTCCGCGTCAGCGTGCGCCGCCAGCAGGCCGGCTTTCACGGCTTTCACATCCACGCCACCGGCAAGTGCGTCGGGCCGGCGTTCACGTCCGCGGGCGGTCATCTCAAGGCCGAGGGCCAGAACCACGGCGGCCATATCGGCGACATGCCCTCGCTGCTCGTCAAGCGCAACGGCACCGCCACGCTGCTGCTGACGACCGACCGCTTCACGCTCGCCGATCTGCGCGACGCCGACGGCAGCGCGGTCATGGTGCACGCGGGCCCGGACAATTTCGCCAACATCCCGGCGCGCTATGCCGCGGCCGGACCCGATCAGATGACGCTCGACACGGGCGACAGCGGCGCGCGTGTCGTCTGCGGCACGATCGCTCCCGCGGCGCGCTGAGCCCCGGACCGTCGCCGCCGCCCAATAGGCTGCGCAGCGCCGTGACCACGAAGCCGCTGACAATCGACCCGATCGCCGAGGCCCGCCGGCACTGGACCGAACGCTGGGGCGCCGAGCCCGCCCGCCCGATGGCCGCGATCACGTCGATCATGCGCGCCCAGCAGATCCTGCTCGCGCGCCTCAACGAGCTGCTCGGTCCGCTCGGCCTGACCTTCCCGCGCTACGAGGCGCTCATGCTGCTGTCGTTCACGCGCGAGGGCACGCTGCCGCTGGGCAAGATCGGCGAGCGCCTCCAGGTGCACCGCACGAGCGTGACGAACATCGTCGACAAGCTCGAGGCCGACGGGCTGGTGCGGCGCATCGCCCACGAGTCCGACCGTCGCACCACGCTGGCCGAGATCACCGAGGCCGGTCGCGACGTAGCGCTGCGCGCGACCGACCTGCTCAACGCCGACGCGTTCGGCCTCGCCGCGCTCGACGAATCCGAGCAGGAGCGCGTGACCGAGCTGCTGCGCACATTGCGCCAGGAGGCCGGCGACTTCGAGTAGCGCCCGCGGGCGCTAGAACATCTGTCGGGCGGCACGCATGCGGCGCGTACCGTTGCCCCGGAAAGGGGACCGCTGGGGGCATGATCCCCCTGAGACGCACCTCCCTTGCCGTTCTCGTCGCCTCGCTCGGTGCGCTCAGCGCCTTCGGGCTGGCGGCCTGCAGCGAGGACGACATCACCAGCGGCGATCGCCGACGATCAGGTCTCGATCTCGTTGCGCGACTTCGACATCTCGCCGGAGCGCTCCCGGGTGGAGGCCGGCTCCGTCGAGTTCAGCGTCACGAACGACGGCGACCGCGTCCACGAGCTCGCCGTCCGGACGCCCGACGGCGATGTCGAGCGGACCGGTGACATCCAGCCCGGCGAGAGCGAGAGCATGACCGTCGATCTGCCCGCCGGCACCCACCGGATCTTCGATCCGCTGCGCGACTACCAGGACCGCGGCATGACCGCGCGCGTCATCGCCCGCGACCGCGACGGCGACCGCACGGTCACCGAGCGCACGACGACCGTCATCGAGGAGGACGACGACCCCGACGTCGACGTGCCCGAGGTCCAGGAGCCCGAGGTGCAGGAGCCCGAGGTCCAGCCCGCGCCGCCACCACCGCCGCCGCCCCCGCCGGCCACCGTGACGCAGGTCGTGCCCGCCCCCGACGATCAGACGACGACTCCCTGAGGCACCCGCGCATGACCGCGCATCGCCCGCGACCGGCGGTGCGCGGTCCGGCGGGACCCGCGGCCGTCCTCAGGCGGTCGTGATGAGCTCGCCGTGCCAGCCGGCGTAGGCGATGAGCTCGTCGCGCGGCAGCAGTGGGATCTCGTACGCCGCCGCCGCGTCGCGGGCGCGCTTGAGCGGCCGCGCGAAGTCCAGCGGGTTGTAGGCGTCGAGCAGCCCGATCGGGCGAGCGTACTGCGCGCGGAAGCCGGTCTCGCACTCGACGACGCGACCCCAGGCGACGATCGCGCCCCAGACCGCGTCGGGGGCCGGCAGGTCGGGCTCCTCGTCGAGCTCGTAGTACGCCGAGATCCCGCAGTTGCAGGCCGCAAACGGCGCCTCGTGGCCCCGCAGCGCCCAGCACTTGGCGACCGCGACGCGCTCGTCGTCCACCGGCCACGGCCTCGGCTTGACGCGCGGCGCGACCATCGTGCGCGCCGGCGTGGGCACGAAGCGGCCCGCGACGAAGATGCCCGAGTACAGACCGCTGCGGCGCACGCCCCAGCGCCGGAAGCCGACCAGCGGCAGCCCGGCAGGCTCGACGATCACGGCGCGTCCGGCGGGGGCTTCGGCGGGGGCGGCACGGGCTCGGCATCCGGCGGCCGCGCCGGCACGGGCGCCGGGCGATGCGTGATCCGTATGGGCCTCCCGATGTCCCCCATGCGACGGGGTGGGATGCTACGGGAGTGAGCGACGAAGCCGAACTGCCGCCCGAGCCCGAGCCGCTGCCCGACCCCGAGCGCGGTGACGTCCGCGAGGACATCACCAAGGAGCTCGCGCGCCTGTTTCCCGAGGACCGCATGATGCGGATCGTCGAGCGCCTCGGCATCGAGACCGAGGAGGACGGCCAGTTCCTCGTCGACCTCATCAGCGCGACGTTCACGCGCGGCATCGAGTTCGGCGCGATCGAGGTGACCGCCCAGCAGATCGAGCTCGGCCAGGACATCGGGCCGGCGAAGATCGACATCGCCCACGTCGAGCTGCCCTGAGCCGGCGCCACCGGGGGGTCAGCGTACGACCCTGAACCGATCGGTCTTGCGGCTCGAGAGGTTCCCGGCGGCGTCACGCGCGGTGACGACGACCCGATAGGGCCCGACGCGCAGCGCCCGGCCGGCGATTCGGCCCGAGAACGTGCGCCGGTTGCTGCCGGCCCGACCCGATTGACTCAGGCGGCCGACGCGGACGTAGCGCGTGCACGGCGGTCTGCGCCGGTTGGCCGACGTCCGCGTCCGGCACCGGGTGCCGACGCGCCGCCCGACCCTCACCCGCTCGATCGTGAACGTCACCCGCGCGGCCTCCGACAGGCGGTAGCGCAACGTCGTTCCCCGCCTGACGGCAAACCGTGATGGGCTCACGCTGACGCGCGACACCAGCGGCCTGACCGTGTCGGCGCCAGCCGGTGGGGGCGGCGTCGCTGCGGGTGGCGGCGGCGGTGAGACGGCCGGCGGCGGGGGTGGCGGCGGTGGTGGCGGTGGCGGTGGCGGTGGCGGTGGCGGTGGCGGCGGTGGCGGTGGCGGCGGATCGACCGGCAGCGCCTCGGGCACGTAGAGCTCCGCCTCGGGATCGTCGGTGTTGCCCACGACGAGGACCTTGCCGCAGCGCGTACCGCAGACCGACGCGCCACCGCTGAGCGTGACCGCCTCGAGGCTGTTGGCGTTCGAGGACGAGGAGCCGCGCGGGATCCCCGCCGCCGCGGCCCGGCGCCACGTGTTCGACGCCGGGTCATACAGCTCCGCGGTGACCCCGCCGTTGCCACCGCCCGCAAACAGCACGCGGTCGTTGGACAGCAGCGCGAAGTAGGCATTGAAGCGACCGAAGCTCGTCAGGTTGCCGGTCATGCTGAACAGGTCCTGCACCGGGTCGTAGACCTCCGCGGTGTCGGTGTTCGGGAACCCGCCGGCGACGAGCACCCGGCCGTCGGCGAGCAGGGTCGCGCCCTGCCGGGCGCGGGCGACGAACAGATCGTCGCCGAGCGCCCACGTGTTCGTAGCCGGGTCATAGAGATCGGTCGAGCGCTGCTCGCCCGGGAAGCCGGCCGGCACGAACACCTTGCCGTTGGCGAGCACGGCCGCCGCCGTCGTGTGCCGCGCGACCGTCATCGTGTTCGCCGTCGGCGTCCAGGTGGCGGTCGCCGGGTCGTAGATCTCCGCGGTGTTCGTCGTGAACGTCGAGTTGCACTCCGTCGGCGGCGGCTGGTTGCATGTGCGCCCGCCGGCGACGAGGACGCGCCCGTCGGGCAGCAGCGCCGCCGGATGCAGGGCCCGCCGCGTTCCCATCGGCGTCGTCGGCGTCCACGTGCCGGTCCTGGGGTCGTACAGCTCGGCGCCGGTCAGCACGGGCTGGGCGTTGGCGCCCGTGATTCCGGCGAACCCGCCCGTCACGAGGACCTTTCCGCAGTACGCCGGCGGCGCCGCGCCGCCACACGCCGGTCCGTCGAGCAGCGTCGCGGTGTGGCCGAAGCGGATGTCCGACATGCTCCCGGTCAGCGTCCAGTCGTTGGTCTTGGGGTCGTAGAGCTCTGCCGACGAGAGCGCGGCGCCGCCCTGGCTCCCGCGCCCACCGGCGACGAGCACCTCGCCCGTCTTCAGTCGCGTCATCGTGTGCACGTAGCGCGCGACGTTGAGCGCGCCGGCGGGCTCCCAGTCGCCCTCGCCGTAGGAGAAGTCGCCGGCCGGGTTGGCGGGCGTCGTGACGCCACCGACCGTGACGGTGATCGTGACCTTGCCGGCGGTCCCCGGCGGGCTCACGACCGTGATGCGGTTCGCGGAGTCGACCGTGAAGCTCGCCGCGGGCGCAGTCCCGAACATCACCGCGCTGGCGCCGGCCAGGCCCGTGCCGCGGATGACGACGGTCGTGCCGCCGTTCGTCGAGCCGCCGTGCGGGCGCACCCGCGTCACGAGCGGGCTGATCGGCCCCGGCGCAATCTTTGCCACGAACGCATCGCTGCCGCGGCCGGGGTCCGGTTGGAAGGCGCTGCGCGTCGGCAGGTCAGCGTTGGCGAAGAACGTCGTCGAGCCCACGACGTACGCACTGCCCGATCCGTCGACCGCGACGCCGCTGGCCGAGTCGCTGGCGTTGCCGCCGAGGAACGTCGAGTACGCGAGCGAGCCGCCGGTCGAGCTGAGCTTCGTGACGAACGCGTCGCCGTTGCCGCTCTTCTCGGCGACCGGCAGCGACGTCGGGAAGCTCGCCGAGGACGTCGAGCCGGCGACGATCGGGTTCGCGCCGTCGAGCGCGATCGAGCTGGCGTTGTCGCTCGAGCGCCCGCCCAGGTACGTCGAGTACAGCAGCGAGGTCCCGCTCGCGGCGAGCTTCGCGACGAAGGCGTCCGTCTCGCCGGCGCGGCCGAACTGCAGCGGGCTGGCGACGGGGAAGTTCCCTGATGTCGTGTCGCCCGCGATGTAGGCGTTGTCGCCCCCGACCGCAAGCGCTACCGCGCTGTCGGCGTCGTTTCCGCCCACGTACGTCGAGTACTCCAGCGCCGTCGAGGCCGTGTTGTAACGCGCAACGAACGCGTCGTTTCCGCCTCCGTAGGTCGCCTGCAGCGGCGTGGCGGTGGGGAAATCCGTCGATGCGGTCTGGCCGGCGACGTAGACCTTGCCTCCCGCAATCGCGATCCCGTTGCCCTGGTCGGCGGCGCCACCGCCGTGGAACGTCGAGGACACCAGCGCCGTCCCCGTCGCGTTGAGCTTGGTCACGAAGGCGTCCGTCGCCCCAGCGAGCGTGGCCTGGACGGGGTTCAGCGTCGGGAACGCCGGCGCCGGGGCGCCGCCCGACGCCGTGCTGCCGGTCACCGCGGCGACGCCGTCCGAGACCGCGATCGCGCGGCCGGAATCGGCCAGCGCGCCGCCCAGGTACGTCGAGTACTCGAGCGCCGCGCCGTTCGCCGAGAGCTTGGTCACGAACGCATCGCTGACGGTGCCGGCGCGGGTCGTCTGCAGCGCGCCGGCCGTCGTCGGGAAGCTCGTCGGCGCGGCCGAGGTCGTGTCCCCGGTGATGTAGGCGTTGGTGCCCTCGACGGCGATGCCGCGCGGCTGGTCGGCGCCGTTGCCGCCGATGTAGGTCGAGTACTCCAGTTGCGTCCCCGACGGGCTGAGCTTCGTGACGAACGCATCGTTGTTTCCGCCGGCGTTCGCAGGCTGGTAGGCGCCCGCGGTGGTCGGAAACGGCGTCGCACCGGCCGCGTTGGTCGTGCCTGTTACGTAGGCGCTGCCCGCCGCGTCGACGGCGACGGCGTTGGCGTTCTCGGTGCTGACCGTGCCGAGGTACGTCAGGTAGGACAGCACCGGATCGATCACGAGCCGGCGGTCGCGGTCGTAGGCGCCGAGCGCGAAGCCGATGCGGCCGTCCGCGCGGCGCGCGTAGCGAGCATCGACCGGTACTCGGCTTCCGCCGGCGGCGCGCTGGTAGGCGACCGGAGCGTGCTGGCGCACGACGCCGGTGCGGGTGGAGAGCAGCAGGTCGCCGCGCCGGTCGATGCGCATCGACTCGACACCGCTGAAGCGCAGGGTGATGGCGCCGGGATCGGTGCGCGGAGCCACGACGAAGTCGTACTCGAGCGCCGCCTGCCTGCCGTGGTAGACGAGATCGATGCCGGGATAGACGCCGGGATATGTGACGCTCGCGTAGCCGGGCACGCCAATGCGCCAGCGCTGCGGGTCGTTGCCGATGAGGTAGTTGCTCGCGCCCGCCAAGCGTCGGCCGGCGTGCGGCTGAACCCTCGGATCGGCGCCCACCACCTGCATCTGCATGACGGCGGGGCGGGCGTCCGCCGATTGCGGCGGCAGCGCGAGGCGGGCCCGGTCGGCGCTCAGTGCGAGCGTCGCTCCCGCGCCACGGGCGAGGTAGTCCACGCCCGCCGCCGCCTGCCCGCGGTTGGCCTCGAAGCGCAGTGGAAGCTGCCCGTAGCGCTCGAGCACCTGGGCGGCGGACGTGACGGCCGGCGCCGCCGGCGCCCGGCCCAGGAACGAGAGCCCCGCGGCGACCGCGGTCGCCAGCGCCGCCGCCGCCCACAGCGCGCGGCCCGCACGGGCCGGCAAGATACGAAGCCCAGCGGCCGGCAGGCTGGTCATGGCGCGTCTCCTCGAGTCCATTCGGAGTGGGGTGAGGCGTGCCAATATATGCGCTGTAACTACATGTTGCAACCACCTAGTAGGCCAGCCAATCGGGTGCGGTGGCGGCCGGCAAGCCGCCCGCCACCGGCGAAGCCGCTACTCGACGGTCAGCTCGCCCTCCATGCCCTCCTGACGGTGCTCGCCGACCGAGCAGTAGAAGGTGTACTCGCCGGCCTCGAGCTCGACGGTGGCCTCCGCCGTGTCGCCCGTGACGACCTCCGTGCCGCCGACGTCCTCGCCGTCCTTCTCGACCTTGAAGTCGTGCGGGATGTTCGCCTGGTTGGTGAACTCGAACGTCACCGAGCCGGCCGGCGCGGTGAGCGAGTCCTGCTGGAAGGCGAGGGCGCCGCCCGGGTCCGCGGCGACCTCGACGGTCTCGCCACCGCCGCCGCCTGCGGCGCCGGTCGTCTCGGTCTGGGCCGCCGCCGGCGGCGGGGGCGAGGCGCCCGTGTCCTCGTCGTCGTCTCCGCAGGCGGCCAGGCCGCCGGCCGCCAGCACCAGGGCCGCCACGAGCGCAACCGGTGTTCTGCTCCTCATCGCTCCTCCTTCGTCGGGCTGATCAATGTGGACCTTCGGGGACGCGTAGCCCGCCGCCCCTGCGCTGGGCATTTGAACAGGCGTCCGTTGTATTGGTGTTACGCCGCGAGGCGCGCGAAAGGGATTGGTGATCTGTCCGCTGCGGTTTGGGGTAGTCTTTGCCAAGAAGGTCGACCTTCCGACTATCTGGCGACAGACACTATGGCGACCACCCACCACACACCGACCACCGCCGACGAATGGCGCGTCGCCTACGGGCTCGCGCCGGAACGGCCGGTGGCGTTCACGACGCTGAGCGGAACGCCGGTCAAGCCGCTGTACACCGCCGAGGACGCGCCCGCCGACCCGGGCTTTCCGGGCGTCTATCCGTACACCCGCGGCGTCTACCCGTCGATGTACCGCGGCCGGTTGTGGACGATGCGCCAGTTCGCCGGCTTCGGGACGGCGGAGGAGACCAACGAGCGCTTCCGCTATCTGCTCGCGCACGGCCAGGACGGCTTGAGCACCGCCTTCGACATGCCCAGCCTCATGGGCTACGACTCCGACCACCCGCACGCGCTGGGTGAGGTCGGGCGCGAGGGCGTCGCGGTCGACACCGTCGACGACATGGCGACGCTGTTTGACGGCATCGACGTCGGCGAGATCTCGGTCTCGATGACGATCAACGCCCCCGCGGTCGTGATGCTCGCCTTCTACGTCGCCGCCGCCGAGGCGCGCGGGATCTCCGCCGAGCGCCTGCGCGGCACGATCCAGGCCGACATCCTCAAGGAGTACATCGCCCAGAAGGAGTGGTGCTTCCCGGTCGACCCGGCGATGCGCCTGTGCGGCGACATGATCGAGTGGTGCACGCAGCGGATGCCGCGCTGGCATCCGATCAGCGTCTCGGGCTACCACATACGCGAGGCCGGATCGACCGCCGCCCAGGAGCTGGCCTTCACGATCAAGGACGGCCTGACCTACGTCGAGGAGGCGATCGCGCGCGGCCTCGACGTCGACGACTTCGCACCGCGCCTGAGCTTCTTCTTCAACGCGCAGGTCGATTTCTTCGAGGAGATCGCCAAGTACCGTGCCGCCCGCCGGATCTGGGCGCGCGAGCTGCGCGAGCGCTTCGGGGCGCAGGACCCGCGCTCCTGGCGGATGCGCTTCCACACCCAGACCGCGGGTGTCTCGCTCACCGCGCAGCAGCCGCTGAACAACATCGTCCGCACGGCGATCGAGGCGCTGGCCGGCGTGCTCGGCGGCACGCAGTCGCTGCACACGAACTCCTACGACGAGGCGCTCGCGCTGCCGACCGAGGAGGCCGCGCGGATCGCGCTGCGCACGCAGCAGATCATCGCCCACGAGACCGGCGTGACGAACACGATCGACCCGCTCGGCGGGGCGTACTTCGTCGAGGCGCTGACCGACCAGCTCGAGCGCGAGGCCTATGACCTCTTCAGCCGCATCGACGAGCTGGGCGGCATGGTCGAGGCGGTCAAGCAGAACTTCCCCCAGCGCGAGATCGCCGACGCGGCGTTCGCGCTGCAGTGCGAGTACGACAGCCGCGAGCGGATCCTCGTCGGCGTCAACGACTACGTCGACGCCGGCGACGAGGAGATCCCGACGCTGCGCATCGACCCCGAGCTGGAGCGCAAGCAGCGCGGACGGCTGGCGGCGGTGCGGGCGCGGCGCGACGGCGGCGAGGTCGAGCGGACGCTCGCCGCGCTGCGCGCACAGGCCGCGGGAGCGGGCGTGAACCTCATGCCGGCGCTGCTGGATTGCGCCCGCGCGCACGCCTCCGAGGGCGAGATCGTGCGCGCGCTGCAGGACGTCTTTGGGACGTACACCGAGACGCCCGTCTTCTGACCGGCCCTCAGCGGGTAGTCCGCCCGCCATGGCACTGCGCTCCATCTGGAACGGCACGATCGCCTTCGCCGGCGTCTTCGTTCCGATCAAGGTGCACTCGGCCACCGAGGATCAGAGCGTCCACTTCCACGAGGTCCACGTCGACGACGGCGCGCGCATCGAGCACAAGCGCTTCTGCTCGGAGGAAGGCAAGGAGGTCCCCTACAAGGAGATCGTCAAGGGCTACGAGGTCTCCGAGGGCAGGTACGTCGTGCTCGAGGACGACGAGCTGAAGGCCGCCGCCGGCGAGGCGTCGCGCGTCATCGACGTCGAGCAGTTCGTCTGCGCGGGCGACATCGACCCGGTCATGTACGCCAAGACGTACTTCCTCGGCAGCCAGGACGACGGCAAGGACGCCTACCGCCTGCTGCACGACGCGCTCGCCAAGACCGGCCGTGCCGCGATCGGCCGCTGGGTGTTTCACAACCGCGAGTACCTCGTCGCCGTGCGGTCCTACGAGGACGCCCTGGCGATGCACACGATGCGCTTCTCCGACGAGCTCGTTCCCGCGGACGACCTCGAGATCCCCGCGCCGTCGCGCAACCCCAGCGAGCGCGAGCTGAAGATGGCCGGCCAGCTCGTCGGCACGCTCGAGGCGAAGTTCGACCCGACGGCGTTCGAGGACTCCTACCGCGAGCGCCTGCTCGAGTACATCGAGGCCAAGGCGAAGGGCAGGCTCGACAAGCTGCCCACGCCCACCGAGGCCCCGGATCCGGACGACCTCATGGCGGCGCTCGAGGCGAGCCTCGGGGCGGGGAAGGGCTGAGCGGTGGCGCGCGCGCTGTGGGGCGGGTCGCTGAGCTTCGGCCTCGTCAACGTGCCGGTGCAGATCGTCAGCGCGGTGCGCGACGTCGACCTGCACTTCCGCCAGCTGCACGAGACGGACAAGGCGCCCGTCGAGACGAAGCGCTGGTGCTCGCAGGAGGACAAGGAGGTGCCCTGGGAGGCGATCATGCGCAGCTACGAGACGAGCTCCGGCAAGACCGTGATCGTCACCGACGAGGACCTCGACGCGGTCGAGCCCCGCAAGACGCGGACGATCGACATCGCGCAGTTCGTCGACCTCGCCGAGGTCGACCCGATCTACTTCGACCGTCCGTACTGGCTCGTGCCCGCCGGCGACGACGAGGGTGCCACGCGCGCCTACAAGCTCCTGCTCGGGGTCATGCAGAGCACCGACCATGCCGCGCTCGGCTCGTTCGTCATGCGGGCGAAGGAGCATCTGGCGATCGTCCGGGCGCGCGACGGCGCGCTGACGCTCACGACGATGCGCTTCCACGACGAGGTCCGCTCGACGAAGGACGTGCCCAGCGCGTCCGGCAAGAGCACGAAGCCGACGAAGAAGGAGCTCGACACGGCCGTCGCGCTGATCGAGGCGCTGAGCGAGGAGTGGGATCCGGCGCAGCACGAGGACCGCTACCGCAAGCGCCTGCAGAAGATCGTGCGCGACAAGCGCAAGGGCAAGACGATCGAGATCCCCGACGACGAGAAGTCCGAGGCGGGCCCGCCGCCGGATCTCATGGCGGTCCTCAAGGAGGCCCTGGCGGCGGCGAAGAAGTGATGCCGACCGACCGCGCACCGCGCCCGGCCGGCCGGCCGAATATGATCGGCGCCGCCTGCGGGCACCTATGACCGACCCTGCATCCTCGTCTCGCAAGATCCGCGTCGTCGTCGCCAAGCCGGGCCTCGACGGGCACGACCGGGGCGCGAAGATCATCGCCCGCGCGCTGCGCGACGCCGGCATGGAGGTCATCTACACCGGGCTGCACCAGACCCCGGAGCAGATCGTCGAGACGGTCATCCAGGAGGACGCGCAGGCCGTCGGGCTCTCCGTGCTGTCGGGCGCGCACATGACGCTCGTGCCGCGCATCGTCGCGCTGCTGGAGGAGCAGGGGATCGACGACGTGGTGGTGATCGTCGGCGGGACGATTCCCGGCGACGACATCCCCGAGCTCAAGCGCCTCGGCGTGGCCGAGGTCTTCGGTCCCGGCTCGAGCACGGAGGCGATCGTCGAGTTCGTCCGCGACGCCGTCGGCGCCGCGCAGGCCTAGCGCGCTACCCGCCGGCCCCCGCTCCGGAGCTGACCGAGAAACGCGATTGACTGGTCAGTCAATCGGCTAACCTGCCGTCCATGCCACGTCTGCCCCAAGGAGGCTCGCTGTGAAGATCTGCGTCCTGGTGAAGGAGGTGCCCGACGCTGCCGTCGAGAAGCGGATCAATCCGTCGACGGGGCGCATGGACCGCTCCGGTGAGCGCAACCTCAACCCGTACGACACGCATGCCATCGAGGCCGCGATGCAGGTCAAGGAGGGCGGTGAGGTCGAGGTCGAGGAGATCATCGCCGTGACGATGGGCCCGAGCACCGCCGTGCGCGCGCTGCACAAGGCCGTCTCGCTGGGCGCGGATCGCTCCGTGCATCTCTCCGACGACGCGCTCGCCGGCTCCGACGTCGTGGCCACCGGCTACGCGCTCGCCAAGGTCCTCGAGCGCGAGTCGCCCGACCTCGTCCTGCTCGGCCAGCAGTCAGACGACGGCGAGTGCTACACGATCGGCGCGGTCGTCGCCGACTACCTGCAGATGCCGTCGCTCACGCAGGTCATCAAGATGGACGTCACCGAGGGCAAGCTGCGCTGCGAGCGCCAGGCCGAGTACGGCTACGACACGGTCGAGATCACGATGCCCGCCGTCATCTCCGTCGGCGACGCGATCAACGAGCCGCGCTACCCGTCGCTGAAGGCGATCATGGGCGCCAAGAAGAAGCCGCTGGACTCCGTCGGCATCGGCGACGTCGGCCTCGAGGCCGACCGCGTCGGCGAGGCCGGCTCGAAGGTCGTCTGCGGCGACTTCAAGGCCCCGCCGCAGAAGGCGGCCGGCGAGATCATCGAAGACGAGGACACCAACGAGACGGTCGAGAAGATCGTCGCCTGGCTCGACGAAAGGAAGCTCCTGGCATGAGTGGCATCCTCGCCTACGCCCTGCACTACGAGGGCGCCTTCAACAAGAACTCGCTCGGCGGCGTCTCCGAGGCCGCTCGCCTGGCTTCCGAACTGGGCTGCGAGGCCCATGCGGTGGTCATCGGCGACGTCTCCGACGGCCTCGCCGCCTCGCTCGGCAACTACGGCGTGACGAAGGTCTTCCGCGCCAAGGACGCACCCGAGGGCCTGGCCCAGCCGGTCGTCGACGTCATGGCCTCGATCATGGACGAGGGCGGGCACGACTACGCGCTGTTCGGCGGCGGCCTGCTCGGCTTCGAGATCGGCGCCGGCCTCGCCGCGCGGCTGAACGCCGGCGTGACGATGGAGGTCACGCAGGTCAACGTCGAGGACGGCAAGCTCACCGCCGAGCGCCCGATCCACGGCGACTCGTCGATCTCGACGTCGCGCTACAAGGACCGCGGCATCATCATCGGCCGCCTCAACGCCTTCGAGATCGCGGCGGCGGGCGACTCCGCGGCCGAGGTCGAGGACGTCACCGTCGAGCTGTCGGAGGCGTCGCAGCGCCTGACGATGGTCACGCGCGGCGAGCAGCGCGGGGCGGACGTCGACATCGAGGGGGCCGACATCCTCGTGGCCGGCGGGCGCGGCCTCGGCAAGCCCGAGGGCTTCGAGCTCTGCGAGGCGCTGGCCGACGCGCTGGGCGGCGCGGTCGCCGCGACGCGCGCGGTCGTCGACGCGGGCTGGTATCCGTACTCGACGCAGATCGGCCAGACCGGCAAGACGGTCTCGCCGAAGCTCTACCTGGCGGCCGGCATCTCGGGCGCGATCCAGCACAAGGTGGGCTTTCAGTCCTCAGAGAACATCGTGGCGATCAACAAGGACTCCAACGCCCCGATCTTCGAGTACTCCGACCTGGGCATCGTCGGCGACCTCAACAAGATCCTGCCGAAGCTGACCGAGGCCGTGAAGGCGAAGAAGGGCTGATCGCGATGGCAGGTTCCAACGGCGGCCGCCCGGTGCCGAGGCAGTACCCGCCCCCGGTCGATCCCCAGGCCGAGTTCATCAAGCGCGGCCTCGACGACGAGGACGAGCTGATCGAGGTCGGCGTCGCGATCGTCGGCGGCGGGACGGCCGGCCTGTCGTGCGCCAACCGCCTGCTGGCGCTGCTGGCCGACGACGAGGAGCTGCTCGAGTCGCTCGGCGAGGTGCCGGTGGCGGTCATCGAGAAGGCCAAGACGTGCGGCGGGCACAACCTCTCGGGCGCGGTCATGCGGCCGGGGCCGCTGCAGGAGCTCTTCCCCGACGTCACGCGCGAGGACTGGCGCGCGGAGGGCTTCGCGTTCGGCGCCGTCGAGAAGGAGGCCGTCTACCTCATGCCGAGCGCGAAGCGGGCCGTGAAGATCCCGACGCCGCCGCCCTTCAAGAACCACGGCAACGAGGTCATCTCGGTGGCGGCGATGGCGCGCTACCAGCAGCGCCTGGCCGAGGAGGCGGGGGCGTACGTCTTGACCGAGACGGCCGCCACGCAGCTCATCGTCGAGGACGGCGCGGTGGTCGGCGTGCGCTCGGGCGACAAGGGCCGCGGCAAGGACGGCGAGCCGCTGCGCAACTTCGAGCCGGGGACCGACGTGAAGGCCAAGTGCACGGTGCTGGCGGAAGGCTGCTGGGGCCATCTGACCGGCGCGGCGATCCGCGAGTTCGGCCTCGCCGAGGGTCGCGAGCCGCAGGTCTGGGAGCTCGGCGTCAAGGAGGTCTGGCGGGTGCCCAAGCCGCTGGATCGCCTCATCCACACGATCGGGCCGTGGCCGCTGAAGCTCAAGGCGAAGTACGGCCAGATCGGTGGCACGTGGCTGTATCCGATGAAGGACGAGAAGACCGGCGACGACCTCGTCTCGATCGGCTTCGTCGTCGATCTGGAGTACGCGGACGCGACGACCTCCGCGCACGATCTGTTGCAGCAGTTCAAGCTGCACCCGCTCGTGCGCGAGATCCTCGAGGGCGGCGAGCGTGTGTCGTGGGGCGCCAAGGCGCTGCCGGCCGGCGGCTGGTGGTCGATGCCGAAGCTGACGATGCCCGGCGCGCTGCTGGTCGGCGACTCGGCGGGCATGGTCGACACGGTGGCGCTGAAGGGCGTGCACCACTCGGTGCTGTCGGGCAAGCTCGCGGCGGAGGCGATCTACGCGTCGCTGAAGCGCGGCGATCGCGTGCCGTCGCTGGACTCCTATCAGGACGCGGTCTACGACTCGTCGATCGGCAAGGAGCTCTACGAGGTGCGCAACACCCGCCAGCCGTTCCAGAAGGGCTTTCTGCGCGGCGGGCCTCTGGTGAACCTCATGATCCTGACCAAGGGCCGCTTCCCCGGCGGCCGGCGCAAGTGGCACCGCAACGACTCAAAGCCGATGTTCATCGGCGACACGAAGGACGGCTATCCCAAGCCCGACGGCAAGTACACGTTCGACAAGCTCTCGTCGGTCTACATCACCGGCAACGCGACCCGCGACGACGCCCCGAACCACATCCGCGTGCGCAAGCGCGTGCCGCGCGAGGTGGCCGAGACGTGGGCGTGGATGTGCCCGGCCGGGGTCTACGAGATCCCCGAGGACGCGCCGGCGAGCGGCGTCGTCGACGTGATCGTCAACTACACCAACTGCGTGCAGTGCGGCGCGATCACCGCGAAGGGCGGGCGCCTGACGACGCCCGAGGGCGGCGACGGCCCGCTGTACCAGAACACGTAGCGATCTCCCTCGCACGCCTGTCGATCTGACCCTTCGATACGGGGCCAACTCGACACAGACGCAAAATGCAGCTCGGCGCGGGTCGAATCTCGTGCTGACGTCGATCCCAAAACGCGTCGACCGCCGGGTCCGGGACGGCCTGCTGCGGATCGTCCACCGCGGCGTGTACGCCATCGGGCACACGGCGCCGTCGCTGCTCGCGGCCTACATGGCGGCCGTGCTGGCCGGCGACCGCCGCCGCGTGACGACCCGTTTGCCCCCGCAACTTGCGGCGTGCGCCATTGTCCTATGCACCCATGGGCCGAATCCTCACCATCGTCAGCGCGCTCCTCCTGTCCGGCGGCGTCTTCGCCGGCCCGGCCCGGGCTTCGGCGCCCCCCAAGCCGCCGAAGCTCGCCGCGACGCTCGAGAGCTGCACCACGAGCCCGCTGCCGGTCCAGCGGATCGCCTCGTTCGTCGGATCGATGCCGGCCCGTGCCGGCAGGGCGCGGATGCAGATGCGCTTCGAGCTCGAGCGCAAGCGCGACGGCCAGCGCCGCTGGCGGCGGCTCAAGGCCGCGGGATTCGGGGTCTGGGAGCGGGCGGACCCGAACGTCGCGGGCTTCGTCTTCACCAAGCGCGTGACCGGCCTGCCCGTGCCCGCCACCTACCGCGCGCTCGTGCGCTTTCGCTGGGTGGCGGCCGACGGCACGACGGTCAGGCGCGCGCACGCCCGCACCCGCGCCTGCCGCCAGCCCGACCTGCGCCCGAACCTCGTCGCCGGTGCGCTGTCCGCCGCGCCGGATCTCCAGCCGCCCGGCCTGGCCGTCTACACGCTGGTCGTGCGCAACACCGGCCGCTCGGCGGCGGGCCCGTTCAGCGTCAGGGTGGGGTCGGGTACGGCCGAGGTCGGCGAGCTCGCCGCGGGGCAGGAGCAGGCCGTCACGGTCGTCGCACCGGCCTGCCTGCCGCCGCTGGCGATCGTCGTGCGCGTCGACGCCGATCGCCGCGTGGAGGAGTCCCAGGAGCGCGGCAACGGAGCGCGCCGGTCGTGCCCGCTGCCGGTCGGATGAGCGTCCAGGGCGTGCCGGGGCCCGCGGTAGACTGGAGCGCACTATGAAGACCGACATCCATCCCGAGTACGTCGCCGCCCACGTCCGCTGCACGTGCGGCAACGAGTTCATGACGCGCTCGACGCAGCCAGAGATCCACGTCGAGATCTGCTCGAACTGCCACCCGTTCTACACGGGCCGCCAGAAGCTCGTCGACACCGGTGGACGGGTCGATCGCTTCAAGCGCCGCGCCGCCAAGCGCGTCGCCGACGGCAAGTAGGGCTCACCCACCACCACAGCTGATGGCGGCCGCGCAGCACGACCCCGAGCGGCCGCTTCACCCAGCCCCCGGATCACCCCCGCTCGTCGCCTCGCGCGACGCGCCCCTCGGCGGGCAGGCGGTGATCGAGGGCGTGATGATGCGCGGCGTCTCGACGTGGGCGGTCGCGGTTCGCGCGCCGAGCGCCGAGCAGGCCGCCCGCGGGCGCCGCATGGCCGGCGACGAGCCCGCGCTGGGCGACATCGAGGTCTCGAGCTTCCCGCTCGTCTCCGTGCTCAAGCGCCACCGCGCGCTGCGCTGGCCGGTGGTCCGCGGCGTCGTCGCGCTCGGCGAGTCGCTGCGCCTCGGCTTCCGCGCGCTGAGCATCTCGGTCAACCGCCAGCTGCCCGACGGCGAGGAGGACGTCTCCCGCGGCACCTGGGCCGGCACCGTCGTGCTCGCGCTGCTCATGGCGATCGGCCTGTTCTTCCTGCTCCCGGTGACCATCACGAGCCTGCTCGGCGGCGCCCTGCCCAACGCGGTCGTCTTCGTCGTCGTCGAGAAGCTCATCCGCGTCGCGATCTTCCTCGCCTACCTGTACGCGGTCTCCCGGATGAAGGACCTGCAGCGCGTCTTCGAGTACCACGGCGCCGAGCACAAGACGATCTCCTGCTACGAGGCCGGCGTGCCGCTGACGCCGGAGAACGCGCAGCACTTCAGCCGCCTGCACCCGCGCTGCGGCACGAGCTTCCTGCTCATCGTGATGATCGTCGCGGTCGTCGTCTTCGCCCCGCTCGGTACGCCCGAGTGGTACTGGCTGCTGATCTCGCGCGTCCTCGGGATCCCGCTCATCGCGGGCCTCGCGTTCGAGGTCATCAAGTGGTTCGGGCGCAACCGCGCCAAGCGCTGGGCGCAGATCCTCATGCTGCCCGGCATGAAGCTGCAGCTGCTGACCACCCGCGAGCCCGACCTCGGCCAGCTCGCCGTCGCGATCGCCGCGCTCGAGGCGGTGCTGGCCGTCGAATCGCCGAGCGAGGCCGACGAGGCGGACCGCGTCGGGATGGAGGTCGTGGCGTAGGGCGTCAGCTCGCGCGCCGGCGGCGCTCGCTGACCACGAACGCGACGACGCCGGCCGCCAGCGCGCCGAGCGCCACGAGCAGCAGCGCCCAGCGGCTCGGGTTGCGCGCGAGCGTCGCCAGCAGGATGAGCGCCAGCACGACCGCGCCCGGGATGACCGCGCGGCGCCACTGCACCTCGCGCAGCCCCTCGCGCGCGCGGCCGATCGCCTCGTCGAGCTCGGCCGTGTTCTCGCGACCCTCGCGGCGATGCCAGAGGACCGCGGCGAACGCGAGGCAGGCGAGGAGCAGGACGGCGGCGATGACGGGCATGCCTGAACGCTAGTGGGTCGCGCGGGAGCGTTGTGCGTGAAACGCCGGGATGCCGGCGCCGCCAGGCAAGGACGCAGGACCGAAGGTGTGCCCCCGGCACATCGAGCGTCCGAGGACGCCGCTTGGCGGTGATTGGCGCCCGACGTTTCGCGTGCAACGTTTGCGCGCGGCCCACTAGTACGTACGCGCGGGCGGCTTGTTGCATCCCGCGCGATCCCGTCCGACACCCCCCGTACCTTGCCTGGAGTCCCACTTCCCCGGCCAGGGAGTTGCCATGCCGTTGTGCTTCATCGAACCGCAGGACGCGATCCGGGTGATCGCCGAATCCGTTGGCCGCGAGGCGCGTCGCCAGCTGCTCGGCGAGCTCGTGCGCGCGTGGGTCGATGAGATCCCGGAGAACGAGCTGGCCTCGCACTACGCGAAGGCCGTCCAGGACCTCGACGAGCACGATCTGTCGATGCTCGCCGCCTGGCATGCGTCGCTGGAGGTCGGCCACCCGATCGCCAACCGCGAGTTCCTCGTCAACGTCTTCCCGAGCCTCGGAGACAACCGCCGCGAGGCGCTGAAGATCGCGGCGGGCTTCCGCGGGGAGGAGGCCTTCGACGCCGGCGTGGCCGAGGACCAGGCGCTCGAGACCGTCCTGCCGCACCTGTCGCGCGCGCGCTGCATGGAGCTGGCGACGGAGTGCGTCGAGCTCTACCTCTGGGACCGGCTGGGCTCAGACAACTAGCCCCTCCGCAGCGAGGATCGCCCGCATCTCGGCGATCGCCTGCTGAGCGTCGCGGAAGACCACCGCGGTCATCCCGGCCGCCTGCGCGGCGTCGCAATTGACCTCGATGTCGTCGACGAACAGGCACTCGGCGGCCGGCACGCCGAGACCCGTCACCGTCAGCTCGTAGATCTCCGGGTCGGGCTTGCGCACGCCGACGAACGCGCTGTCGATCACGAGCTCGAAGATGTCGTCGATCGGCGCCATCGCGCGCCACTTCAGCTCCCATTCACGCACGTTGTTCGTCAAGAGCCCCATTCTGTAGCCCTCGGCGCGCAGCGACGCCATGAACGCGATCATCGCCTCGTTGGGAAACAGCCCCTCCCACAGCGAATCGGCCAGCGACGCGAGCTCGACCCGGCGCCCGAGCAGATCGGCGAGGGAGTCGCGCAGGCTCTCGACGAACGCCGTCTCGCTCAATCGCCCGCACTCGAGCTCGTGC
Organism: Solirubrobacteraceae bacterium; assembly: GCA_030681525.1. Taxonomy (GTDB): domain Bacteria; phylum Actinomycetota; class Thermoleophilia; order Solirubrobacterales; family Solirubrobacteraceae; genus CADCVQ01. Next base: position 20,194 of record JAUXSD010000293.1, read on the forward strand.
AGCGGATGGATGCCGTCGCGCTCGTGCAGCGCCGTGAGGGCCTGGCCCATCGTCTCGAGGTCGACCCCGGAGCCATCGGCGAAGCTCTGAAACGAACCGCTCAGCGGCGTGGTCAGCACGCCGCCGAAGTCGCTGACGATCGCCCGGATCACCGGCGGCGCAGGAGCCCGCCGCCGCCGTTGCCGCTCGCCCGGCGCAGCACGTCGTAGCGCCCCGTGCCGGCGCGTCCCTCCATCGTCCAGGAGAAGAACGAGCTGTCGAGGCGCAGTTCGCCGAGCTCGACGGTCGTGCCGCAGACCGCCGACCCGGCGGCGCGGCGGGCATAGCCGCCCTCCTCGCTCATCCACAGCTCCAGGCCGGCGCGCCGCTGTCGCAGCTCGCCGTCGTACGTCGTCGACAGGCGCGCGTCGAAGATCTCGAGCGGCTCGCCGCGGTCGATGAGAAAGCCGCCCACGAGCTCGGCGTCATGGTGCTTGGCCTTCGCCGGGCGCACGGCGGTCAGCGTGACCGCGCGGTCGGCGCCCATCCAGGCCGACAGCGTCCGGGCCAGCTCGATCCGGCTCCAGTCCGGCCGGCCCCACCCATGGCCGCGCTGGCCCAGGCAGCGGATGGAGTGCGAGCGCCCGGCGTGGCGCACGGCGCCGCTGACCCCGCAGAGCTGCTCGTAGCCCTCCAGCCCGCCGGCCTGGGCGACCGGGCCCGCGGGGTCGAGCGCCGCCGGCGGCGACAGCGCCTCGAAGCGCAGCTCGAACGCCGCGTCGGCACCGGCGTACTCGACGGTCCAGGACGCAAGCGGCGTGTCGACGCTGCAGCGCACGCCCGCCGCCCGCACCGCGTCCCAGTCCTCGGGCGCGTCGAGCGCAACCTGCGCCTCGGTCGAGGCGCCGGCCAGCTCGTCGCCGGCGTAGACGACCGCGAACCCGCTTGCCCCGCCGCCGCCGATGGCCACGCGCGCCAGGCCGTAGACCTGCGCGACCGGATCGCCGAACGAGAACGTGATCGCGTCGCGGAACGCGGGGTCGTCGCTGGAGCGCGGATGCTCGTCGTCGGCGCTGACGGGCGTCACGGCAGCTCCCGCCGCTGCGGAGGGACCTCGCTGGCCGTGCCCTCGACGACGTCGTCGTCGTCGGACGGCGCCGCCGGCCGCCGGCGGCCGGCGCCCGGACCGCCGGCCTCGAAGGTGAACATCCGGCCCATGCGCGCCTGCGCGCCGGTCGCGGCCCCGGCCACGACCCGCCCGGCGAAGCGGCGCAGCAGGACCGCGCGCACGACGGCCCGCGTCGGCGGCAGCAGCAGGATCAGGCCGAGGATGTCGCTCAGAAAGCCTGGCGTCAGCAGCAGCGCGCCGCCGAAGATCACGAGCGCTCCGTCCATGACCTCCCGGCCCGGCACGCGGCCCTCGGCGATCGCGCCGTTGAAGCGCCGCCACACCGCACGCCCCTGGGAGCGCATGAGCGCGGCCCCGAGGACCGAGTCGAGGATCAGCAGCGCGATCGTCGGCAGCACGCCGATCGCCTGGCCGATCTGGATGATCACGTACAGCTCGACGATCGGGACGACGATGAAGAGGAAGACGAGCAGGAGCGCCATGGTCAGGTGAAGGCTACGCCAGCGCGATCGCGGGCCGGCGGGCCGAGCACAGCTGATCCGCGCCGCTCAGAGCGGGCGACGGCCCGTGCCAGGCGGGCGGCCGCTCAGGCCGGCGCCGGCGCCGGCATGACGTTCACGCCCGGGAGGCGGTGCAGGCCGACGTACTCGATGAGCACGGAGATGTCCGGCTGGGCGTTGCGCAGCGTCAGCTCGCGGCCGGCCTTGCGCAGGCGCCGCGCGATCATCGCGAAGTCGAGCATGAGCGACGGGTCGGCGAACGCGAGCTCGGCCAGGTCGACGACGACGTTCGCCGGGGCGCAGAGCGCCTGCGACAGCGCCTGGCGTCGCAGCGACTGAGTCGAGCGATCCTCGTCCCCATAGCACCGCAGCGTCGGTGGATTGTCCTCGTACGTGACGATGGCTCCTCCAAGCCGGCTTCGACCTGACTCGCCGGGGATACAATCATCCGCATGGCAACGCTGCAAGAAATTGAAGAGGCACTCACGAACGTCATCGATCCGGAGCTCGGTCTGGACTTCGTCGAGCTCGGCCTGATCTACGGCATCCAGCAGGACAGCGGCAACGTGATGGTCACGTTCACGCTGACCACGCCGGCGTGTCCGATCGGCCCGCAGATCACCGAGCAGATCGAGGAGTTCGTGCTCCCGCTGGAAGGAGTCGAGTCCGTCCGCAGCGAGATGACGTTCGACCCGCCGTGGTCGCCCGAGAAGATGAGCGAGGACGCGAAGTTCGCACTCGGCTTCTGAGCCGGGGGGCCTGCCGCATCCGCGCCCACTTCCGCGCGCGGCGCAACGACCGCCCGCCGCGCGGGTTGACGGCACCATGCCATCTGTGCGCCTGATCGCCCGCGGCCTCGCCGTGCTCGCAGCGGCGCTCGCCGCCGGCCCCGCGGCCGTCGCCCAGGCCGCGCCGCCGGAGCGCACCGGCCGCCTGCTCGTCACGCTCGAGGCGGCTCCCGGCAGCGCCGCCGCCCGCGCCGCCACGGCGGCCGTCGTCGGTCAGGCCGCGGCGCGCCGGGACGGCGCCCAGGTTCCGCAGATCGGTCTCGTCAGCGTGCGGCCCGCCGCCGGGGTCGCCCTCTCCGTGCTCGCGCCGCTCCTGCGCCGCCTGCCCGGTGTGCGCTCCGTCGAGGTCGAGCGCCGCGCGACGCTGCGCTACACGCCCAACGACCCGGCGATCAGCGCGTCGGAGACCGCCGCCGGCACGCCGGCGGGCACGAACGTCGCATGGTGGGTGCCGCGGATCGGCCTGCCCGCCGCGTGGGACGTCTCGCGCGGCGACGGCGCGACCGTCGCCGTCATCGACACCGGCGTCGACGGCGGGCACCCCGAGTTGCAGGGCAAGGTCACCGAGGCGATCGACAACGACGCGATCAGCGGCCACGGTCCCGCCACGAGCGACGAGAACGGCCACGGCACGCACGTCGCCTCGCTGGCCTGCGGCGCCGGCGACAACGCCTTCGGCAGCGTCGGCTCCGGGCTGAACTGCCGGCTGCTCATCTTCAAGAGCGACCTCAGCGACGGCTCGATCGCGCGCTCGATCGTGCAGGCCGCCGACCGCGGAGCCGACGCGATCAACATGAGCTTCGGCAGCCAAGACCCCGCCGCGCCCCAGCCGGTCCGGGATGCCGTCGACTACGCGTTCGAGAAGGGCTCGGTGCTCGTCGCGGCCGCCGACGACCAGCCCGACGAGGAGCAGGGCTACCCGTCGAACCTGCTGCAGCCGACCGGCAGCGGCGGCGATCTCGCCGCCGGCCGCGGCCTGACCGTCACCGCCGTGAACTTCGCCGGGCAGCGCGCCTCGTTCGCCGGCCGCGGGACGCAGATCTCGCTCGCCGCGCCCGGCGGCTTCGAGGGGGGCGGCGGCCCGGCGGGCATCTTCGCGGCGTTCCCCGGCAACCCGACCGAGCTCGAGGCCGGCGGCGGCCTGCTGTTTCCGGGCGACGACTGCCGCTGCCGCACGACGCTCGACGGCGACGCGCGCTTCGCCTACCTCCAGGGCACCTCGATGGCCGCGCCGATCGTGGCCGGCGTCGCGGCGATGGCGCGCCGGCTCAACCCCGACGCGACGGCCGGCGACATCATCCGCACCTTCAAGGAGACCGCGACGCGGCCGGCCGGCAGCGGCTGGAACGCCGATGTCGGCTGGGGGACGATCGACGCCGCCGCCGCGCTGAACGCCGTGCGCACGATCGACCGCCGCGCGCCGAAGTCCCGGCTCAGGGGCGAGAAGCGGGTGCGCAAGGCGCGGCGCGTCACGCTGAAGCTCGGCGGCTCGGACACCGCGTCCGCGGGCCTGACGCCGTCCGGCCTCGACGTCTACGAGGTCTACCGATCGGCCAACCGGCGTCCGTACCGGCGCATCAAACGCACGCGCAAGGCCAGCCTGCGGATGAAGGTCAAGCCCGGCTCGCTGTATCGCTTCTACACCGTGGCCGTCGACAAGGCCGGCAACCGCGAGGACCGACCCGCCAAGCCGGACCTGTCGATGCGCATCGACCGCCGGCGCTAAGCCACGCCGGAGCCGGCGCGCGCCTGGCGCGCCGCCAGCGACACGAGCTCGGCCAACGAGGCCTCGATCGCCTCGCCGAACTCGCCGAGGTCGGGCATCGCGTCGTAGTCGCCGAGCAGCCCGAAGTTCATCTGCCCGTTGTAGGACATGATCGCGATCGCCAGCGCGTGGTCCTTGGGCAGGAACGCGATCGGGAAGACCGAGGTCATCTCGCGGCCCTGGACGTAGAGCGGGAACTGGGGACCCGGAACATTCGTGACGAGCAGGTTGAAGAGGATCGTCGAGAAGTTCAGCCGCGAGGCCTGCGCCAGCACCGTCGGCGGCGCGAACTGCTGCATGCTCGTCAGCACCTCGGCGCCGACGGCCTGCTTGGACTCCTTGAGGTCGTCCATCGCGGCGGCGACGACCGCCAGGCGCTGCACCGGATCCTCGACGTAGACCGGCAGCGGGCCGCGCATGACCGCCAGGCGGTTGCCGACGCCGTTGTGCACCGGGTCACGGTGGCGCACGGAGACCGGCACGAGCGCGCGCAGCTCGAGCCCCTGCGTGCGCACGCCGCGCGAATGCAGCCAGTGGCGCAGCGCGCCCGCGACCACCGCGAGCACGACGTCGTTGACGGTCCCGCCGAACGCGTTCTTGACGTCCTTGAAGTCCTGCAGCTCGCAGGCGATCCCGGCGAAGCGGCGGTGCGGGCCGATCTCGACGTTCAGCGGCGAGGGCGGCGCCGGGTTCGCCGCCGCCCAGACGATCTCGCCGAGCCCCTCGACGGCGACCTTCGCGTCCTCGATCGCGCGCTCGGGCCGGCTCAGCGAGCCGAGCGCCTTCGCGGCGACACCGAGCGACGCCTTCGTCATCCCGGTGACGCCCGCGGCGAGCAGGTCCAGCGGGCTCGGAGCGGGATCTGGCATCCACGGCTCGAGGCCGTCCTCCAGCGGGCGTCCGTCCGGTCCGAGGTCGAAGAGGACCGTGCCGAGGTCGACGCCGGCGATGCCGTCGATCATCGCGTGGTGGCTCTTGGACAGCAGCGCGAAGCCGCCGTCGGCGAGGCCCTCGACGAGCCACAGCTCCCACAGCGGCTTGGAGCGGTCGAGCTGCTGGGAGAACACGCGCGCGGCGAGGTTCATGAGCTGCTCGTCGCTGCCCGGCGCGGGCAACGCGGTGTGGCGTACGTGGTACTCGAGGTTGAAGTCGGCGTCATCGGCCCACAGCGGCCGGCCGCTGGCGGCCGGCGGGTAGACGAGCCGCTGGCGGTAGCGCGGGACGTAGTGCAGGCGCGCCCGGATCGAGTCCAGGAAGTCGTCGTACGGCGGCGCCGGTCCCTCGGCGCGCACGAGCGCGCCGATGTGCATGTGCGAGTTCGGCCCCTCCTGGTGCAGGAAGGCCGCGTCCACGGCGGACAGGCGGTCCAGATGGCGAGGGGGCATGGACGGGTCAGACTAATCAACCGCGTGCCTCACACCCGCCTGCCGCGTACCCTGGCCTCCAGCCGATGGCATGGGACTTCTCCACCGAGCCCGAGTTTCAGGCCCAGCTGGACTGGATGGCCGGCTTCGTACGCGAGCAGATCTGGCCGCTGGAGACGCTCGACCTCGACCGCGAGCAGCTCGACCGCGCGCTGGCGCCGCTGCAGGCGCAGGTGCGCGAGCGCGGCCTGTGGGCGGCCCATCTGCCGCCCGAGCTCGGCGGCCAGGGCTTCGGCCAGGTCAAGCTCGGGCTCATGCACGAGATCCTCGGCTCGTCGCCGTACGCCCCGAGCGCGTTCGGCAACCAGCCGCCGGACTCCGGCAACTCCGAGCTGATCGCGCTCGCCGGCAGCGAGGAGCAGAAGGAGCGCTGGCTCGCACCGCTGCTGGCGGGCGACCTGCGCTCGGCGTTCTCGATGACCGAGCCGGGCACCGCCGGGGCCGACCCGACGCTGCTGCAGACGCGCGCGGTGCTCGACGAGGCCGCCGGCGAATGGGTCATCGACGGGCACAAGTGGTTCTCGTCCAACGCGTCGGTGGCCGACTTCCTCATCGTGATGGCGGTCACCGATCCCGACGCGCGCAGCCACGGGCGCGCGTCGATGCTCCTCGTGCCGGCCGACACCCCCGGGGTGCGGATCCTGCGCGACGTGCCGACGATGGAGCACCCGGCCGAGCATTTCGGCCGGCTGGGCGGGCACGCCGAGATCGTCTACGAGGACGTCCGCGTGCCGGCCGCGAGCCTGCTCGGCCCGCGCGGCGCGGGCTTCCTACTGGCCCAGTCGCGGCTCGTGCCCGGCCGCATCCACCACTGCATGCGCTGGCTCGGCGTCGCGCGGCGCGCGTTCGACATGCTCTGCGAGCGCGCCACCTACCGCGAGGCGCACGGCTCGGTGCTCGGCGAGAAGCAGACCGTGCAGAACTGGATCGCCGACTCCGCCGCCCAGATGCAGGCCGCGCGGCTCATGACGCTGCACGCCGCCTGGAAGATCGACACCCAGGGTGCGGCCGCCGCCCGCACCGACGTCTCGCTGATCAAGTTCCACGGCGCGCAGGTGCTGCACGACGTCATCGACCGCGCGCTGCAGGTGCACGGCGCGCTGGGCTACTCGACCGACATGCCGCTGGAGGCGATGTACCGCTTCGCGCGCGGCGCGCGCCTGTACGACGGTCCCGACGAGGTGCACCGCCAGTCGGTCGCGCGCCAGATCCTGCGCGGCTACGCGCCGCCCACCGACGGTATCCCGAGCGAGCACGTCCCGACCCGCCGGGCCGCCGCGCGCGAGCGCTTCGCCTGGCTGCTCGAGGCGACCGTCAGCAATGACTAGTCACCGGCCGCCGAGGCGCGCCGTCCTGGCCGTGACGACGCTGCTGGCGCTGTCGGGCTGCGGGTCGGACTCCTCGGGGGAGGCGATGGAGCCGGCGGTCCCGGCGACGCCGGCGACGGCCGCCACCGCCGCGCCGACGGTCGCCGGCCCGGGACGCCTGGCGCCGCGGGCCACCGCCAACCGCTTCGACGGCGCCCGCGCCTTCGCGCTGCTGCGCACCCAGGTCGAGGACTACGGCTGGCGGCCCGCCGGCTCGCCGGCGCTGCGTCGCCTGGCCGTGCGGCTGAGAGCGCTGCTGCCCCGGGGCAGCTTCGAGGACGTCCCCGGCCACCCCGGGCTGCGCAACGTCGTCGGCAGCGTTCCCGGCCGCATGCCGGCGATCGTCGTCGGCGCGCATTACGACGTCGAGGCGGCCCCGGAGGGGTTCGTCGGCGCCAACGACGGCGCGGCCGGCACGGCCGCGGTGGTCACGCTCGCGCGCGCGTTCGCCCGCGCGCCGCGGCCGCGCAACGCCCGCGCGCTGCGCTTCGTGCTCTTCGACGGCGAGGAGGAGCCGGCCGGCTGCGAGCCGTTCATCGAATGCGGCCTGCGCGGCTCGAAGGCCTACGCCGAGCGCCACGCCGGTGACACCTCCGCGATGATCCTGCTCGACTACATCGCCGAGCGGCGCGGCCTGAGCTTCCCGCGCGAGGACGGCTCCGACCCGCAGCTGTGGGCGCGGCTGCGCAGCGCGGCGCGCGCGGTCGGCGTCGGGGCGCTGTTTCCGAACCGCACGGCGGGCCAGATCATCGACGACCACGTCCCGTTCACCCAGCGCGGGGTGCCGGCGATCGACCTCATCGACTTCGACTACCCGCTGCGCGACACGCTCGACGACGATCTCGGCGCCGTCTCGCAGCGCAGCCTCGACGCGGTCGGCGAGGCGGTCCACCGGCTCGTCGCGCGCCTGCGCGTCGCCCGCTGACCGGTCGCGCGGGCGGCCTACACTGAAGGCATGACGTTCACCGTCGAGAGGCTGCTGCTGGCGGCGCCGCGCGGCTACTGCGCCGGCGTCGACCGCGCCGTGCAGACCGTCGAGCGCGCGCTGGAGCTCTACGGCGCGCCGGTCTACGTGCGCAAGGAGATCGTCCACAACAAGCACGTCGTCGAGCAGCTGCGGGCGCGCGGCGCGATCTTCGTCGACGAGATCGACGAGACGATCCCCGAGGGCGCGACGACCGTGTTCTCGGCACACGGCGTCTCGCCGGCCGTCCATGCGCAGGCCGCCGAGCGCTCGCTGTCGACGATCGACGCGACCTGCCCGCTCGTGACGAAGGTCCACGTCGAGGCCAAGAAGTTCGCCGCCGAGGGCTACACGATCGTGCTCATCGGCCATGACGGGCACGAGGAGGTCGAGGGCACGATGGGCGAGGCGCCGGAGGCGATCGTGCTCGTCGAGACCGAGGCCGACGTCGACGCGCTCGAGGTCGCCGACCCGGAGCGGGTCGCCTACATCTCGCAGACGACGCTGTCGGTCGACGAGACGCGGACGATCATCAACCGCCTGCGTGAGCGCTTTCCGTCGATCACCGGGCCGCGCACCGACGACATCTGTTACGCCACGACCAACCGCCAGGCGGCCGTCAAGCAGATGGCCGCCGAGTGCGACCTCGTGCTCGTCATCGGCTCGCGGAACTCCTCCAACTCCCAGCGCCTGGTCGACGTCGCGCGCGACTGCGGCACCGACTCGCACCTCATCGACAACGAGTCGCAGGTCCTCGAGGAATGGCTCGACGGTAAGCGCGTCGTCGGCATCTCGTCGGGCGCCAGCGCGCCGGAGGAGCTCGTCGACCGGCTCGTGACGTACTTCACCGACCGTGGCGTGCAGGACGTCTCGGAGTTCGAGGTCATGCGCGAGGACGTGCGCTTCATGCTGCCCAAGCGCATCCGCGAGGACCTCGCGGCCCGGGTCTGAGCGCCGGTCGCGCCCCGCCGGCGAGGCCGTTGCCGGGCCCTGCTCGACTAGGCTGCGCCGCCGGATGCGCACGCTCGTCATCTCCGACCTGCACATCGGCCTGCGCAGCGGCGCCGACGTGCTCGCCCGGCCCGCGCCGCTCGATCTGCTGACGGCCCGGCTGGCGAGCGTCGACCGGCTCGTCCTGCTCGGCGACACGCTCGAGCTGCGCCACGGGCCCGCGCGCGATGCGCTCGCCCGCGCCGAGCCGATCATGCGCGCGATCGGCGCCGCGCTGCCCGACGGGGCGCAGATCGTCCTCGTGCCCGGCAACCACGACCACGCGATCGCCGCGGGCTGGCTGGACTGGCGCGGGCGCCGCGAGGCGCCGCCGCCGTTGCCGCTCGAGGAGCGCGTGCCCGCGTTCAAGGCGTCGTGGATCGCCAAGCGGCTGGCCGGCTTCCTCTCGCCGGCGCAGGTCGAGGTCGCCTACCCGGGCGTCTGGCTGCGCGACGACGTCTACGCCACGCACGGCCACTACCTCGACGTCCACTTCCCGATCCCGATGCCCGAGCGGCTGGTCGCGGGAGCGATGGCGAGGATGGTCGGCCAGATCCCGGATCCCGCCACGCCCGACGACTACGAGGCGATCCTCGCGCCGATCTACGCGCTCAGCCAGGCCAGCGCGCAGCGCGGGGGAGACGGCCGCGCGGTGGTCGGCGGCGGCTCGGCGGTCGGCACGTGGCGCGCGCTGACCGGCACCGGCCGCGGCCGGCGCGCGCGCGGCTATGCGCTGGCCGTGCCGTTCCGGCTTGCGGTGTTCGCCGCCAACCGCGCCGGGCTCGGGCCGGTCCAGCCGCATGTCACCCTGCACGATCTGCGCGTCGCGGGGCTCGAGGCGATCGGCGAGACCGCGCGGCGGCTGCGGATCGCGCCCGAGCACCTCATCTTCGGACACACCCACCGCACGGGGCGGTTGGGCTCCGACGACGGCGCCGAGTGGTCCACGCCGGCCGGGACGCAGCTGCACAACCCGGGCAGCTGGCTCTTCGAGCGCGCCTTCCTGCGCCGCGAGGTGGCAAGCTCGAGCCCGTACTGGCCGGGCGGCGCGATCGCCCTCGACGACGACGGGCCGCCGCGCCTGGAGCGGCTGCTCAGCGTCGTGCCGGCGGCCGCGCTGCGCTCCGGCGGGTAACGCTCCGACATGAGTCTTCACGACGACAAAGTCGCCCTCCAGAGCGCCCTCGACGCCGGGCGCGTGACAATCCTGGGTGAGCGCGGCGTCCCCTCCGCGTCGGCGTCATTTCTGCTCGGGCTCAGCGCGCTACCGCCCAGCTTCAGGCGCCTCGGCCTCGCCCGGGCCTGCGCAGCGCCCTGGGCGAATGCCGGCAAGGAGATGCCCGAGTGCTTTCGGCGGGAGCTCGCTCGCGCCGAGGCCGACGCGCGCGAGGAACGTGGCGACGCTTCGGAGCTTCAGGCCCGGCTCGAGACGCTCTTTGCCCCAGATCCTGCTCCGATCAGCGAGCACCTGCTGCGCCAGATCACCGACCTGACTCCCGTTCGCCGCTACTTCTCGCTCATCTTCGCCATCACCGACGAGGACGCGCCACCGTGGCTCCAACGCGAGTTGGAGTACGCGAAGTGGATCGCGCACGACGACTATCGCGGTGGATGAAGACTGCGCCGATGGTCCCCGCCGCGCCGTGGCGCAGCGTGATAGACGCGGTGCTGTGGTTTCACCCCGCCACGCCGGCCGCGCGCGACGCGCTGGCGCCCGAGCTGTCCCAGCGGGCCGGCCTGCCGCTCACGCTGGGCGCCCTGGTCACCTACCGCGAGGGCCCGGTCGGCCCGTACGACGAGATCATCGGCGCGCCGCTTCTGCTGTGGCCGCTGGTCGGCCACGTCCCGTTCATCGCCGTCGACTCCGAGCCCAGCGTCGAGGGCGGGCGCGGCAACTGGGCGCTGCCGAAGGTCCTCGCGAGCTTCGACGGCGACGTCGGGCGACCGGGCCGCGCGACCGCGCGCGGGGAGGGGTGGGCGGTGGCCGTGACCACCAGCGCGCGGAAGCGGCGCCTGCCGTTCGCCGGGAGCTTTCGCTGTGTGCAGGTGTGGCCCGACGCACGCCCGCGCGAGTTCTCCGTGCGGGTCCGCGGGCGCGCCGGGCTCGGACACGCCGAGGTCGAGCACGACGCCGCATCGCCGCTCGCCGAGTGGCTCGACGCCGGGCGCCACCCGGCGATCGTGTTCTCCGGCGTCCAGCACGTGCTGGTGCCACGGGCTTGAGGGCTGGTCGACGGATGGGCGCGGCCGCCAGTGTGGTGTGTGCGGTTCGCGCCGCCTGAGCGCTGGCGATCGCGTGCTCGAACGGCATGCTGAGGTGTGAGTTGCCGTCGCGTGGGCGTTGCTCCAGGTTTCGCGCGCCACCCGCCACCCGCCCCGGCCGGACCGCCCTCGTCCGAACAGCCTGACTCCCTCAGCGATGCCGTTCGCCGGTGCTCCAGCGACCTTGAATCCTGGCCGTCAGCCGATCAGGCCCGCGGTGAACTGCACGGCGTGGCAGCGCACGCCATCGCCGACCTCGAGCTCGAGCACGCCGGTCGTGTGGTGGTCGTGTGCGACGAGCCTGTGGCAGCCGGCGTGGGGGACGGGCAGC
>JAUXSD010000319.1 GCA_030681525.1 Solirubrobacteraceae bacterium
TACTTGAATCAAATAAGGTAAAAACAAGTGATGTTCTCAACAAAACAACAAAAATTAGTCCATAATTTTATATCGGATAATTACAGAAATCCGATATAATTAACTTCATGGAAACCAAAACGTGTATCATATGCAAAAAAGAAATCGAATACTGGGGACAAAAGAAAGTTGATACTGAAGTATGCAGGCATTGTATCCGTAGGGTAAAAACCTGGGGATACAATGGGGCGACAGAATTGATGAAACTCGCGGAGAACAATATTGACATTTCCATTTTGGATGCAGAAAAGTTCTGTGACATGTATTATGTCGGAAAAGTGACTAAGGGATTTGAGAAGATAGAAGTAATGAAAAATGCCCTCAAATCATTAAACTCAAAATCCAGGATTATCGGAAGAAAAAGAAAATTCTCGGATTACGCCCACAAAAGAGCGGCTAATATTGGTTGGAACCAAAGACACGAAATCAGAAAAAACAAGTGCGAATTATGCGATTCCACTGAAAATTTGCACCTTCATCACATAGTCCCTGTATCTTGGGGAGGAGCAGAGTACTTTCCAAATGAGGTGATTACGTTATGTAACAACTGTCATTTATCTGTGCATGCAAGACTGGCAAAGTTGTTAAATAATGAGTATTTCATTCAACTTATTTCTCCCCACGTAAATGAAATATACAAAAAGTGTCGATCTGTTCTCTTGTAAACGCTCATTAGCATCATTAACATTAATGAACTCGTTAAGCAAGAAGTTAAATCAGTCCTGCCCCTTGAGCGGCGCGATAATCGCCAACTCCAATCAAAGCATACCCATCACACCGAACAACCCGGCCCGCTGTCGTACCAGTGCGTCGCGGGCTTCGGTCGTTTCTACCAGAGTTCGATCCACGGATTCCTGTAACCCCGCATGTATAAGATATGTTCCATCAGTTTCCCGGATCGCTACAGCTGAATGCCTGAGACAGGGACACCGGTAATTTCGTGTTTGCCCTAATACCCCGCAGGCAACATGCCGACCCAATCCTCTCCGATACGAATCTCGATATCAACCGTCGCAGCTGGGTCAGGCTTGATGATGATCTGGTTACTCCCCATGACCCCAAAAGTATCGGTCAAATACCTGAGAGCATATAGCTTTGGGGAATACAGGACCAGCACAGTCTGTTCAGACCATCCGGTGGGGACACCATATTCCGTCACCTGCATCCCATGTGCCATCAGGAAATTGGCAGTACGTCCGTCTAAATCTGCCGTATAGGTATTGTTAGTAATTCGTATCCGCGCCGCATCTGCCTGCATAAATGTTGCTGCGTCACCCTGTGCAAGTGGACTAAGCGGTCCGCCGGGAACAAAGATCTCATCGCGCAGAATACGGATCATATCCGGGATGGGTCTCTGTACACTGGCAGTAACTCCATTGAGCGTGAAATTCGAAAATACTGCAATTTTGTTGTCGATCACGCCTTGCTTGATGCTTTCAATCGGAATGTCTTTTGCGAGCACAACCAGTTTCAAGCTATCCTCGAAGGACATGTTGGTATGGATGCCAGCTGAGAAGGTTTGATAAATTTCCGGAGCCTGTGCCAATAATTCGGGAAAGTAAATCGGATCGAACACCTTGTCCCTGATCGCCATGATGACTTGTTGTTGGCGCTTTGCGCGACCCACATCTCCACCACTGCAACCCTGGGACTCATGACGACAACGTGCATACGCAAGAGCACGTTTCCCGGTTAGATGGCGAAAGTCGCCGGGGGTAAGCACAAAATGATCCTGCCCAGTACCTGCCGGGTCCAATACCATTCTTTCATCAACATAAACGTCGATGCCGCCGATCATGTTGATGAAAGACACAAAGGTACCAAAATCCACCTGAACATAATAATGAACCGGCACGCCGATAAATTGGGAGACGGTTTCCATCGCCAGACCTGGCCCGCCACCCGGAAGTTTGGCTCCCTCTCCAAGAGTCCAGGCTGTATTGATGCGGCTGTAGCCAAAGCCTGGGATATTGACCCATAGATCACGGGGGATGGACAGCATGCCGGCTGTTTTGGTAACAGGGTCGATGGTCAATAACATGATCGTATCAGTGCAGGCCGGACAATCGTCACCGCTGACGTCGCCGCCCCGCAGACCAAAGAAAACAATATTGATACGGCTGCCTCCATCCCAGCGAGGCACCTCAATCTGCGGTGCTTCAACATCGGAAGGAATATCTGCAATGGGCGCACCGTCAATGTTGAGATCTGGGATGCCAGATTGACTTTCCAGATTTCCGGCGCAATAAGAAGGTGGCGTACCTGGGAGGGCAGTCAATTGCCAGCAGGCTGTCAGGCGTCGCACAAAGAAAAAAAAGCTAACAGCCAGCACCAACGTGACACCCCAAAAAATAATCTGCCCTACCGAAAAATTTTGTTGATCCGGGTATCTGATGTTCTTAGGGTTC
>JAUXSD010000114.1 GCA_030681525.1 Solirubrobacteraceae bacterium
CTCGTCGACCTCGCCGGTCAGGACGACGGCGACCCCTGCTTGCCGTCGGGCAAGCTCCAGGAGGCGTCCCACGCCGTCGTCGGTTCCGCCCTGCGCGTCTATGACGATGACAGTCGGTGCCATTCCGTCGCCGTGGCCCGCAAGCCGGGCATCAAACGCAACTTGGTGCCCGTCAGCCGCGAGCAGTGTTTGGGTCGAACGGACCTGGAGCTCGAGCTCGTCGAGCACCTCGGAGACCTGGCCGACCCGACGGACGCGGTCCAGTGCGTCGAGTCCCGGGGGGACCTCGCCGATGAGGACGAGGTCGATGTCGTCGGCTCGGTTGCTAGTGGCCAGATCGACGGCCATCGTCCACAGGAGGGCGCGCGCGTCAGAAGGATCGCCGTTCAACACTGTGCACGGCGACGACTCGAGGTCGAGCAGTACCGTGCGGTCGTCGACAGTGCCGACGGCGGCGAGCGCAGGCACGGGGCCGGGCTCTTCACGAGCGATCGCTTCGAGCAGGTCGTCGTCGACGCGAGCCGGCAGCGTCCAGGCGCGGCCTGATGCGGCGACGTCGAACGGACCGGCGGGCGCGTCCGTCGCGCGGTCGAGGAGGATTTCGATGCCGGCCGGTCCGACGCTGACGACGTCGACGCGTGGGCGCTCGTTGTCGCCGGCAGCTCGCAGTTGATGGGAAAGGTTGCGCAGGGCGAGGTCGAGGCGGCTGTAGCCCGCGGTGTCAGCCGCGCGCCGAAGGCTCACCTCGACGCGCCGCTCTGCCTGGCCCGGCAGTCGGATCGAGCGATCCGCCGGTCGATGACGGAGCTGACGTCGTCGAAGTCGGTCGACCGAGATCACCAGACCGGCCGCGACGAGCGCCGCCCCCGCGAGCAGCGGAACGACCTCGAAATCAGGATCGTCGGCTGCGCCGCCTTCGAGCCCGGGGGCGTCGAGCGCATCCGAGTCGTCCGCGCGCACCTCCGTGGTCGCTGTCGGCGCGGGCTGGGTCGTGGTCGTGGCCGGTGTCGGAGGAACCGTGACCGGCGGGGTTGGCGGAACGACTGGGGGTAGCGGGCTGTCCGCTGTCGGGACTGGCGGGCCGAGCCCGACCGCGTCCGACGGCATGGACAACTCCCATCCTGGCTGGATCAGGTTGGGATCGGTGAAGACCCTGCCGTCGACCTGTGCCCGATCGCGGTTCAGCTCCCACACCTCGCGCCACCGCATGCCGTCACCGAGGTGGTCCTCCGCGAGCTTCCAGAGGGAGTCGCGTGGCTGGACGAGGCAACTCGGGAGTGCCGGTTCGGCGGGCGCTTGAGAAGGCGACACCTGCTCGGAGATCTCCGTCATGACGGCGGAAGCCGAGATCGCCGGGGGCAGCGAGCTGGCTGGTGCCGCGGTCGACTTCGCAGCCGCCACCAGGAGGGTCGCCGTCATCACCAACTGACGGACCAGGGGCTGCAGTGCTCCTCCTCCCGGAAGCCGTCGGGCGGACCGTCCTCGACCCCATGCAGCCAACTCCTCCATGGTCGACGCGACGACGAGGAGCCAGACGAGCCAGCAAGCGCAGGCAAGCGCTTTGAGCAGGGCGGTGTCCGAGACGGTCGATCCACCCAGCGCGGCGCCCACCTCGGACCAGGTCGGCAACGCTCTCGGGAGGGGCCAGCCGACTCCGGCTGAGAGGCCGATGGGGAGACCCACGACGAGAACCAGGAGGGCGACGGCCGCGGCCAGGCCCCTCCCGATCTCTCGCATCCGCTCAGTCATGGTTCGACGTCCTCGTCCTCGACCGCCTGGATGGCGGACGCCGTGCCGGTCGCCTCGATGGTCACCGGGCCGACACCGAACGCACCGAGCAGCACCAGCGACCGTTCGTGGGTGATGGTGACGGTGACTTGGTCGCCGTTCACCTCGACGACCCCTTCGTGGCCAGAGGGCAGGAGGTAGTCGTCGACCCGACGTTGTGCCTCGGAGACGGTGAGGGTCGCCGAGCCACCAGAGCGGAGTGTGTCGACATCGATCGCCTGCGCACCAGCGCGTGCGGCAGCATCAGCTTCGTCGTAGGCGCGCTGGCGCGCAGCCAAGATGTAGCCGCCATCCACGACGAGTCCGCCGA
>JAUXSD010000117.1 GCA_030681525.1 Solirubrobacteraceae bacterium
AAGATCACCGCCGATCTCCTCGACGAAGTCGTCTCCTCCGTGGAGACGGTGGAGGCCCAGGGGGAGGGCGAGCTGGCCCTGCTGCTCGACCTCATCCTGGTCGGCAACGTCACATCGCTGCACATGGCCTTCCAGGAGGGCATCGACCCCGGGCCCATCCCGGCGCAGGAACAGATCAAAGACGCCCTTGCCACCGCGGCGGGCGAAGACGAAGGAGCTTCCGAATGACAGACGGCGTGCAGTACGACATCGCGGACCCCGCCCTGGCCGAGCTCGGTCGCCAGCGCATCGCCTGGGCCGACAGCCACATGCCAGTGCTGCAGAGCATCCGGGAGCGCTTCGCCAAGGAGCGCCCCCTCGAGGGCATCACCATCGGCGCCTGCCTGCACATCACCACCGAGACGGCGAACCTGCTGCGCACGCTGAAGGCCGGCGGCGCCACCGTCGTCGCCTGCGCCTCCAACCCGCTGTCCACCCAGGACGATGTCGCCGCGTCACTCGCACTCGACGAGGGGATCGCCACCTACTCGATCAAGGGCGAGGACACCGAGACCTACTTCCGCCACATCGACGCCGTGCTCGACGCCCGTCCCCAGATGACCATGGACGACGGCTGCGACCTGGTCTCGCGCCTGCACCGGGAGCGCCCCGACCAGGTCAGCGAGGTCCTCGCCGGCACCGAGGAGACCACCACCGGCGTCATCCGCCTGCGGGCCATGGAGGCCGACTCGGCCCTCAAGTTCCCGATCGTCGCCGTCAACGACGCCGACACCAAGCACATGTTCGACAACCGCTACGGCACCGGCCAGTCGACCCTCGACGGCATCATCCGGGCCACCAACGTGCTCCTCGCCGGCAAGACCATGGTCGTCGCCGGCTACGGCTACTGCGGCAAGGGCCTGTCCGAGCGGGCACGGGGCATGGGTGCCAGCGTGATCGTGACCGAGGTCGACCCCCTGCGGGCCCTCGAAGCGGTCATGGACGGCCACCGCGTCATGCCCATGGGCGAAGCCGCCCGCATCGGCGACATCTTCGTCACCGTCACCGGCGACCGTGACGTGCTGCGGGCCGAGCACTTCCAGGTCATGAAGGACGGCGCCATCTGCGCCAACTCCGGCCACTTCGACATCGAGATCGACCTCGAGGCCCTGGCCAAGATGTCGTCCGAGCGGCGCATGGCCCGGGCCATGGCCGAGGAGTTCCTGGTCGACGGCAAGCGGATCCTGATCATCGCCGAGGGCCGCCTGGTCAACCTGGGCGCCGCCGAGGGCCACCCCGCGGCGGTCATGGACATGAGCTTCGCCAACCAGGCCCTGGCCGCCGAGTGGGTCCTGGCCCAGAAGGGCTCCCTCGAGCCCAAGGTGTACCTGGTGCCCAAGGACATCGACGCCGAGATCGCCCGCCTCAAGCTGGAGACCATGGGCGTGGAGATCGACGTCCTGACCCCCGAGCAGGTCGAGTACCTGAGCAGCTGGACCGTCGGCACGTGATCTGATCGAGTGTGGGTACTTCGCGAGCGAACAGCGCACTGAAGTACCCACACTCGGCGTTGTCGCACCTGGTTCGTACGCTGCAGGGCGTGTTCCTGCCGACGACCTGCCCCGTCTGCGGCGCCCACGGGCCCGCACCCTGCGC
>JAUXSD010000344.1 GCA_030681525.1 Solirubrobacteraceae bacterium
GACGGCCTGTCGCGCAACGGCTCCTACGTCAACGGCGAGCGCGTCAACGGGCGCCGCCGCCTGCGCGACCGCGACATGCTGCGCTTCGGCCGCACGGTCGTGCTCTACCGCGCGCCCGGCGAGGCGGCCGCGCCGAGCACGATGCTCGCCTCCGACGTGCTGGTCGCCGCCCACCTCTCCGAGACGCAGCGCAAGGTGCTCATCGCGCTGTGCCGGCCGTTCAAGGACGGCGCCACGCACGCCACGCCGGCCACGAACCAGCAGATCGCCGGGGAGCTCTTTCTCAGCATCCAGGCGGTCAAGGCGCACCTGCGGGCGCTGTTTGAGAAGTTCGGCGTCGAGGACCTGCCGCAGAACAGCAAGCGCGCCGCGCTCGTCCAGCGCGCGCTGCAGAGCGGGCTCATCTCCGGCCGGGAGCTCGCCTGAGCCGTGCGCGACCTGCCCCCGATCGGATCCGAGCTCGGCGGCTACCGCCTGCAGTCGCTGATCGCGCGCGGCGGGATGGGCGTCGTCTACATCGCAGAGGACGTGCGGATGGGGCGCACGGTCGCGCTGAAGGTCCTCGCCTCCGAGCTGGCCGAGAACGAGCGCTTCCGCGCGCGTTTCCTGCACGAGTCGCGCGTCGCGGGCGCCGTCAACCACCCGAACGTCATCCCGGTCTACGACGCCGGCGAGGCCGACGGGCTGCTGTACATCTCGATGCGCTACGTCGAGGGCACCGACCTGCGCGGCCTGCTGCAGAACGAGGGGGCGCTCGAGCTCGACCGGACGGTCTCGATCGTCGGCCAGTCGGCGAGCGCGCTGGCGGCCACCCATGCCCGTGACCTCATCCACCGTGACGTCAAGCCGGCCAACATCCTGCTCGTCCCGCGGACGTCGGAGGACGGCGTCGACCACGTCTACCTCTCGGACTTCGGCCTGGCCAAGAACCTCGGCACGCTCGGCGGCCTGACGAAGACCGGCCAGTTCATGGGGACGGTCGGCTACGTCGCGCCCGAGCAGATCCGCGGCAAGGACGTCGACCGCCGCACCGACGTCTACGCGCTGGGCTGCGTGCTGTTCGAGTGCCTGACCGGGCGCCCGCCGTTTCGCCGCAAGGACGACTTCGCGACGATCATGGCCCACGTCAACGACGCGCCGCCGCTCGTGTCCGAGCTGCGCGAGCGGACCCCGGCCGCGATCGACGAGGTCGTCGCGCAGGCGCTGGCGAAGGCGCCCGAGGACCGCTTCGACAGCTGCGAGGACCTCGGCCGCGCGCTGCGCCGCGCGGCGGGCCGGCCGAGCACGGAGCCGTCGGGTGCCCCCTCCGCGGTGCGCGACACGCCGAGCGCCTCGCGCGGCTCGGTCTGGTTCGACGCCGACGCCGAGGTCTCGGCGCGGTCGGAAGCGCCGTTCGAGCCGACCGAGCCGGGCACGGTGCTCGAGGACGACGCCCTGTCGCGGGACGCCGCGCCGCCGCCGCCGGCGGAGCCGCCGCCACCGCCGCCCGGGTCGTCGCCGGCCGGCTCGCCGGCGTCGGGCTCGCCCCGGAAGCGGATCCCCGTCGGCGCGCGCGTGCTGCTCGGCCTCGCCGCGCTCGGCAGCGTCATCGCGCTGGCGCTCGTGCTCCTCGGCGGGGATGGTGACGACACGGAGCGCGCCGACCGCCCGACATCGCCCCGAGCGGGAACCGACGCGAACGCCGGACCCTGGCGCGAGATCGGCGCCGCGCCGACGGCACGCCAGCAGGTCGCGACGGCCGTGGTCGACGGCCGCATCTGGGTCGTCGGCGGCCTCGTCGGGACGAAGAAGGCCGCCGCGACGAACCGCGTGGAGTCCTACGATCCGACGATCAACTCGTGGAGCAGCGCGACGCCGCTGCCGCGCCCGCTGCATCACGCCACCGCCGTCGCCTACCGCGGCGAGCTCGTCGTGATCGGCGGCTGGGAGCCGAAGGGCTCCAACCTCACCGCCGTCGCGTCGCGCGAGGTCCTCGCGCTGCGCGACGGGCGCTGGGTGCGCTACGCGCCGCTGCGCCATCCGCGCGCCGCGGCGGCCGCGGCGGTCGTCGACGACAAGATCGTCGTCACCGGCGGTCAGGCCGACGGCAAGCTCGTCCGGCAGACGGAGTTCCTGCCCGGGGGCGTCGTGTGGAAGCAGGGCGCGGACCTGCCGACGCCGCGCGAGCATCTCGCGGTGGCGGCGGACGAGGACGGCCGCTTCCTCTACGCCGTGGGCGGGCGCGACCTGTCGCCCGACAGCAACACGCGCGCGCTCGAGCGCTACGACATCCGCGACGACCGCTGGACGAAGCTTCCGAGCATGCCGGTCGCCAGCGGCAGCCTCGGCGCGGCGTTTCTCAAGGGCCGGGTCGTCGCGATCGGCGGCGAGACCTCGACGGGCGTGATCAAGAGCGTGCAGTCCTACGGCGTGAAGTCCCGGCGCTGGTCGCAACTCGCCGCGCTGCCGACGCCCCGCCACGGGCTCGGGGTTGCCGCCCTCGGCGACACGCTGTACGCGATCGGTGGCGCGCTCGGCGCGGGGCATCTCGCGTCGACCGACAAGGTCGAGGGCCTCGACCTGCGGTGAGCGCGGCCGGGTAACCGGAAGGTGGTGTGCGAGGGCGGGCGATCGGCCGGCTTGTCACAAAGCCCGCAGACGTCGTGTCTGCCTAGACTCGACGCCTCATGCCACCGAGTTTCTGTCGCCACAACCGCTTTCTCCAGAACTGCCCGATCTGCAGTCCCGCCGCCACGAAGGCGCCGCCCGCGGCCCGCCGCCAGCCTGGCTCGGCCCCCACGCGCAGCACGCGGACCGGCACGCGGCCGGGCCGCAGCAGCGCCGTCCGCGTGCGCCAGCTGCACCAGGCGGCCGACGACGGCTACCGCTCCGAGCTCGTCACCGGGATCAAGGCGACCGTCGACGCCGAGCGCCTGGCCGGCGAGCTGGCCTTCGCCACCGCGCGCCTGGCGGAGCTCGCGGTCGATCCGCCGGGGTTGTACGCCGACATCCTGCTGCTGGCGGACGAGGACCTCGAGGAGGCGCTGTGGCTGGCCTGGCTCACCGCCTACGTCGGCCCGCGGCCCGACGGCGACGACGATCCCTTCGCCGACGTGCGCGCCGCGCACGTGCCGTGGGCATCGGGTGAGCTGCCGCGGCTCGACGTGCAGCGCGGGCCACGCGGTGCGCTGGACCCGGCGTCCGGCGAGCGCACGATCCTGGCCTATCGCGCCTGGGTCAAGCGCGCCGGCAGCCAGCATGCCGCGATCGCCGGCGAGCCGTCATGGACGCCCGAGCGGCGCTTTGACCGCACCTTCGAACGCCTCGCCCTGCCCGGCATGACCCGCGACGCGCGCTACGAGCTGCTCGTCTCGCTCGGGCGGCTGGGCGTCGTGGAGCTGCGCCCGTCGTCGCTGCAGTTCGGCGACGGCGACACGACGATCGCCGCCAAGCGCGTGTTCGGCATCGGCGACAAGATCCTGCTCGAGCGCCGGGCCAGGACGCTGGCCGAGGCGACGGACGTGCCGATCGAGGCGCTGGACCTGGCGCTGTTCAACTGGGGGGCGCGCGGCGGAGCTCGCGCGACGTACGGCTCGCGCGCCGTGGTGGCCGACGAGCAGCGCGCGGCGATCGCCGACGTCCTGGGCGTCTGAGGGCACGCGCACTCGCACGTGCGTCCAGGCCGCGCGTGGCGTGGCTGGTCTTCGGGGATCCCCAGGCCGATGCGTCTCGTGAAGCCAAGGAAGGCAATGAAGATGAACCCGCGTGTGAAGCTGCTCAAGGAGCTCGTCAACAGCGAGCTGTACGTCATCGACCACCTCGCCGTCGCCGATGCCATCCTGCTGCGCGCGATGACGCGGCACATGCTGCCCGACATGGCGTTTCGCGGTACGCCGCGCCCGCAGCCCGAGGTGCGGTCGTTTCGCCCGCATCGCGGCGCGAAGTCGTTTCGCCTGACGCGCGCCGAGCGCCGGCCGCTGCATCGCGGTCGCGCCGTGGCCGTCACCGCCTGACGCGACCGCGAAAAGTCCGCAAAGAGCGTGCTTCTTCACTGGCGCAAGGGGCGAACTTCGTCATACGCTGCCTAGTGAGGGCAGTGGGTCCGATCGGGGCCCGGAGCGGGGGAGGCCCGCGTTGGACGAGGGGCAGGTACGCGGACGGCTGGGTGGGGACGTGGAGCAGATCATCCTGCGGACCGTCGCTGCGCATGCCGACTCGCTGCTGCGCACGGCGCGCCGGTTCTCGCTGTGTCCCGACGACGCGCAGGACGCCTATCAGCGCACGCTGGAGATCTTCATGGCGCACGCCGACCGGCTCGACCTCGAGTCGGCCGCGGGCTGGCTGCACGTCGTCGTCAAGCGCGAGGCGCAGGCGATCTGCCGCTCGCGGGGGCGCTGCGTCGCGTCCGACGCCGTCGACTTGGACGCCTACGAGGCGCGCTGCGCCCCCACCAGCGACGAGCGACTGGCCTCGTTGGATCGGGTCGGCCGAGCGGCCGAGGCGTTGCAGCGCCTCAAGCCGCAGGAGCTGCGCGCGCTCTGGCTGAAGGCCCAGGGCCACAGCTACAACGAGATCTGCGCGCTCACCGGCTGGTCGTACACGAAGGTCAACCGCTGCCTGACCGAGGGCCGGCGCAGCTTCCTGACGCGCTACGCGACGATCGAGTCGGGCGCCGAGTGCGAGCGCTGGCTGCCCGTGCTGTCGGCGATGGTCGACGGCGAGGCGCCATCCGAGGAGGTGGTCGCGCTGCGCCCGCACCTGCGCAACTGCCCCGGCTGCCGCGCCACGCTGCGCACGCTGCAGACGAGCGCCGAGCCGCTGGCGGCGGTGCTGCCGATCCCGCTCGCCGGCGCGGTCGTCACCGGCGAGGATCCGCTGACGCACTTCATCACCCGCGTCTACGAGACGATCGTGGGTGGCGTGCACGAGCGCGCGATCCATTCGTTCACCAAGGCGCAGACCGCCGTCGAGGCGGCGTCGGCCGGCAAGCTCGCCGCGGTCGCGGCGTCCGCCGCCGCCGTGGCGGGCGGCGGCTACGCGACCGTCGAGCGCACGGTTCCGGCGGTCCGCGGTCACGACAAGCCGGCGAAGGTGATCTCCCGCGAGCCCGTCAGCGATCCGAGCCCGACTGTGCCGGTGGCGACCTCCTCGCCGCCGGCCGCGCGCAACGCCGCGCCGGGCAAGACGACCAAGCCGGCCAAGCGCCCCCGCGCGGAGTTCGCTGCCCCGGTGCGCCGGGCGAAGACCACGTCGCCGGAGTTCGCGACATCCGGCGCGCAGGCCACCCAGTTCACGCGCGCCGCCGCCGTCGACTCGAGCGCGGCCGCCGCGCCTTCGCGTCCGTCCACTCGGTCCACTCCGTCCCCGCCGCCGCCTCGGGCGCCCGAGTTCGGCGGGGCCGCCGCCGCGCCCGAGTTCGGCGGTTGAGCGCAGCCCCTGCACTACCCTCGACGCCATGATCGAGCGGCTCGTCGAGCAGATCGAGGTGCGCTTCGCCGACGCTTCGCGCACGATGTCCGACCCCGACATCTTCGGGGATCGCAACCGCGCGGCCGCGGCCGGGCGGGCCTACCGGCAGCTCGAGCCGGCGGCCAAGCTCGCCGAGGAATGGCGCCGCGCCAAGGACGACGAGGCCGGCGCGCGCGAGATGCTCGAGGAGGGCGAGGATCCCGAGGTGCGCGAGATGCTGCAGACCGCGCGGACCGAGATCGAGCGCCTCGAGCAGGAGATTCGCCTGGCGATGGTCGAACGCGACCCCAACGACGACAAGAACGTCATCGTCGAGATCCGCGCCGGTGCGGGCGGCGACGAGGCGAGCATCTGGGCCGGCGACCTGTTTCGCATGCTCACGAAGTACGCCGAGCGGCGCGGCTTCAGCGTCGAGGTGCTCGAGGCCTCCGAGGGCGCCTACACGTTCGCGATCAAGGGCGACAGCGCGTACTCGGTGTTCAAGTACGAGGGCGGCACGCACCGCGTGCAGCGCGTGCCGGCGACCGAGTCCCAGGGCCGCGTGCACACCTCGACGGCGACGGTCGCCGTGCTGCCCGAGGTCGAGGACGTCGACGTCGCGATCGACCAGAACGACCTGCAGGTCGACGTCTACCGCTCGTCCGGGCCCGGCGGACAGTCGGTCAACACGACCGACTCCGCGGTGCGGATCACGCACAGGCCGACCGGGATCGTCGTCTCGATGCAGGACGAGAAGTCCCAGCTGCAAAACCGCGAGCGGGCGATGCGCGTGCTGCGCGCGCGCCTGTACGACGCCGCGCTCGCCGAGCAGCAGGCCGAGCTGGCCGCCGACCGCCGCTCGCAGGTCGGCACGGGGGAGCGCGCCGAGAAGATCCGCACGTACAACTACGGCGAGCGGCGCGTGAAGGACCACCGCATCAACC
The DNA here is from genome assembly GCA_030681525.1 of Solirubrobacteraceae bacterium. Classification (GTDB taxonomy): domain Bacteria; phylum Actinomycetota; class Thermoleophilia; order Solirubrobacterales; family Solirubrobacteraceae; genus CADCVQ01. The sequence continues at coordinate 6,372 of JAUXSD010000344.1, forward strand.
TGCTCGTGCACAACCTCGACGAGGTGCTCGAGGGCGCGCTTGACGAGTTCACGGAGGCGCTGCAGAACGACGAGAAGCGGCGCGTCCTGGAGCTGCAGGCGACCGCGTAGGGGTCTGTGGCGGTGAGCGCGTTCGGCGGCGCCTCGGTGCGGGAGGCGCTCGACTCGGCCGTCATCGCGATCGCGGCGGCGGGGTCAGACACCCCGCGGCTGGACGCCGAGGTGCTGCTGGCGGACGCACTGGGCGTGGATCGCACCGCGCTGTTCGTGGATCCGGCGCGCGAGGTGAAGGGGCCCGCGGTGCGGGCCTTCCAGGACGCGGTGCGGCGCCGCTCGGCCGGCCGTGAGCCGGTCGCGTACATCACGGGGCGGCGCGGCTTTCGCCACCTCGAGCTCGCGGTGGACGCCCGGGTGCTCGTGCCGCGGCCGGAGACCGAGCTGCTCGTGGAGATCGGCATCGAGTCGCTGGCGCAGGGGGCGCGGGTCGTCGACGTCGGGACCGGCAGCGGCGCGGTGGCGCTGGCGCTCGCGCAGGAGCGACCGGACCTCGAGGTGCTGGCCACCGACTCGAGCGCCGGCGCGCTCGACGTCGCGCGGGCCAACGCGGCGCGGCTGGGGCTCGACGGGGCGGTCACGTTCTTGACGGGCGACCTGCTCGCGGGCGTGGGTGAGGTCGATGCCGTGCTGTCCAACCCGCCGTACGTCGCCGAGCGCGAGCGCGCGGCCCTGGCGCCGGAGATCACCCGCCACGAGCCGCCGGGCGCGCTGTTCGCCGGCGAGGACGGCCTCGATGTCATCCGCCGCCTCGTGCCGGCCGCCGCGGACGCGGGCGCGCGGCTGCTGGCGGTCGAGGTGGGGGAGGGGCAGTCCGATGCCGTCGCCCAGCTCATCCACCTGGCCGGCTTCGTGGCCGTCCACGGGCGCCGCGACCTGGCGGGCATCGAGCGCGTCGTGGTCGGTAAGCGATGACGCGCAAGTTCGAGGCGTGCATCGCCGGCGGCGGCGTCGCGGTGTTCCCGGCCGACACCGTCTACGGCCTGGCCTGCGACCCGACGTCGCGCGCGGCGGTGGCCCGGCTGTACGCGCTGAAAGGCCGGCCGGCCGACAAGCCGGCGGCCGTCATGTTCTTCTCGCTGGAGCGCGCGCTGGCCGCGCTGCCCGAGCTCGGCCCGCGCACCCGAGCCGCGCTCGAGGCGCTCCTGCCGGGCGCGGTCACGCTGCTGCTGCCCAACCCCCTCGCGCGCTACCCGCTCGCCTGCGGGCACGACCCGTGGACGCTCGGCCTGCGCGTGCCCGCCCCGGGCGTGCTCGCGGACGTGAGCGTGCCGGTCATGCAGTCCAGCGCCAACCTCTCCGGCGGTGCCGACCCGCGCTCGGTCGAGGAGGTCGACCGCGCGGTGCGCGACGGCGCGGACCTCGTCGTCGACGGCGGGCCGCTGCCGGGCACGCCGTCGACGGTCGTCGACCTGCGCGCGTACGGCAGCCACGGGGCGTGGGAGGTGCTGCGCGAGGGCGCGGTCGCTCGCGATGACGTCGGCGCCGCGCTCGGCACGCGCTGAACCCGTCTACCAGACGTCCGCGTCGCGCCAGTCGGCGGTGATCTCCGCCGTGAGGTCGAGCTCGACGGACACCGGCAGCACGTAGATCCCGCCGTCGTCGTCGGGCGTGCGCTCGATCCCGCGCGGCGTCAGCGCCGACGACGGTCCCTGCCAGAGCTGCCAGCCGCGCGCCGCGTAGAAGCCCATCGCCATGTCGGTGCTGCCGAGCGCGCCGAGGTCGTAGGCGCCGCGGATGACGCGCTCGATCTCGTCCAGCAGCGCGGCGGCGACACCGCGACGGCGGCGGTCGGCGCGCACGCCGACGCCCTCGACGTAGCCCGTGCGCAGCGCCCGGCCGCCGAGCCACAGCCGCCGCTGGATGACCGACGCGTGGCCGATCAGCACGTCGTCCTCCCAGGCCAGCGCGTGGATGCCGCCGAGCGCGTGCTCCCAGTCGTCGTCGGTCATCTCCCCGCAGAAGACGTCGTCGAGCAGCGCCCGCGCCGCGCGCAGAACCACGGGCTCGACGTACGCGGTGTGGGCGGTCGCGATCTTCACCATGCGGCGAATACCATGCCAGGCATGCGCATCGCAATCGCTTCAGACCATGCCGGGTTCGAGCTCAAGGAGCACGTCAAGGCGCAGCTTCAGAGCGCCGGCCACGACGTCGTCGACGTCGGTCCCGAGACCGACGAGTCGACCGACTACCCGACCTACGCCCGGCCCGCGGCGCAGCTCGTCGCCGACGGCGACGCCGAGCGCGGCGTGCTCGTGTGCGGCTCCGGTGTCGGCGTCTCGATCGTCGCCAACAAGGTGCCGGGCGTGCGCGCGGTCAACGCCCACGACCCAGAGGAGGCACAGCTCTCACGCGCCCACAACGACGTCAACGTCGTGACGCTCTCCGGTCGCCGCATCGACCCGCCCACCGCCGACGCGATCGTGCAGGCGTTCATCGAGGGCGAGTTCGAGGGCGGCCGTCACTCGCGCCGGGTCGCGGCGATCGAAGGCGACTGAGCTTCAGCGAGCGAACAGCGGTCGCGCGGCGGCGTTGGGGAAAGCGTCGGCCAACGACATCTCTGAGCGCGTGAGTCCCTGCGGGCGAGAGCGTCCGTTCCCCGGCCGGCGTCCTGGTCGGTTCGTTCATGTGGGGCATGAATAGACCGACCAGGTCTCGGACGGAAGGCGTCGCGTGCGACCCCACGCCGGCCCCGGTGCGCCGGCCGCGACCCGCACACCCTCAGAGATGTCGCTCGCGATCGCCTGAGCGACCGCCGGCGCCAGCCGCCACCGCCCGCTCCAGCACCGCCGCCATCCGCGCCGCCTGCAAACGGACGTCGTGCTCCGCCGCCGCCTCGCGCGCTGCCGGGTTCGGCGACGGCAACGCCGCCGCCCGCGCCAACGCGTCCGTCAGCGCGGCAGCATCGCCCGGCGCCACCAGCACGCCGGCTGCGGGCGTGACGAACTCCGGCGGACCGCCCTCGGTGGTCGCCACGACGCTGCGCGCCATCGCCATTCCCTCGAGCGCGGCCTGACCGAACGGCTCGGCGAGCGACGGCTGGCAGAGCACGTCGCAGGCCGCGATCCAGTCGGCCACCTCGGCGTGCGGCACTCGCCCGGCGAGCTGCACGCCGGGCCGGCCCTCCAGGCGCGAACGCAGCGGCCCGTCGCCGACGAACGCCAGGCTGCCGCGCCCGAAACGCGCGAACGCGTCGGCCAGCTCGACGACCGCCTTGCGCTCGATGAGCGAGCCGACGGCGAGGAACGCCGGGCCCTCCGCGCCCCACCCCACGCGCGCCCGCGCCACCTCCGCCGCGCGCGGCGCGAAGACCGACAGGTCGACGCCACAGTCGATGATCGCGACGTCACCGCGCACGTCACCCAGGCGGCCCGCCAGCCAGCGCGAGTTGCAGATCACCGCCGCGGCACGGTTCGTCACGACCCGCGTCGCGCGCGCCAGCACGGCCGAGCGCCGCGCGTTCTCGACGTCGGTGCCATGCGCCATCACGACGAGCGGCACGCGCGCCGCCGCCGCGGCCGCCATCCCCGCCGCCCCCGCCGGGAAGAGGAAGTGCGCGAACACCACGTCGGGCCGAAACCGCCGCGCCGCGACCACCGACGACCCGCTCAACCGCGCGTACTTCAGCGGGCTTCCGCCACGCCGGTCGATCGCAGAAACCTCGACGTCGTGCCCGAGCGCCCGCAGCTCGCGCACGATGTCGAACACGAACACCCCGAGATCCGGATCGGCCGGACCGGGCCACATCTGCGTCACGAGCAGGATCCTCATCGCGCCGCCTCTGCCTGCTGCCACAGCACGAAGCACAGCAGACCCCACAGCGCGCGCGAGTGGTCGTCGCGCCGCGCGACGTGCTCGTCGAGCAGCCGCGTGACCGGCCCCGGGTCCAGCACGCCGGCCCGCGCGACCGCGTCCGGCGCCAGCAGGTCGCGAGCCATCGGCAGCAGCGGGCCGCGCAGCCACGCCGCCAGCGGGATCGAGAAGCCGCGCTTGGCGCCGCGCGCGACCTCGCGCGGCAGGAGCGTCGCCGCCACCGACCGCAGCAGCCGCTTCTTCGCCAGGAAGCGCACCTTCGCCGACGTCGGCAGCGCGAACGCCAGCTCCGCGACGTGCGGGTCGAGAAACGGCACGCGCACCTCCAGGGAGTGGGCCATGCTCATGCGGTCGGTCTTCGTCAGCAGGTCGTCGGCGAGGTACGGCGCGACGTCGACGTCCTGCAGCCGCGCGAGCGGCTCGGCGCCCGCGGTCTCGGCGTAGCGCGCCCGCAGCAGGTCGACGGGATCGGACGGCGCGCGCCCGTCATGCAGTGGCGCGAGCAGTTGCGCCCGCACCCCCGGCGCGAGGATCTCCTTCCAGCCGTGGTGGCGCTCCAACGGCGGCAGCCCGGCCGCCCGCACGAACCGCCGCGCCTTGTAGTCCAGGCTGACCCGCCGCGACGAGCTCGGGACCCGCTCGACGACCGGCCGGGCCACCCGCGCGACGCGGGCCAGCCGGGGCGCCAGCAGATCGGCCGCGTAGGTCTGGTAGCCGCCGAACAGCTCGTCGCCGCCCTCGCCGCTCAGCGCCACCTTCACGTGCTGCGCGGTCAGCCGCGACACCGCGTCGGACGGCAGCGCCGAGCTGTCGGCGTAGGGCTCGTCGAAGGCGGCAGCGATGGCCGGCAACAGCTCCGCGGCTTGCGGCCCGAGCACGGCCTCGTGGTGATCGGATCCCAGCCGCGACGCGACAAGCCGCGCGCGGTCGAGCTCGTCGAAGGACTTCTCCTCGAACCCGATCGAGAACGTCCGCAGCCGCTCTCCGGACTCCTGCGCGGCCAGCGCCGCCAGCAGGCCGCTGTCCACCCCGCCGCTCAGCCACACCCCGACCGGCACGTCGCTGACGAGGTGCGCGCGCACGCTGTCGCGCAGGCGGTCGGCCAGCTCGGCGGCCAGCTCGCGGTCGTTCTCCGTGCGCACCTCGCCGGCCGCCACCGGCGCGGGCCGGCACCAGCGCCGCAGCTCCACCGCACCGCCCGGCCGCCACGACAGCAGCGTCCCCGGCTCGAGCTTGCGCACGTCGCGGTAGATCGTCATCGGCGACGGGATGCTGTTGAACGCGAAGTACGCCTCGACGGCATCGGGGTCGAGCTCGCCGCGAAAGCCCGGCATGCCGCGCAACGCCTTCAGCTCCGAGGCAAACGACAGCACGCGGCCGGCCGCGCGCCAGTACAGCGGCTTGATGCCGAAGCGGTCGCGCGCGAGCAGCAGCCGGCGCGAGCGCGCGTCCCAGATCGCGATCGCGAACATGCCGCGCAGCCGCTCGAGCATGTCCTCGCCGTGCTCCTCGTAGAGGTGCACGAGCACCTCGGTGTCACAGCGCGTGGCGAAGCGGTGGCCCGCGCGCTGCAGGTCGCGCCGCAGCGCCGCGTGGTTGAGGATCTCGCCGTTCTGCACCGCGACGACGCGGCCGTCCTCGGAGGCGATGGGCTGGTGGCCGCCGGCGAGGTCGATGATCGCCAGCCGCCGCGCCGCCAGCGCCACCGGCCCGTCCACCACCGAGCCCGCGTCGTCGGGTCCGCGGTGCACGAGCGCAGCGCTCATCGCCTCCAGCGGCGCCGCATCGACCGCGCCGCCGTCGAGCGCGGCGAGCCCGCAGATGCCGCAGATCGCTCAGCCCTCCGCAACAGCCGTGTGCGTGAGCTCCGCCCGCATCCGCGCCACCAGCCGCGCGACCGTCGACACCACGATGCGCAGGTACAGGCGCGCGGAGCGGTCGGCGAGGTACTCGAGGTCGTGCGCGAGCTTCTCCGCCCACGTCGTGTCGCGCCGCATGCGCAGCTGCGCGAACCCCGTCAGCCCGGGCCGCACGACGAGGCGCTGCCAGTACTGCGGGATGTCGACGACGAGCTCCTCGAAGAACACCGGCCGGATCGGCCGCGGGCCCACGATCGACATGTCGCCGCGCAGGACGTTGACGAGCTGCGGCAGCTCGTCGAGCTGGGTCGCGCGCAGGACCCGGCCGACGCGCGTGTGCTCGCTCTCGGTCAGCCGGTCGAGCTCGACGTCCTGCAGGCCGCGCAGGCGATCCTCGGCATCGGGCCGCAGCGTGCGCAGCTTGTACATCGTGAACGTGTGCCCGGCGCGCCCGACGCGAAGGCCCCGGTACAGCGCCGGCGACCCGGACGTCAGCCGGATCGCCAGCGCGGCGACGGCCAGGACGGGGGCGGCGGGGACCAGCAGCGCGAGCGCCAGCACGACGTCGAGCGCGCGCAGCAGGCGGTCGACCGGCCGCGGGCGCAGCGCGGGGTCGCCGAGCGCCGCGTAGCGCGCGGCGAGGTCCTGGCTGAACTCGAGCTCGGCCGAGCGCCGCCGCTCGGAGCGGCCCTCCGGCTCGGGCAGCGTGCGCAGCAGCCGCGCGTTCACGCGGCCTCGAGCATGAGGTCGACGAGCGTGTCGGGATCACGGCGGACGGTCGGCTCGCGGCGGTCGTGCTTGACGATCTCGATCGCCCGCACGTCGGTCGCCGGGCGCAGCGAGCCGTTGCGGATCAGCGCCTCGTCGACGGCGCCGAGCCGGCCCCCGTAGGTCGTGTAGACCGGCGTGCCGAGCGCGACGGCCTCGCGGTTCATCGTCCCGCCGGCCGAGATCACGAGGTCGGCGAGCGCGATCAGGCTCTGTCCGTCGATCGCTCCCTCGGGGACGATCACGCTGGGCAGCGCCATCCGGCGCAGCGCGTCACGCTGGGCCTGGGTGCGCGGGATCACGACCGCGTGCACGCCGTCGTCATGGCCGATGTGCTCGAGCACCTGCATGTACAGCGGGTTGGAACGGCGGTGGTACAGCGAGACGTCGGGCGGCGGCCGCACGACGACGACCGTGCGGCGGCCATCGACGCCGAGCCGGCCGAGCAGCCCGCGGTCGGGCGCGAAGTCGGCGAGGTAGTACTCCTCCTTGATGCCCGGGTAGTGGCGCAGGCGCTCGGCCGTGACGCCGTAGCGGCTGAGGCGCTCGAGCGGGATCGCCTCGGGCACGAGCACGCGCCGCGCCAGCCGGCAGCCGACGTTGTGCTGCAGGGTGGCCCACTCGTAGTCGAAGGTGTTGCAGGCGGGGACGCCGAGCATCCGCGCGACGAGCGCGAGGTCGTTGGAGCCGTGCGCGACCGCCAGCGACGGGCCGAAGCGGCGCACGCGGCGCAGCAGCCGCGCGGTGCGCCCGGCCAGCGAGCCGGCCTTGCGGGCCATGCCCGCGCCGCCGTGGGCGCCCACGACCGTCGGCTCGATCCCGTGCAGCCGGCAGAGGTCGAGCGTCTGCGCGTAGTCGCGCGCCGTCACGAGCACCTCGTGGCCGCGGGCCCGCAGCCGCGCGAGCAGCGGCCGGAAGACGACCGGATGGGCTGGGGCTGTGAGGTCGATCCAGATCCGCATTGACGTGTGCCCATCCTGGCGCGACCGGCACCCTCCCGGCTGACGCGCGGGTGCGACAGTCTCGCAGGCGGGGCGTCGGCCCGCCGCTGCGGATGGGATGCTGTCGGCGATGCCGCCAACGACCTGGGACGCAGTCGCGGCCGCCGCGGTCGCGGCACTCGTGGTCGTCTGCCTGACGCCGATCTCCAACCGCCTCGCCCGCCGCATCGGCGCGGTGGACGAGCCGCGCGCGCGGGGGCTGTCGGAGCGCCCGATGCCGCGCCTGGGCGGCGTCGCGATCTTCGCGGGGGTCCTCGTGGGCGCGCTGCTGTTCCTGCCGCTCGACGGTCGCTTCGGGGCGATCGTCGCCGGCGCCGCCGTCATCACGATCGTCGGCGCGGTCGACGACATCTTCGAGCTGAGCGCGCCCGTCAAGCTGGCCGGCCAGGTCGTCGCGGCGCTCATCCCGGTGCTCGACGGGGTGCAGGTCGAGAGCTTCACCCTGCCGCTGCTGGGCCGCGTCGAGCTCGGCGACAGCACCGGCATCCCGCTGACGGTCCTGGGGATCGTGCTGATCATGAACGTCGTCAACTTCTCCGACGGCATCGACGGGCTGGCGGCCGGCGTCTGCGCGATCGCCGCGGCGGCGTTCGTCGTCATCTCGTTCGACCTCGAGCGCGCGAACGCGGCGGTCCTGTCGGCGATCATCGCCGGCGCCGCACTCGGCTTCCTCGTCTACAACTTCCACCCCGCCACGGTGTTCATGGGCGACTGCGGCTCGAACCTGCTCGGGCTGCTGCTCGCCTGCGTGGCCGTCGAGGGCACGCTCAAGACGCAGTCGTTGATCGCCCTCGTGCTGCCGCTGGTCATCCTCGCCGTGCCGTTTCTCGACACGACGTTCGTGGTGCTCAAGCGGCTGAAGTACAAGCGGCCCGTCTACCAGGCCGATCGCGAGCACTTCCATCACCGCATGGATCGCATCGGCTTCTCCGCGCGGCGCACGGTCCTGTACCTCTACGCGTGGACGCTGATGCTGGCGGGGCTCGCGATCGCGCTGCGCTTCGTCCCGTACTCCGACAACTCCGGCCGCCTGCACGCCGGCTGGGCGAGCGTCATGGCGCTGCTCGGGGTCATGGCGCTGATCGCGTCCGTCTATCTCGTCTACGTGCTGGAGATCCTGAAGTTCAAGCGGCTGGACGCGATGCGCCTGCGGCGCATCAGGCCCGACGCGACCGAGGAGGAGATCGACGCCGACGTCGCCCTGCGCATGGAGACCGGCGAGTTCGACGCGGTCCGCCGCGAGACGGAGGAGTTCGAGCGCCTGCAGACCTAGATGGTCGTGGAGTCAATCATCTAGCCCGAGGCGGAGACACCGTAGACCGTCGCCGTCCAGATGCGCACGAGCGCGCGGACGAGGTCCTCGCCGCCGACGGGGTCCGCCCGGGCGAGCGCCTGGTACAGCGCGCGCTCGGTCATCCACACCAGCGAGAACGCGACGGCGTGCGGTGCGAGCGCGCCGTCGGCGCGACCGGCCTCGATCTCGGCGGCGATCCGCTCGGCGCTGGCGTCCACGAAGCGCCCGACCAGCGCGCGCCAGAACGGCCCGACGACCTCGTCGTAGGCCGCCACCTCGACGATCGCGCAGACGAGCGGGCTGTGCGCGCGGTACAGCGCGGCGATCTTGCCCACGGCCGCCGTGAGCTGCTCGGAGCCGTCGCCCGCGCCCGACCACCAGGCGTCGGCCTCGCGGTAGAACTCGTCGGAGAGCTCGGAGGCCAGCCGCATGAGCAGCTCGCGCTTGTCGGCGAAGTAGAAGTAGAACGCGGTCCGCGAGATGCCGGCCCGGGTGGCGATCCGCTCGACGCTCAGGGCGGCGTACGGCGTGCCCTCTCCGAGCAGCTCCTCCATTGCCGACAGGACCGCCGTCTCGGTCGCCTGGCGCTTCTCCGAGGGCGCCTCCGGTCGGCGCGACAGCGTCTGCACGTCGGTCACATCGGTCAGCCTACGCTGCGGCGGCGCGAGGGGCATCCACCGCCCACTACCGTTGTGCGGCGATGCACGTCTCACACCTCGACGACGCCGAGGCCTTCGTGACGCTCGACGGCTCGACGATCCGCGAACTGGCCGGGCGGGTGTCGCTGCCGGCCGAGCACCAGTCGCTCGCCGAGGCGACGGTCCCGGTCGGCGGGGCGACCGCCGAGCACTATCACCGCGTCAGCGAGGAGCTGTACTTCTTCACCGCGGGAAGCGGGCTTCTGCGCGTCGGCGACGAGACGCGTGAGGTGCGCGCGGGGGAATGCGTCGTGATCGCGCCGGGCGCGGTCCACAAGCTCACGAACACCGGCGACGCGCCGCTGACGCTGCTGTGCTGCTGCGCGCCCGCCTACAGCAACGACGACACCGTCCTGACCGGCGGCTGAGCGGTATGCGCGCGGCTCGTCTGCCCGCCCTCGTGGCCGTCCTCGTGATGACCGCGACGGCATGCGCGGTCGCGCCGGCCCGCGCCGACGCGATGATGGACGTCCCGCAGTGGACCGGCGTCGAGATCGGCATCGCCGACCAGAAACCCAACATGTTCGTCGACCCGCGCTTCACCGAGCTGGGGATCCGGCACGCCCGTCTCGCCGTCGGCTGGGACGTGCTGACGGACCGGCGCTCCGCCGAGGAGCTCGACACGTGGCTGGCCCACGCGCAGCAGCTCGGCGTCGAGCCGCTCATCTCGTTCATGCACTCGCGCGGCGCCAACCGCCGCGCGCTGCCGTCGCCGCTACGCATGCGGCGCGAGTTTCGCCGCCTGCGAAAGCTCTATCCGTGGGTCACGACGTACGCGACCTGGAACGAGGCCAACCACTGCGGCGAGCCGCTGTGTCACCGGCCGAAGACCGCCGCGGCCTACTACCGCGCTCTGCGCCGCGAGTGCCCGAGCTGCACGATCCTCGCCCCCGAGGTGCTCGACATGCCCAACATGACCAAGTGGGTGCGCCAGTTCTCGCGCTGGCTGGGCTTCACGCCGCGGCTCTGGGGGCTGCACAACTACGTCGAGGCCAACCGCTTCAGGACCTCGCGCCTGCGCCAGCTCGTGCGCGCCACGTATGGCGCCGAGATCTGGCTGACCGAGGTCGGCGGCCTCGTGCGGCGCGACAACAACAGCCGCACGAAGATCCCCGAGGGGTCCAGCCACGCCGGCCGGGTGACGCGCTTCATCTTCGACGACGTCGTCCAGCGCAACCCCGAGATCGCGCGCGTCTACATCTACCACTGGAACTCCTCGTCACGGCGCGACACGTGGGACTCCGCGCTGATCGCGCCCGGCGGGCGGGAGCGCACCGCCCTGCGCGTGCTCTCCCGCGTGCTGCGCTTCGGGCCGCGACCGCTGGACAGCTCGCCTACGCCGTCCGCCCGCTAGCGCCGGCCGGCGCCGGGCACGAGCACGTGCGATGACGGTCCGCCTGCTCGTCGCCTGGCTCGGGCTGAGCGCTGCGGCGCTCGCCGCGCTCGCGGCATGGCAGGGCCTGGCCTACTGGGAGTACTCCGACGGCGTCTACGCGCTGAGCGCGCGCCAGCTGCTCGACGGCCAGGCGCTGTACCGCGACTTCGCCGGGGCTCAGCCGCCGCCGCTGTACCTGCTCGGCGCCGCCGCGCTGGCCCTGAGCGACTCGCCGGCCGCGATCCGCGGGGTCATGGCGCTGTGCGAGGCGGCGACGTCGCTGCTCGTGCTCGTCGCCGTCCTGCGCCTGACGCAGCGGCCCGGGATCGCGCTGGGCGCCGCGCTGGCGTGCCTCGTGACGCCATGGGCGCTGCGCGAGCACGCCCAGCTGCTGCCCGAGACGGTCGCCGCACCGCTGCTGATGGGCGCCGCGCTGGCGGCGGGCCGCCGCGGCGGGGCGATCGCCGCGGGCGTCCTCGGCGCGGTCGCCGTGTCGTGCAAGGTCGCCTTCGCGCTGCCGGCGCTGGCCGTCGTGCTCGCCGCGCGCGAACGGCGCCGCGCGCTGTCGGGCTTCGCGGCGGCGGGCGCGATCCTCGCGCTCGCGTTCCTGCTCGTGTTCGGCGAGCCGCTGTGGTCGAACGTCGTCGCCGCCCAGGCGCAGACCGGAATCGCGGCGCTGAGCTACGTCGGCGGCCTGTGGGCGCAGGCGGGCTGGAACCTCGCGGGGCTGCTGGTCCTCGCCGCGCTGGCGTGGCCGCAGCGCGCCGCGCTCGCCGACGCCGATCTGGCGCGCAGCCTGCTTGCGCTGGCGCTCGGCTCGCTGCTGCTGCTCGGCACGCTGCTCAAGCACGGCAGCTACCTGACGGTGCTCGTCGTCGCCGAGCCGCCGCTGCTGTGCCTCGCGGCGTGCGCGATCGCGGCCATCGCCGGCGCCCCCGGGGCGCAGCGCCGCACCCGCGCCTGGCGGGCGCGGGCGGTCGCCGCCACGGCGGCGGTGGCGCTGCTCGTGGCCCAGGGCCTGTCGCTGATCGTCGCGCCCGCCGACCCCGTCCTGTTCACCCGCCCGCTCGCGGCATCGGGACCGGCCCGCGTCATGTCCGACGCCGAGGTCGCGCGCGCCGCCGCCGCGATCCGCCGCTGCCCCGCCGGCTCGCGGTACGGGGGACCGCCGTACCTCGCCTTCGTCGCCGGTCGCGACATCGCCGGCCGGCAGCCCGACCAGTTCATGATCCACAACGCCGCGAACCTCGAGCGCTTTCGCCGCGCCGTGCAGGGCGATCACGCCGTCTGCGCGAGCGCGCCCGCGGCGCCTGCGACGCGCTGAGCGGCGCCGGGCCCGGAGGTAGGCTCACCGCGTGATCCTCGACTGCGCGCACTACCGGGACGGCGCCCGCCAGAACGAGGGTCCGCTGGCCATCGCAGAGGCCGCCGAGCGCGCTCGCGAGGACGGCTTCGTCTGGCTGGGCCTGCACGATCCCGAGGATGGCGAGCTGACCGAGGTCGCGGCGCGGTTCGACCTGCCGCCGCTCGCCGTCGAGGATGCCCTGAAGGCCCACCAGCGCCCGAAGCTCGAGGACTACGAGGACGGCTACTTCCTCGTGTTGCACACCGCCCGCTACCTCGACGACGTCGAGGAGGTCGAGTTCGGCCAGGTCCACGTCTTCGCGGGCCGGGGGTTCGTGATCGTCGTCCGCCACGGCGCCGCCAGCGAGCTGGGCTCCGCGCGCGAGCGCCTCGAGGCCCGGCCCGAGCTGCTGCGCGAGGGCCCGGCGGCCGCGGTGTGGGCGATCATGGACAAGATCGTCGACGACTACGAGCCGGTGATGGCCGGGATCGAGAACGACGTCGAGGAGGTCGAGGTCGATGTCTTCGGCGAGCGCAGCGACGAGACCAGGCGCATCTACTTCCTGCGCCGCGAGCTGGCCGAGTTCTACCGCGCGGTGCACCCGCTGCTGGGGCCGCTGGACCTGCTCGTCTCGGCCAAGCGCCCGGACGCGTCGCCGCTGCTGCGTGAGCACATGCGCGACGTCAGCGACCACGTCAAGCGCGTCGAGGAGGCCATCACCACCCAGCGCGAGCTGCTGACGAGCGTGCTGCAGGCCAACCTCGCCGTGATCTCCGTGCGCCAGAACGACGTCGTCAAGCGGATCTCCGGCTGGGCGGCGATCATCACCGTCCCGACGCTCATCGCGAGCATCTACGGGATGAACTTCGACCACATGCCCGAGCTGCACTGGGTCGCCGGATACCCGCTGGCGCTGGCGACGATGGTGGTCGCGGGATTCGCGCTGCACCGCTCCCTGCGCCGAGCCGGCTGGCTGTAGCAAGATCCCGCGATGGGACACCTGGGAAGCCTGATCCTGATCGCGGGTCTGCTGCTCGCGCTCGGCCTCGCGGCCTCGCTGCTGGCCGGGCGCCTGCGGATCCCGGGCCTGGTCCTGTTTCTCGGCGTCGGCATGCTCGTCGGCTCAGACGGGCTGGGGCTCATCGAGTTCACCGACTACGAGCTCGCGCGCACGATCGGCATCATCGCGCTGGCGCTGATCCTGTTCGAAGGAGGCCTCGCCGCCGGCTACTCGGAGATCAAGCCGGTGCTCGGCTCGGCGGTGGGCCTGGCCACCCTCGGCACGCTGATCACCGCGATGGTCACCGGCATCGTCGCCCACTGGCTGCTGGACGTGACCCTCCTGCAGGGGATGTTGATCGGCGCGATCGTGTCCGCCACCGACGGCGCGGCGATCTTCGCCCTGCTGCGGGGGTCGACGCTCAAGCGCCGCCTCGCACGCACGCTGGAGGGCGAGGCCGGCATGAACGACCCGGTCGCGGTGCTGCTCGTGCTCGGCTTCATCGAGTGGATTCTGCACCCCGACTACGGCGTCGTGGACATGGCGCTGCAGTTCGTGCAGGAGCTCGGCATCGGCGCCGTCGTCGGCGGCGCCGTCGGCTGGCTGGCGGTGCAGGCCTTCCGCCGCGCGAAGCTCGCGACCGGCGGCCTGTACCCGGTCGCCTCCCTCGCGGTCGTCGCGATCGCCTTCGGCGGCGCCGCCGTCCTGCACGGCTCGGGCTTCCTCGCGGTCTACCTCGCGGGCCTCGCGATGGGCTCGTCGGCGCTGCCGGCGCGGCAGACCGTACATGCCTTCCACGACGGCTTGGCGTGGGTCGCGCAGCTGGCGATGTTCCTCGCGCTCGGGCTGCTCGTCTTCCCCCACGAGCTGCGCGACTTCGTCTGGCAGGGCACGCTGATCGCGCTCGTGCTCGTATTCGTCGCCCGACCGCTGGCGGTCACCGTCGCGACGGCGTTCTCGCCGCTGAGCTTCACCGACCGCCTCGTGCTCGGCTGGGCCGGGCTGCGCGGAGCGGTCCCGGTCGTGCTCGCGACGTTCCCGGTCATCGCCGGCGTGCCGGGCAGCGAGACGTTCTTCAACATCGCGTTCTTCGCCGTGCTCGTGTCCACCCTCGTGCAGGGCTCGACCTTCGAGCCGCTGGCCAAATGGTTGGGCGCGACGACCGAGGAGCCTGCGCTGCCGCGGCCGCTCGTCGAGGTCGGCACCATCCGCCAGCTCGGAGCCGATGTCGTCGAGGTCGAGATCAACGACGGCGACGCGGCGATCGGCGTGCGCGTGCGCGACCTCGGGCTGCCGCGCGAGGCGCTCGTCAACGTCCTCGTGCGCGGCGAGGAGGCGCTGCCGCCGCGCGGCTCCACACGTCTGGAGGCCGGCGACCGGCTCTACATCGTCGCGCGCCAGGGTGCGATGACGGCGATCGAGGAGGCCCGCCAGCGCTGGCGCACCGGGCCCGTCGGCCCGGCGCCGCGGCCCCCGCGCCAGCCCTCCACCGGCGCGCCGATCTTCACGACGCGGCCCTGGACGGAGGAGGACGGCGACGCCGACGCGCCCGAGCGCGTGCTCGGCCTCGACGTCATCGAGCGGCTCAACACGCGCTGGGACGTGCCCGGCGCGCTCGTCGTGCTCGCCGACGGCCGCTACGCGGTCACCGGCCCGCACGTGCTCGTCGGCTCGCGCGAGCAGGTGCAGTGGCACGCCCGCCGCCGGCTGCGGTCGGCGCAGAGCGACGCCGAGCGGGCGTGGTGGCAGGAGGTCATCGGCGCTTCTGCTTTGTAGGTGCGGGCGGGTGTCCCGTGGAGCGGCCCTCGGGTGATCCGTGGCCGGACCGGCCGGAGGGGACCGGGCCGGCCCTTCGGGTGATTCGCTCTCGGTCCCCCTCCGTCCGTTCCGCCACTGCCCGCGGTTGGTGTCCCGCCGCCGCGACCTCGGCTGGGATGGGGGGAGGGTGTGTCGGTTAGGTCGCGCCCAGCCGCGATGAAACCGACTCGCCAGCCAGCGGGCTTGGTGGTACAACGCGGACGCGCCGATTGACCTCCTGAACATGCACCCCCTGTGGCGCCGGTTGAAAACGAGGCCAGGCGGCTGTGGTCGCGCTGGTGCTGCGGAGTCGAGCGGGGCTGGTCGACTTGTACATGCACCACATGAACAGACCGACCGGGCCTCGGCGAAGCGATCTCGGCGGCGGCCCGGTCGAGTCAGGCCCTGCTTGGGTGCACACGTCGACCAGGCTCTCTCGACGCAAGCCCCGGCCCCGGACGACGACACCCCAGCCAACTCACCTCCTCATCGAGGCAGGTCTTGACCCGCCACGGCCCGCACAGCCACCCCGACGGGCCGCCGCGCTCGGCACGGGTCCCGCGCCTCGCCGCGGCCGGCGACCGCCGTGGCCGCCCGCTACTCCCGCGGCTCGATCTGCACGAGCGGCTGCCAGGACTCGTGGTCGACCTGCAGGGTGGTGTGGCGGATGCCGAATTGCTCGTGCAGGACCGCCTGCAGCTCGCGGCGACGCAGGTGGCAGTCGTCCTCGGGCGCGACCACGACGTGGGCGGCGACCGCGACGAAGCCGGAGGTGACCTCCCAGACGTGCAGGTCGTGGATCTCGACGATGCCGGGCATGCGGACCAGCGTGCGGCCGATCTCGTCGGGATCCAGGCCGGCGGGGGCGGCCTCGAGCAGCACGCGGGTGGAGGCGCGCAGCAGCGACCAGCCCGAGCGCAGCATGAGCGCCGCGACGGAGAGGGCGGCCAGCGCGTCGACCTCCGCGGGCCCGCCGAACGCGATGACGGCGCCGGCGGTGATCGCGGCCACGGAGCCGTAGAGGTCGGCGAGGACGTGGGCTCGCGCGCCCGCGATGTTCAGGCTCTGGCGCTCGGCGCGCGACAGCGCCCAAAAGGCGGCGATGTTGACGAGCGCGCCGACCGCGCCCACGACCACGACGACCGGCCCGTCGACGTCGGGCGGCGAGCCCAGCCGGCGCACGCCCTCCACCGCGATGACGCCGGCGAGGACGAACAGCGCGGCGCCGTTGATCTGCGCCGAGACGATCTCGGCGCGGCCGAAGCCGAACGTGTAGGAGCCGCCGGCGGGGCGCGCGGCGAGCCGGGCGGCGAACAGGGCCAGGCCGATCGCGGCGGCGTCGGTGAGCATGTGCGCGGCGTCGGACAGCAGCGCCAGCGATCCCGCGAGCAGGCCGGCCACGACCTCGACCGCCATGAACCCCGCGATGAGCGCCAGCGCCACGGCGAGCCAGCGCCGGTCGGCGTGCGCCGACGGCGCGTGCTGGTGCCCGCCGCCGGAGTGCTCGTGCCCGGCGTGTGAGTGGCCGTCGGCGCGTCCGCTGTGCACTCCGCCGATGCTACGCCGGTGGCGAACGGAGCAACGCCATGAGCGCCACGTCGTCGCGCAGCGGTGCATCGATGCGCCGCAGGGTGTCCGTGAGCCGCCCGACGAGGTCCGCCGCGCTCGCGCCCGCGGGCCCTGCCAGCAGGGCGCCGACGCGCTGCTCGTCGATCGGCGTGCCGTCGATCGCGGCGTCGAGGATCCCGTCGCTGTAGATGACGAGCGCGTCGCCCGGCGCGAGATGTACTTCACACGTATGAAACGCCGGCTCGTCCACGGCGCCGAGGATCGTGCCGTGCGCGGTCGTCGTCTCGACGCCGCCGCCGGCCCGGACGATCAGCGGCGACGGGTGTCCCGCGACCGCGAGGTGAATCCCGACCTCGGCGCCGCTCGTGTCGATCTGCCCGTACACCACGGTGCACGTCTGTCGCGGCTCGCCGGTGTCCATGTGCAGGGCCACGTTGAGGTCACTCAGGATCGCGGCCGGACTCTCGCGGAGCATCGCGGCGGTGCGCATCGTGTAGCGGGCCAGCGAGGCCACGTTCGCCGCCTCCGGCCCCTTGCCGCAGACATCGCCGAGGAAGAAGCCCGTCCGGCCGGGCGCGAGCGGGAAGAGGTCGTAGAAGTCACCGCCGACCTCTTCGGCCGCGAACGGCTCGTAGTGCAGGGCCACGTCGAGGCCGGCGATGCGCGGCAAGCCGGGCGGGGAGAGACAGCGCTGGAGCGTGCGCGCGAGCGTCTGCGCGCGGCGCTGATGGCGCTGCGCGGCGTCGCGACGCTCTCGCTCGCGCAGCAGTTCGCCGGCGAGCGCCTCCCGATCCTCGAGGGCCTCGAGCCGCTCCTGCGCCGCCAGCGCCCGATCGCGGGCCGCGGCGCGGCGATCCTCGGCGGCGAGCTCACGATACGCCGCCGCTTGGGCGCGGCGCAGCGCTGCGCGCCGACGCCGGCCGCGTGCCCGGATGATGGCGGCGGCCCCGGGCGGCCCATGCGCGTCCGCGTCCTCGATCTCGCTGTCGAGCGCGGCCATCTCGAGGTTGCGTGCGGCGGCCTCCTCGTCGCGCCGCTGCGCGGCGGCGTCGCGGTCGTCGGCCGCGGCATCGCGCCGGTCGGCAACCTCCAGCCGGACTCGCGCACCGGCATCGCGCTCGCGCGCGGACCGCTCGCGCTGACGGGTGGTGTGCTCGCGCACGTCGTGGCTCTGCGCGTAGACCCGCGGATCGACGCCGCGACCGCGGTCCCGGTCGCTGTCGCTGGCCGCCTGGTCACGATCGGCCGCGAGCTGGTCTGAATCGGCGCTCGTCTGGTCGTCGTCGGCGGTGGTCTGGTCGGCCTCCGACAGCGTCTGATCGCGGTCGCCGAGCGTCTGCTCGGAGTCGCTGAGCGTCTGCTCGTCGACGGACGAACTCGGAGCCGAGGCGGCGCTGTCCTGCTGTCCGTGTCCCGCGACCCGCCCGTTCGTGGAGCCCACGGGTGAATCGCCTGACGTCGAGTCGGCCACGATCGGCCTCCGGTCGGCCAAGCGGCGAGTCTCCGGTGAGCCCCGCGCCTGTCCAGTTGACGAGGTCAGCCTAGCGCCCGTCGGGGCCCGACCAACCGATCGCCTCGCGCGCGCCAGACCCACGACAGCGTCGTACCGGCTGTCACTAAGTTGTTACAAAGTCTCGCGCTTGGCTATCGTGAGGGCGCGTCACCCGCACGTCGTGGCCGCGCTCCCCTGCCGGACGCGCCCGTGTAGGGTGCTGCCCCTCAGCCATGCCCTTTTGCGCAAACACCGAGACGCCATCGCACGAGCCGACCTCCGGCGCCGCCCACCGCGGGCTGCTCGCATCGACCCTCCGGCGGGAACGTCCTTGGCGGTGAGCACCGTGTCCGCGCCTTCTGAGCGTGAGCACGGCTCCGTGGCACTGCTGTACCTCGACATGATCCTGGTGGCGCTCGCCGTCCCCATCGCGCTGGCGGCCGGCGCGCCGACGGTCGGGGTCACGGCCGGCGCAGCGGCCTGGATCGTGCTGCGTCTCGCCCAGATCGCCATGGACAAGCAGCTCGTCAACGTCCACGACCTGCGCCGCCGGCTCGGGCTCGGCGTGGCCTTCTCGATGCTCCGGGTCTGGCTGCTGGCCAGCGTCATCATCGTCTGCGGCCTGGCGGTCTCGCGGGCCGACGGCCTGACCGCTGCGCTCGTCATCTTCGGCGCGTTCTCCGTGAACTTCCTCCGGAACGCCGTCTCCCACATCAGCCAGGCACAGGCAAGGAGCACCAACGGATGAGCACCCGCCGCAAGCTGACCTTCGGCCTTCTCGGGGTCTACATCCTGGGCTTCCTCGTGATCATCGGGATCTTCGGCGCCAAGCGCCAGGACAACACCGAGTTCCTGCCGCAGAACGAGTTCAAGCTCGACACGTGGCTGGCCCTGCCGGGTCCGATGGATCTCAACAAGGGCGTCCTGTACCTGCTCATCACCACCGCGCTGACGATGGGGACGATGCTCTACGTCTCCAAGCGCATGCAGGCGCATCCGAACCGGCTGCAGACCGCCGTCGAGTGGCTGTACACCGGCATGAAGGACAAGCTCGTCAAGGACAACATGGACGACGACATGGCGCGCAAGTGGTTTCCGCTCGTCTGCACGCTGTTCGTCTTCATCTGGTTCTCGAACATGATCGGCTACCTGCCGCTGCCGGTGAACACCGAGCACACGGTCAGCGTCTTCGGCTACGACATGCCGGCGTTCCAGCTCTACGCTGCCACCGCGAACGTCTCGATCCCGCTGGTCCTGTCGCTCATCGTCTTCTTCGCCTACAACATCGAGGGCCTGCGCGCGAAGGGCCTGTGGGGGTACACGAAGAGCATGATCCCGCCGGGCGTCAAGGGCCCGATCCTCATCATGATCTTCCCGCTGGAGATCCTCTCGCACTTCCTGCGGCTCATCTCGCTGACCGTCCGGCTGTTCGCCAACCTGCTGGCCGGCCACATGCTCATCCAGTTCATGTCCGGCGGCCTCGCGGTGCTGCTCGGCCTCGAGGTCCTGGCCTGGTTTACGCTGCCCGCCGGCATCGCCATCTTCCTGTTCGAGGTGACGCTGATCGCCACCTTGCAGGCGTTCATCTTCGCCATCCTGACGTGCATCTACCTCGGTAGCGCCGTCTCCGAACACCACTAGTACAAGGAGCCTCACCACCCCCATGCCACTCGATCTCGACACCATCAACGTCATCGCGCAGGGCGGCGCGGCGGCCAACGAAGTCATCGGCCAGAAGGCCGGCCGCGCGATCGCCCTCGGCGTCGGCGCAGGCGGCGGCGCCGCGGGTGCCGGAGCGGGCATCGGCATGCTCTTCGGCAAGGTCATCGAGTCGGTCACGCGCCAGCCGGAGATGCGCGACGAGATCGCCTCGATCCAGTGGCTGGGATTCGCGCTCACCGAGGCGTGCTTCTTCTACGGCCTCGTCGGCGGTCTCATCGCCTTCTTCCTCTAGACCGATGGACCTCATCAGCCTGATCGCCGCACTGCCGCTCGCGACCGAGGAAGGGGGCGCCGCCGCCGAGGAGGGCGGATCGTTCCTCGTCTCCCCGAACGTCGGGCTGATGATCTGGACGCTGATCGTCTTCACGATCTCCCTCTACGTCCTCAAGAAGGTCGTGTACCCGCGCATCCAGGAGATGCTCGACAAGCGCCAGCACGCGATCGACGAGTCGATCGACGCCGCCGCGCGCACCCGCGAGGAGGCCGAGGAGCTGCTCAGCGAGTACCGCGAGCGCCTCGCCGAGGCGCGCGAGCAGGCGGAGGACATCCTCGCTCGCGCCCGCAAGGCGGCCGATGCGACCGAGGCTGCGGCGAAGAAGGACGGCCAGGCCCAGCGCGAGGAGATGCTCGAGGCGACCAAGCGCGAGATCGAGGCCGAGACCCGGCGTGCGATCCAGGACATCCGCAACGAGGTCGCCGACCTGACGATCCTCGCGACGGAGAAGATCACCCGCAAGACGCTCACCGACGACGACCAGAAACGCCTCGTCGAAGAGGCGCTCAGCGAGCTGGACTTCACCGCGCTGGCCGGAGAGCGAGGAAGCAACAACTAATGGAGGAGATCGCCGAGGTCTACGGCCGGTCGCTCTTCGCGGTCGCACAGGAGCAGGACAAGCTCGACGAAATCCGCGAGCAACTCGGGCAGTTCGCCGACGCGCTGAACGACAACCGCGACCTCGCCGTGTTCTTCTTCTCCCCGTACTTCTCCACGCCCGAGAAGAAGGACGGCCTGACGAAGACGGTCGAGGGCGCCGACGAGACGCTGATCAACTTCCTCGAGCTGCTCATCGAGAAGCACCGCATGCCGGCGGTCTTTCGCATCCGCCGCTACTACGACGGGCTCTGGGAGCAGGAGAACAAGATCCTGCCCGTGTCGATCTCCACCGCGACGGAGCTCGACCAGGCCACCGTGGAGCAGATCGGCGACCGCATCGCCAAGGACACCGGCCAGAAGATCGAGCTCACCGCGGACGTCGATCCCGACATCCTCGGCGGCATCGTCCTGCGGGTCGGCAACTCGATCCTCGACGCCTCGATCCGCAACCGCCTCGACAACCTGAGAAAGCACGTCGCCCGCGGCGCTTGACGCCAACCGCGGACAACGCAAGGAGCTGACACGACCTCCATGAAGATCAAGCCAGACGAGATCACCTCCATCCTCAAGAGCCGCATCGAGGGGCTGGACGCCGGCGACGCCGAGCTGACCGAGGTCGGCACCGTCCTCTCGGTGGGCGACGGCATCGCGCGCGTCCACGGCCTCGAGGACGCCATGTCCTTCGAGATGCTCGAGCTGCCCCACGGCGTGACCGGCCTCGCGCTGAACCTCGAGTCCGACAACGTCGGCGTCGTGCTGTTCGGCGAGTGGGACAAGATCGTCGAGGGCGACACGGTCAAGCGCACCGGCTCGCTGCTCGAGATCCCCGTCGGCGAGGAGCTGCTGGGACGCATCGTCGACCCGCTGGGCAACCCGCTCGACGGCAAGGGCGACATCAACACGGACACCAAGCGCCCCGCCGAGTTCAAGGCGCCCGGCGTCGTGCAGCGCCAGCCGGTCATCGAGCCGCTGCAGACCGGCATCAAGGCGATCGACGCGATGATCCCGATCGGCCGCGGCCAGCGCGAGCTCATCATCGGCGACCGCCAGACCGGCAAGACGACGATCGCGGTCGACACGATCATCAACAACCGCAAGAGCGGCGTCATCTCCGTCTACGTCGCGATCGGCCAGCGCATGGCCACCGTCGTCGCGCTCGCCGAGACGCTGTCGGAGGCGGGCGCGATGGAGAACACGATCATCGTCGCCGCCGGCGCCGACGAGGCCGCCCCGGTGAAGTTCCTCGCGCCGTACGCGGGCGCCGCGATGGCCGAGTACTTCCTCTACGACGGCAAGGCCGCGCTGTGCGTCTACGACGACCTCACCAAGCACGCGTTCGCCTACCGCCAGATGTCGCTGCTGCTGCGCCGCCCGCCGGGCCGTGAGGCCTACCCGGGCGACGTCTTCTACCTGCACAGCCGCCTCCTCGAGCGCGCCGTGAAGCTCTCGGACGAGCTCGGCGGCGGCTCGATGACCGCCCTACCGATCATCGAGACGCAGGCCGGCGACGTGTCGGCCTACATCCCGACGAACGTCATCTCGATCACCGACGGCCAGATCTTCCTCGAGCCGAAGCTCTTCTTCTCGGGCGTGCGGCCGGCCATCAACGTCGGCATCTCGGTCAGCCGCGTGGGCGGCAACGCGCAGATCAAGCCGATGAAGAAGGTCGCCGGACGGTTGAAGCTCGAGCTGTCCCAGTACCGCGACCTCGAGGCGTTCGCACAGTTCGGCTCCGACCTCGACGCCGACACGCAGGCGACGCTGG
Source organism: Solirubrobacteraceae bacterium (assembly GCA_030681525.1). Lineage (GTDB taxonomy): Bacteria > Actinomycetota > Thermoleophilia > Solirubrobacterales > Solirubrobacteraceae > CADCVQ01. The sequence continues at coordinate 28,797 of JAUXSD010000344.1, forward strand.
CCCGCGGCGAGCGGCTCGTCAAGACGCTCAACCAGAACGAGCGCTCGCCGATGGCCGTCGAGGAGCAGGTCGTCGTCATCTACGCGGCGACGAACGGCTTCCTCGATCGCATCTCGGTCGACCGCGTCCCGGAGTTCCACCAGGATCTCGTCTCGCGCATGCGCGCCGAGGAGGCCGACACCCTGGAGAAGATCGCCGGCGGGTCGTGGGACGACGACGTCGTCGAGAAGGTCCACGCGGCGGTCGAGGAGTTCACGAAGGACTTCGGCCAGGACCTCGACGAGGACGGCGTCGCGGTCGACTCGGACTCCGGCGACACGCCGGCGTCCAAGCGCGACGACGACGGCGACGCGGCATCCGCACCCGAGTCGGAGCCCGAGAAGGAGGCGGCACCGGCGTGAGCGCGACCCAGCGCGACGTCAAGGCCCGGATCGGGTCGGTCAAGAACATCCAGAAGATCACCCGCGCCATGGAGATGGTCGCGGCGGCGCGCCTGCGCCGCGCCGAGCAGCGCATCGCCGCGCTGCGGCCGTACGCCGGCGCCATCCGGCGCATGACGCGCAACGCCGCCGAGGCCGCGGGCAGCTCGGAGATCTCGAACCTGCCGATCCTCTCCGAGCACGACAGCGAGAGCACGATCGCGCTGCTGCTCGTCACCGGCGACCGCGGCCTGGCCGGCGCGTTCAACTCGCAGATCGTCCGTGCCGGCCTGCGCGCCGGTCGCGACTACGAGGGCGACGGGCGCAGCACGCTCTACAGCGCGGTGGGGCGCCGCGGCGTCTCGACGCTGACCTTCCGCGGCAAGGACCCGGTGGGCCGCTACGTCGGCTTCACCGACCGCCCGGCGTACGCCGACGCGCGCTCGATCGCCGAGGACCTCATCGCCGCCTACGTCGACGGCAAGACCGACCGCGTCGAGATCTTCTACAACGGCTACATCTCGCCGCTGACCCAGGAGGTGCGCCGCGAGACGCTGCTGCCGCTGCAGCAGGCGACGATCCTCGAGGGCGCGGAGGACGACGACGAGGCCGAGGAGGGCCACCGTACCGGCGCCCACCACGCGCTCGTGGAGTACGAGCCCGACGCCAAGGAGATCCTCGCTCGTCTGGTCCCCGACTACGTCGAGATCTCGGTCTACCGCGCGCTGCTGGAGTCCACGGCGTCCGAGCACGGCGCCCGCATGACCGCGATGCGCAACGCCTCCGAGAACGCGGGCGAGCTCATCGAAGACCTGACCCTTGAAATGAACCGTGCCCGCCAGGCCGAGATCACGCAGGAGATCATGGAAGTCGTCGCTGGCGCCGAGAGCCTGACCTAGGAGCCCAAATGGCCACCACAGAGACAGAAGAGACCGAAGAGACCACAGAGACCGCCACGGGCCGGATCGAGGAGATCCAGGGCGTCGTCGTCGAGGCGACGTTCCCCAACGGCGAGCTGCCGGAGATCTACAACGCGGTCACCGTGATGCGCGGCGACGACCTGCTGACGCTCGAGGTCCAGCAGCACCTCGGCGACGACCGCGTGCGCTGCGTCGCGATGGACTCGACCGACGGCCTGTCGCGCGGCCAGGAGGTCACCGACACCGGCGGCCCGATCACGGTTCCCGTCGGCAAGGGCGTGCTCGGCCGGATCATGAACGTGCTCGGCGAGCCGATCGACGAGGTCGGCGAGGTCGACTACGAGGAGCGCTGGCCGATCCACCGCCCCGCCCCGAACGTCGAGAACCTCACCCCGACGACGGAGATGTTCGAGACCGGCATCAAGGTCGTCGACCTGCTTGCGCCGTACGCCAAGGGCGGCAAGGTCGGTCTGTTCGGCGGCGCCGGCGTGGGCAAGACCGTGCTCATCCAGGAGCTCATCAACAACCTCGCCCAGGAGCACGGCGGCCTGTCGGCCTTCTGCGGCGTCGGCGAGCGCTCGCGCGAGGGCAACGACCTCTGGCTGGAGATGAAGGAGTCGGGGGTCATCGACAAGACGATCCTCGTCTTCGGCCAGATGAACGAGCCCCCCGGAGCCCGCATGCGCGTCGCGCTGACCGGCCTGACGATGGCGGAGTACTTCCGCGAGGAGGGCGGCCAGGACGTGCTGCTCTTCATCGACAACATCTTCCGCTTCGTCCAGGCCGGCTCGGAGGTCTCCGCGCTGCTGGGCCGGATGCCGTCGCAGGTCGGCTACCAGCCGACGCTCGAGACCGAGATGGGCCTGCTGCAGGAGCGCATCACCTCGACGCGCGACGGCTCGGTGACCTCGGTCCAGGCGATCTACGTCCCCGCCGACGACCTCACGGATCCCGCGCCGGCGTCGGTGTTCGCGCATCTCAACGCCACGACGGTGCTGTCGCGGGCGATCTCCGAGAAGGGGATCTACCCGGCGGTCGACCCGCTGGACTCGACGTCGACGATCCTCAAGCCGGACATCCTCGGCGAGGAGCACTTCACGACGGCCAACCGCGTCAAGGAGATCCTGCAGCGCTACAAGGAGCTGCAGGACATCATCGCCATCCTCGGGATCGACGAGCTCTCCGACGAGGACAAGCTCATCGTCGGCCGGGCGCGCCGCGTCGAGCGCTTCCTGTCGCAGCCGTTCTTCGTCGCCGAGGCGTTCACCGGCACGCCGGGGCAGTACGTCCCGATCGCCGAGACGATTCGCGGCTTCAAGGAGATCATCGACGGCCAGCACGACGACGTGCCGGAGTCGGCCTTCTTCCTGAAGGGCACGATCGACGACGTCGTCAAGGCCGCCAGCGGCAAGAAGGACGATGACGAGAAGAAGAGCGGCGACGGCAAGGACGAGGACGACAAGAAGAGCGACGACGAGGACGGGGACGACTAGTGGCACAGACCCCGTTCCGCGTCGAGGTGCTGACCCCCGAGGGGTCGGTCTTCGACGAGGAGGTCACGATGGTCTCCACGCGCACGGAGGTCGGCTCGATCGGCATCCTCGCCCGCATGCAGCCGCTGCTGGGCATGCTCGTGCCGACCGAGCTGCGCCTGTACCGCAGCGAGTCCGACGTCGTCCGCTACGCGCAGGGCGAGGGCTACGTTCAGGTCTCCGCCGACGGCGTGCTCGTGCTCGTCGAGGAGGCCCACACGCCCGACGAGCTCGACGTCGCGGATCTGCGCGAGAAGCTCAAGGCGGCCGAGGACGGGCTGTCGTCGGCCGAGGAGGGCTCCGAGGAGCTCAAGCGCTGCTCGCGCGACAAGCGCCGCTGGGAGTCGTTCATCGCCATCGCCGAGGGCAAGTCGCCGAGCTGAGCCTGGGTCCGGGCTGGCGATGCGTCTTCGAGCTGGCGCTCGGACCGCATCGGTGAGGGCTCAGTCCGGCGTGCGCAGCCTGCCGCTCGACCACGTGGCGTAGGCGCGCGCCGCCGAGCGGTCCTGGCGCTCCTCGGTGTGCTGGATGCCGACGCCGTTGCCCTCGTCCTGGTCGATCAGGCCGACGTACTGCTGCTCCACCGAGCTGACGCCGACGAGGTTCGGCGGCGCGGCGGCGCGCCACACCTCCAGCTGGGCGATCGCGCGCTCGTGGACCTTGTCGCGGGTGAAGCGCAGCTCGAGCTCGCCGTCGATCCCGTCCGGGGCCTCGGAGCGGATCCAGCCATCGGGTCCGGCGTCGGGGTGGCCGGGCTCGCTCCACTCCACGCGCGTCGCGCGGATCGACACGTACAGCGGCTCCCCGGCGCCGGATTCGAGGACGCCGCGGATGCTGACGCCGTAGAACGCGCCGTCGCGCGTGACGCGAAGGTCGCCCATGGCGCGAGGATATCGGCGGCGCGCGCCGCGTGGGGCAGGGCGCTCAGGCGCCGGCGCGCCGGGCGCCCGCGCCGAACGTCGTCGACCAGTACCACCCGAGCGTCGAACCCTCGCCGTAGGCGCGGCCGATCCCGATCAGCCGGAGGTTCGCGCGCAGCATGGTCCGGCGATGCGACGCCGACCCCTTCAGCATCGCGAACGTGGCGGCGGCGTCGGGCGCCCCGCCCGCGAGGTTCTCGCCCTTCGTCGGGCCGCGGAAGCCGAACGCCGCGATGCGCCGGTCGAAGTCCCGTCCACGGCTGTCGACGTGGTCGAGGTAGTCCTTGGCGGCCATGTCGCGGCTCAGCCACTGCGCGGAGCGGGTCAGCGGCGCCGAGACCCGCAGCGGTGCGCGGCCGCGCGCGGCGCGGTAGGCGTTGATCTGACTGCGCAGCGCCCGCTCCTCGGCGTCGAGCACGGGACGCGCGGCGGCGGCCGCCGCCGGCAGGGCGGCGCCCGCGCCGCAGGCGGCGGCGAGCGTCAGCGCCGCCGCGGTCAGGTACGTCCGGGTGCTGCGCAAGGCAGCCGAGATCGGCATCGGTCAGGTCCCCCTGCCGGCGTTTCTAGCGAACCCCCCGCGCGCGGTCCCGCCGTCGCAGCCTTTGCAGCGCTTTGTGCGCATAGCCCTACGCCGCGGCGTAGGGCGTCCGGCGCTCAGCAGGCCGCCGTCGTGTCGACGGTGCCGCCGAACGTCGTGGACCAGTACCACCCGAACCACGTTGCGGCTCCGTAGGCGCGCCCGACGCCGATGACCTTGAGCTGGGGTCGCAGCATGTTGCGGCGGTGCGCGGGCGAGCTCTTCAGCACGCGGAAGATGTCCTGACCGCGGCCCTCGCCGGCGGCGAGATTCTCGGCCATCGTCGGTCCGCTATAGCCGAACGACATGATCCGGGCGTCGAAGTCGCGGCCGCGGCTGTCGAGGTGGCTGAAGCGATCGTGGCGCGCCATGTCGGAGCTGTGCCACCGCGACGCCTTCGTCAGCCTCGGCGAGAGGCGCAGCGGCGGCGCGCCCGCGTGGGACCGGAGGCGGTTGATCTGCCGGCACAGCGTCCGCTCCTCGACGTCGAGCACGGTGGCGGCGGACGCTGCGTGGGCGCTCCGCGGTGCGGCGAACGGGAGTGTCAGCCCGGCGACGGCGAGCGCAGGCAGGCAGGCGGCGACGAGCCCGTGCGGCGTCGCGACGACGTTCGGCATGGAGTCCCCCATGGTTCGGCCCGCGTCCGTGCGCGTCCCTGTCTCTGACCCGAGCACAGGACGGCGCCGCCACGCGAGGAGTGGTCCGAGGTGATCAGCCAGGCGGCACCTGGTGCGACGCCGCGCTGCCCACTCCCGGCTGCGGGGTCCATCCTGCTTGGCGCGGGAGTCCTCGTCTTCGTCGCCCGGTCCCAGATCGGCGCATCGGGTTTCGCCCGGTGGGCGAGCCCCTGGAGGATCTGCATCGGTTTTCCGCGCTCTTGCCCGCAGACTGCGCGGCGATGCGCCGGCGGGCGCCATCTGCGAGCCTGCGCGCCGTGCTCGATCGCCTGCGTGAGCTGTTTCCCCTCGCCCTCGCGGTCGCGCTGCCGCTCGTCGGCGCCGTCTTCGCGATCCTGCGCTTCTCCGACGGCCACCGCGACGAGGGCCTGCGCATCGGCGCGGCGACGCTGCTCGGGCTGGCGCTGTACGCCCTGCTGCTGCTGTAGCCGCTCGCTACGCCTCACCGAGGCGCAGCCGCGCGTGCAGGCGCGCGAGCGGACGCGGCGCCCACCAGTTGCGCTCGCCCAGGAGCTTCATGAGAGCCGGCACGAGCAGCGCACGCACGATGAACGCGTCGATCAGCACGGCCGCCGCCGCACCGACCCCGAGCTGCTTGATGAAGACGATCTGCGACGTGGCGAACGCGCCCAGCGCGACGACGAGCAGCAGCGCAGCCGCCGTCACGATGCGTCCGGTGCGCTGCAGCCCGAGCGCGATGGCCTCCTCGTTCGTCGCGCCGGCGTCGCGTGCCTCCTTGATGCGGGTGAGCAGGAAGACGCCGTAGTCCGTGCTCAAGCCGAAGACGATCGCCAGCAGGACGAGCGGCTGGGTGAGCTCCAGCGCGCCCTGGCTCGTGTAGTCCAGCAGCCCCTCGAGGCGGCCGTCCTGGAAGACGAGCACGAGCACGCCGAACGCCGCGCTGATGCCGAGCACGTTCATGAGCAGCGCCTTGAAGGGCAGCACGACCGAGCCGGTCATCGCGAACAGGATCAGCAGCGTGGTGATCGCCAGCACGGCGAGCGCGAGCGGCAGGCGGTCGGCCAGGCCGGCGCGCTGGTCGACGAAGCGGGCGGACTCGCCCGCCACGCGCACCTCGCCCGGCGCCGGACCGTCGCGGACGGCGCGCACGAGATCCACGGCGCGCTGGTCCAGCGCGCTTCCCTCGGGCGCGACGCTGACCAGCCACGTCTCGTCGCCGACGAAGCGCGGCGGCTCGACCGCCGCCACGCCGTTCAGGCCCTGCAGGCGCTGCGCGTAGGCGCGCAGCTCGCCGCCGCTGCCGCGCGGCGCGTCGACCGCGACGTGCAGCGGCGACGCGCGGCCCGGCGGGAACTCCGTGCGCAGGGCGGTGTCGACCTGCTTGGGCACCGCGCTGTCGGGCAGCACGCTGGCGTCCACGCCGGTGAACTCGATCCGGGTGAACGGGATCCCCGCCGCGATGAGCACGAGCGACGTGGTGACGGCGATGATCAGCGGCCGGCGCATGACGCCGTGCGAGAGGCGGTACCAGAAGCCGCTCTGGGTGGCCACGGCGCGGTGGCGCCAGCGCTTCGGCGCGAGCGCGTTGACGCGAGGGCCGAGCAGCATGAGCACGGCGGGCAGCGCGATGAGCGAGATCGCCCCCGCGCTCAGCGCCGTCAGCGAGCCGCTGATCGCCATGGAGTACAGGAAGCGCTGGGGAAAGACGAGCAGCGAGAGCATCGCGGCGGCTACGGTCAGCGAGCTGAACACCACGGTCCGGCCGGCCGTGCGCAGCGTGGCCGTCAGCGCCTCGCGCCCCGGCCCGTGGCGCTCCATCTCCTCGCGGTAGCGCGACAGGACGAACAGCGAGTAGTCGATCGCCAGCCCGAGGCCGAGGCCGATCGCGAGGTTCAGCGCGAAGATCGACAGCGCGGTCGCCTCGTTGAAGAGCCGCAGCCCGAGGAACGTCATCATGATCGTCAGCAGGCCGACGAACAGCGGCAGCAGGGCCGCGATCGCGCCGCGAAAGACGACGAGCGTCAGCAGGAACAGCAGCGGGAACGCCAGCATCTCCGCCTTCGCGAGGTCCTCGGAGACCTGGTCGCCCACCACCGGCCCGGCGACTGCGCCGCCGCCGACGAGGACGCCCCGCAGGCCGTCGAGCGCCTGCTCGATCCGGGCCCCGGCCTCCTCGCCGTCTTCGCCTGAGCGCAGGTAGACGGCGACGAAGCTCGAGCGTCCGTCGCGCGAGACGAACGGGCTCGCCGGCCGGGGATCGCTCAGCGCGGAGGCCGTCTGCGCCACCGCCGGATCGGCCTCGACGCGGCGCACGACGCCACGCACCTTCGCCTGCCCGCCGGGGCTGCGAACGGGGTCCTCGCCGCGCACGAGCACGACGACGCCGGGCCCCAGGCCGCGGCCGATCGCCTCGCGCAGCTCGACGCCGGTGACGTTGCTCTGCGCCGCCGGGTCGACGAAGTCCAGGTCGGGGTCGACGGAGAGCATCCCGGTGACCGGCGCGCCGAAGCCGATCGCGACGGCGAGCAGGGCGATCGTCGCGACGAGGACGCGACGCGGCTGCGCGGTGACGAGGCGGGCGATCGCGGCGAGCATCGGGACGCGCACCGTAAGTGATCACTCACTCACGAGTCAAGGGCGGCGGGCGCGGGTCGCCGGTTCTCTCAGCGACCTCACGCGCCGCGGTCGTGGCGCGCCCGGTGCGGTGTCCGCACTCGGCGCGCCAGCACGGAGTTCGTACGAGCGGTCAGTCGCGGCGCGCGATGCCGGCCTGCGCGACCCCCGCCTGCAGCTCGTCGAGGCCGAACGCCTCGACCGGGCCGAGCGCGCCGCTGCCGCGCAGCCCGCCGGCCGCCGCCGTCATCGCGCCCCAGGCGAGCACCGCGCCTGTGAAGTCGTAGGGGTTGTCGCCCTCCAGCCGGACGGTCACGAGCGGCGCGCCGGCGGCGTCGGAGGCCACCGCGACGATGTGCGACCGCGTCCGCGCGCGGCTCGCCGCGTCCGGCCCGCCGGTCGATCCCTTCACGAGCCGCGCGGTGGCGGCGCCGATCGCGCCGCGCACGCCGGGCAGCTTCGTCGCCACGGCGGTCGCGGCCGACAGCGCCTGCAGCGGGCGTGAGGCCGGGCCGAACCAGCCCAGCCACACGCGTACGTCGCGAACGCCCGGGTGCACGCGCGGCAGCCCGAACTGCTCGGTCGCGCCGATCGACACCGCGGGACGGCCGTCGAAGGCGTGCACGTCGCGCGCCGTGCGCTGGGTGACGAGCCGTCCGCCGATGAACGCGTAGGCCGGCTCGGCCAGCATCCCCGCCGCGGACGCCTGGGTGCCGCCGCTGGCGCGGGCGCCCCTGCCGCCGACGAAGTAGCCGACGTCGACGCTGACCGCCCGCTCGCCGGCCTCGCGCAGTGCGAGCGCGCCGGCGAGGTTGCCGGGCACGTAGTCGTAGCCGAACGCCGTCAGCAGCCCGACGCCGGCCGCCGCCGCGTCCGGGCCGTGGCGATCGAAGACCGTGCGGATGAACGACGGCTCGCCGGTCGAGTCGAGGTAGTGCGCGCCTGCGTCGATCGCCGCGCGCAGGGCTGGCTCGCCCCAGCGCGCGAACGGCCCGACCGTCGAGACGAGGACGTCACCGGCCTCGACGAGCGCGCGCACCGTCGCGGGCCGCGCGACGTCGGCGACGGCGGACTGCAGCCCGCCGAGCTCCGCGGCGAGCGCCTCGACGCGTGCCTGCGAGCGCGCCGCCAGCACGGGCGCCGCGCCGCGCTCCACGAGCGCGCGGGCGACGAGCTGCCCCGTGAACCCGGTTGCTCCGAACAGGACGATGCGGCCAACCACGCCGCGCACGCTACATAACCGCGTCCCGCCTGTGGCCGTGGCCGGGTACCCTGACGGGCAGAGATGGACGAACGGGTCCTGGCCGAGAGGCTCATCACCTACGACACGTCCACCAGCGACGGCCTGCGCGCGGCGGTCGGGTTCGTGAAGGGCTGGCTCGAGGCCCGCGACGTCCCCGTGACCGGCCGTGAGTTCGGCGGTCTGCCGGTGGTGCTCGCCGAGATCGGGCCGGCCGCGGGTCCGTGCGTGATCCTGCACGGCCACGTCGACGTCGTCCCGGCGCACGCCGACCAGTTCACGCCACGCATCGACGGCGACCGCCTCATCGGGCGCGGCGCGTACGACATGAAGGGCGGCCTGGCGGCGATGATGTGCGCCGTCCACGACTGCGCCCAGAACGGCAAGGTCCGCGTCCGCTTCATCTGCGTCCCCGACGAGGAGTCCGACAACCTCGACTTCCGCTGCACGGACGCGCTCGTGCAGGAGGGCCTGACCGCGGACTTCGCGATCACCGGCGAGCCGACGGACCTGCACATCGGCGTCCAGGCGAAGGGGGTTCTGGCCGTCCGCGTCGAAGTGAGCGGGACCGCCGCCCACGGCTCCACGCCATGGCTGGGCGACAACGCGATCCTCAAGGCCTACGACGTGTTCCGACGGATCGAGACCCTACGCTTCAGCCGCGAGTCCTCGGACCTGTTCGACCGCCCGTCGATCAACGTCTCGCGGATCCTCGGCGGCGACGCCTTCAACAAGGTGCCCGACCGCTGCACGATGGACGTCGACATCCGCTTCCTGCCCACCCAAGACGCCGGCGAGATCCTCGGCGAGATCCGCGCGCTCGACGACGTGCAGATCGTCAAGACCTTCCAGCGCGCGCCGGCCCACGTCTCGCGGTCCAACCCGTTCGTGCGCGCGCTGCGCGACGCGGTCTCCGCCTCCCTGGACGACGAGGCGCTGTCGATCGGCCGCGACGGCGCCTCCGACGCGATCTCGTTCCTGCAGGCCGGCATCCCGGCCGTCGAGTTCGGTCCCACCGGCGGCGGCCACCACGGCCCGGAGGAGTGGGTCTCGATCGAGTCGCTGGCCCGCTACCGCCAGGCGCTGCGCGACTTCGTGCTCGACCTGCCCGGCTGGCTCGAGCGTGACGATGACGACGCGGTCCGCGCGCCGCTGCGCGCCGTCGACGGAGGCCTCGCGTCGTGAGCGTCTACGAGGGCGGCGGCGAGGGCGTCACGCGCATGGGCTGGGACATGTGGAAGCGCTTCCTGCTCGGCGGCCTGATCGTGATGCTGCTCAGCGCGACCGCCGTCGCCAGCATCGCGCTGCTGCAGGTTCACGAGACGATCGAGGTCTTCCAGAACGAGTCGACGCCCATCCCCGGCATCAAGAACGAGCTCGACAAGGTCGACCCCGGCGGACCCCAGACGATCCTCGTGCTCGGCTCAGACGGGCGCTACGGCGAAAAGGGGATCCCGGTGCGCTCGGACACGATGATCGTCGTGCGGCTGGATCCGGACAAGAACGCCACGGCCGTCATGTCGATCCCGCGCGACCTGCGCGTGGAGGTGCCGGGCTACGGCCGGCGCCGCATCAACGAGGCCTTCGCGCTCGGCGGGCCGCGCCTTTCCGTGCGGACCGTCAAGCGGCTGCTGAACATCCCGATCAGCCACGTCGTCAACGTGAACTTCAACGGCTTCCAGCGCGCCGTCAACCGACTGGGCTGCGTGTTCATCGACATCGACCGGCGCTACTTCAACGACCGCGGCGGCCCCGGCGGCTACGCCACGATCGACCTCAAGCCCGGCTACCAGAAGCTCTGCGGCTCGGACTCGCTGGACTACGTCCGCTACCGCCACACCGACGACGACTTCGTGCGCGCCGCGCGACAGCAGGACTTCCTGCGCCAGGCGAAGGGCCAGATCGGCTTGGGCAAGGTCTTCGGCGACCGCGAGGAGCTGCTGAAGATCTTCGGCCGCTACACCGACACGGACATCGCCCGCGACAACGACGCGGCGATCCTGCGGCTCATCAAGCTCGCCTACGAGTCGACGAAGAACCCGATCCACGAGGTGCGCTTCCGGGCCGGGCAGTCCGAGGACCCCGCGTTCGTCGAGATCTCGGAGGAGAACCGGCTCAAGACCGGCGACGAGTTCATCGACGTCGGGCTCGGAGCGGCGGCCGAGAAGGCCGCCGACGCGCAGGCCGAGCGCAAGAAGCCCAAGAGCATCAAGAACACCGGCCGGCTCGCGCCCGGCCTCGTCGAGCGCAAGGAGTCCGGCGAGGACCACGTCCTGACGATCACCACGAAACAGAGGACGCTGCCGGTCTACTTCCCCAAGGCGATCTACGCGCGCGGCGGCTACCAGCGCGAGAGCCCGCGCATGTACGACATCTACGACCGCAACAAGAACAAGTACCGCGCGTACCGCCTCGTGCTGTCGGCGGAGGGCAAGGGCAACGGCCAGTACTACGGCGTGCAGGGGATGACCTGGAAGGCGCCGCCGATCCTCGACAACCCGACCGACGAGGTCCGCATGCGCAAGCGCACGTACAAGCGCTACTTCGACGGGCGCAAGATCCGCCTGATCGCGTGGGAGACCCCGAGGGCCGTGTACTGGGTGTCAAACACGCTGTCGCAGACGCTGACGAACCGCCAGATGATGGACATCGCGCGGTCGCTGCAGCGGATCGGGCAGTAGGCCTGCTGCGACGCCGGCACGCGCGCAGCGCGGCGCAGGCGCGGCGGCCGGGGCGTGAGATGGGCTTGCGGTTCGCGGTCGGCAGCCTGCTCGTCGTGGTGCTGACCGTGGCCGGCGTCGTCGGCGTGGCGCTGACGATCCTGCACGAGGAGTTTCGCCACTTCCGACCCAAGCCGGTCGACCCGCGGATCGTCGACGTGCTCGAGCCCGTCGCGGCCGGCGAGCCGCAGACGATCCTCGTCCTCGGCAGCGACAAGCGCTGGAGCGATCGCAGGACGGGCCGCCCGGTGCGCTCGGACACGATGATGGTCGTACACCTCGACCCCGATCGTGCGGCGACGGCGGTGCTGTCGCTGCCGCGCGACCTGCTCGTGGAGGTCCCCGGCCACGGTCGGCGCCGGATCAACGAGGCGTACTCGCTCGGCGGCTCGAAGCTCGCCGTCGACACCGTCAACGGGCTCGGCCTCGGCGTCAACCACGTCATCGGCGTCGACTTCGGCGGCTTCCGGCGCGCGGTCAACCGGCTGGGCTGCGTCTACGTCGACGTCGACCGGCGCTACTTCAACGACAACGACCCGCCGGTGGCGAGCAGCGACAACTACGCCACGATCGACCTGCAGCCCGGCTACCAGCTGCTCTGCGGGCAGGACTCGCTGGACTACGTGCGCTTCCGCCACCTCGACGACGACTTCGTGCGCGCGGCGCGCCAGCAGGCCTTCCTGCGCCAGGCGAAGGGCCAGATCGGCGTGAGCCAGGCGCTCGGCGATCGCCGAGCGCTGCTGAAGATCTTCTCCGACTACTCCGAGAGCGACCTCGCCGGCGCCGGCGACGCCGAGATCTTCGGGCTGCTGAAGCTCGCGTACGCGTCCTCCAAGCACCCGGTGCGCCAGGTCCCGTTCCCGCCGACGGAGCGCCAGGCCGACGAGACGCTCGTCGTCTCGCCCGCGCGGCTGCGGCGGACGATCGCGACGTTCGAGCGCGTGGGGGCCAGGCCGCCGGGCTCGCGCCCCCGGCCGCGGTCGCGCCGCGCGGCCGACGCCGGCGACTCGCCCCGCGCGGCCACCGGCGTGGTCGAGGATCGGATCGGGGGCGAGAACCACGTGCTCGTGCTGGCCACGAAGCTCGGCGACCGGCTGCCGGTGTACTTCCCCCGGACCCGCCTGGCGAGGGGCGGCTACGTCCGCGAGAGCCCGCGCGGCTACGAGATCGAGCATCGCGACGGCAGCTCGCACCCGGCCTACCGGATCGTGCTCGCGCACGGCGACAACGGCCAGTACTACGGCGTGCAGGGCACGACCTGGCGCTCGCCGCCGATCCTCGGCGAGAGGAGCACGCAGCGGCGCATGCGCGGGCGCACCTATCGCGTCTACCGCGAGGGCGCCGCCATCCGGCACGTGGCCTGGCGCACGAAGCGCGCCGTGTACTGGGTTTCCAACACGCTCTCGGGGCGCCTGACCGACGCGCAGATGCTGGCCGTCGCGAGGTCGCTGGTCCGGGTCGGCCGGTAACGTGGCCAGCCGCATGAGCAACGATCGTCAACCCATCGGCGTCATCGGGACCGGCTACGTCGGCCTGGTCACCGCCGCCGGCTTCGCGCACCTCGGCAGCGACGTCTACTGCATCGACATCGACGCCGACAAGATCGCCCGCCTGCAGGCCGGCGAGATCCCCATCTACGAGCCCGGCCTGGCCGAGATGGTCGCGGAGAACCGCGAGCGGCTGCACTTCTCGACGAACATCGCCGAGGCGCTCGAGCACGCCCGGCTGCTGTTCGTGGCCGTCGGCACGCCGCCGACCTACTCGGGCGACGCGGACCTCAGCGCCGTGCACTCCGTGGTCGATGCGATCCCCGCGTCGGACCGCCACGCGCTCGTCATGAAGTCGACCGTGCCCGCGGGGACGGGCGCCTCGATCAAGCGCGTCCTCAAGACGGAGGGCAAGGAGGGCCTGTCGTACGTCTCGTGCCCGGAGTTCCTCAAGGAGGGCTCGGCGGTCAAGGACTTCCTCAACCCTGACCGCGTCGTCATCGGCGACGACGGCGACTGGGCGGGCGACGCCGTCGTCGAGCTCTACGCGCCGCTTGACGCTGCGCTCGTGCGCACCGACATCGCCTCGGCCGAGATGGTCAAGCTCGCCTCGAACGCCTTCCTGGCCACGAAGATCTCGTTCATCAACGAGATCGCCAACGTCTGCGAGGAGACCGGGTCGGACGTCATCGAGGTCGCCCGCGGGATGGGCCTCGACGACCGGATCGGCCAGAAGTTCCTGCAGGCCGGGATCGGATTCGGGGGCTCATGCTTCCCGAAGGATGTGAATGCGTTAAAGCAACTTGCTGGTAATTCCGGTTACCACTTCCAGTTACTGAACGCCGTTATTGAAGTGAACGAGCTGCAGAAGCGGCGGGTCATCTCCAAGCTGCAAAAGCACCTCGGCTCGCTCGTGGGGCGGACGGTCACGCTGCTCGGCCTGGCCTTCAAGCCCAACACAGACGACATGCGCGAGGCGTCCTCGCTCGTGCTCAGCGCGCGGCTGCAGGCCGACGGCGCCAAGGTGCGCGTCTTCGACCCGATCGCCGAGGAGGAGGCGCGCCACCTCATCCGCGGCGTGCACTTCGCCACCGACGCGATGGATGCGATCGAGGGCGCCGATGCCGTCGTCCTCGTGACCGAGTGGGACGAGTTCATCACGCTCGACTGGGCGCAGGTCGCCGAGCGGATGGCCGGCACGCTCGTCCTCGACGGCCGCAACGCGCTCGATCGCGAGGCGGTCGCCGCCGCGGGGCTGACCTACGAGGGCATCGGACGCGGGACGCTGACATCCTTGCGCTGATGGCCCCCATGGCAGCGCGGCTGGTCTCATGCAGGCGGTGATCCTCGTCGGCGGCGAGGGGACACGCCTGCGGCCGCTGACCTCGACCGTGCCCAAGCCGGTGGTCGCGCTCGTCGACCGCCCGCTGATGGCCTACATGTTCGAGTGGCTGCACGGCCACGGCGTCGACGACGTGATCATGTCGTGCGGCTTCAAGGCGACGAAGGTGCGCGACGTGCTCGGCGACGGGTCGCAGTACGGCATCTCGCTGCGCTTCGTCGAGGAGCCCGATCCGCGCGGCACGGCGGGGGCGCTGAAGTTCGCCGAGGAGTTCCTCCAGGAGCGCTTCCTCATGCTCAACGGCGACGTGCTGACCGACCTCGACCTGTCCGCCCAGCTCGCGCAGCACGAGTCGACCGGCGCGACCGGGACGCTGGCGCTCGTGCCGGTCCCAGACCCGTCGAGCTACGGCCTCGTGCGGCTGCGCGGCGACCGGGCCGTCGAAGAGTTCCTCGAGAAGCCCTCGGCCGACACGGTGCTCGACACGAACCTCATCTCGGCGGGCGCGTACGTGCTGGAGCGCTCGGTGCTCGACCTCATCGCGCCGGATCGCAACGTCTCGATCGAGCGTGAGATCTGGCCCGCGCTCGTCGACCAGGGTCTGTACGGCTACGTCGACGACGATGCCTACTGGATCGACGTCGGCACGCCCCAGCGCTACCTGCAGGCGACCTTCGACATCCTCGAGGGCAAGGTGCGCACCGGGGTCGTCGCGAAGCTCGGCGAGGCGTATCTGTCCGTCGACCCGTCGGCGCAGGTCAGCGGGCGTGCGGTGCCGCCCGCGATCGTCGGCGCGAACTGCACGATCGGCGACGGCGCCCACGTCGGCAGCCTCGCCGTCCTCGGCGACGACGTCGCGATCGGTACGGGATCGATCGTCGAGCGCGCGGTCGTCCTGGCCGGCGCGCGGGTCGGCGAGGGCTGCGTCCTGCGCGAATGCATCGTCGGTCCCGGCGCCCGCATCGGCGACCGCAGCCAGATCATCGGTGGGTCGATGATCGGCGAGGGCGTCATGATCGGCGCAGACAACGTCGTCGCGCGTGGTGCGCGCCTGTTCCCCGGCATGGAGGTACCCGATGGCGGCCTCGCCTTCGCATGATGTGACCGAGCTGCGCCTCGACGCCGAGACGATCGCCGCGGTCGACCGCTCCGACATGCTCGCCGACATCGTCGGCCTGCCCGAGCACCTGCGCGACGCCCTGTGGAAGATCGAGTCGGCCGGTCTCGACCCGTGGGACAGCCCGGGCGGCCTCGTCGTCGCCGGGATGGGCGGCTCGGCCGTCGGCGGGGCGCTCGCGCGGGCGATGCTCGGCGACCATGCGTCGCGGCCGGTGCTCGCCTCGCGCCAGTACGGCCTGCCGGCCTGGACGACGCCCGAGACGACGATCCTGTGCGCCTCCTACTCGGGGAACACCGAGGAGACGCTGGCCTGCTACGAGGCGGCCGGCGCGCTCGGCGCGCCCCGCGTGGTCGTCACGAGCGGCGGCCGGCTCGCCGAGCTCGCGCGCGCCGACGGCGTGCCGGTGATCCCGGTGGCGGGCGGCTTTCAGCCGCGCGCGGCGGTCGCCTACATGACGGTCGCGGCGCTCGAGGCAGCGTGGCTGTGCGGCGCCGGGCCGCGGATGGGCGCCGAGATCGACGTCGCCGCCGACCACCTCGAGCAGCTCGTCGTCGAGTGGGGCGCCGACGGCGCGGAGGACTGCGAGGCCAAGACGCTCGCGCGGGCGCTGCACGACAGCGTGCCGGTCATCGGGGGCGCCGGGCTGACGACGCCGATCGCCTACCGCTGGAAGACGCAGTTCAACGAGAACGCGAAGATCCCGGCGTTCACGCACGAGCTGCCCGAGCTCGACCACAACGAGCTCGTCGGCTGGCGCGACGCGTCGGCGCTGGGGCGCTTCGCCGCGATCTTCCTCGACGACAGCGACACGCATCCGCGGGTGAAGGAGCGCATTGCGCTGACGGCCGAGCTGATCGGCGACGGGGCGACCGGCACGCACGTCGTGCACACGCGCGGCCACCAGGCCGTAGAGCGCGTCCTGTCGCTCGTGCTGCTCGGCGACCTCGTCTCGCTCTACGTCGCGGTGCTGCGCGGCACCGACCCGACCCCGGTCGACGCGATCGAGACGCTGAAGCAGCGGTTGGCCGCCTCGTAGCACGCTCCGCAACCTTGACACGGTCGTGGTACGCTCCGCAACCTTGACACGGTCGTGGTAAGGTTTGCCCGACCATGGACGCTCTGACGATCCAAGAGGCCGCGCAGACGACCGACTGGTCGCCGCGCATGCTGCGCTACATCGAGCGCGCCGGGCTCATCGAGCCCCAGCGCTCGGAGGCCGGCTACCGGCTCTACGGGCCGGGCGAGCTGCAGCGTCTGCGGACGCTGCGCGAGCTCGCGACGCGCTTTGACATCGGGCTCGCCGAGATCGGCTTCGCGAAGCGGCTGTGCCGCGACGAGGAGCTCGCGAGCGCCGTCGACGCGTGGTTCGCGGCCGAGCCGCGCCGTCCCGAGGACGTCCCGCCGGCCGAGTGGCTGCGCTGGGAGCAGGACAAGCACACCAAGCTGCTGGCGCTCGCCAGAGCCACACCGGCGACAACGCACGCCTGACCGAGGAGAAGCCCCGCATGAACCCACCCACCGCCGCCGTCGATACCAAGCAGGACTTCAAGGTCGCCGACCTCTCGCTCGCCGACTACGGCCGCAACGAGATCATCCTGGCCGAGCACGAGATGCCGGGCCTCATGCAGACTCGCGCCGAGTACGCCGACGCGCAGCCGCTCAAGGGCGCGCGGATCATGGGCTCGCTGCACATGACGATCCAGACCGCCGTGCTGATCGAGACGCTCACCGCGCTCGGCGCCGAGGTGCGCTGGTGCAGCTGCAACATCTTCTCGACGCAGGATCACGCCGCGGCCGCCGCGGTCGTCGGTCCCGACGGCACCGTCGACGATCCGCAGGGCGTGCCGGTGTTCGCTTGGAAGGGCGAGACGCTCGACGAGTACTGGTGGTGCACCGAGCAGGCGCTGAACTGGCCGGGCGAGGACGGCCCGAACCTCATCCTCGACGACGGCGGCGACGCGACGATGCTCGTCCACAAGGGCGTCGAGTTCGAGGCCGCCGGCGCGGCGCCCGACCCGTCGACCGGTGAGTCGGCGGAGTTCGTCGCCTTCCTGAAGGTGCTCAACCGCTCGCTCGAGGAGGACTCGCAGCGTTTCACGAAGATGGCCGCGGGGATCATCGGCGTCTCGGAGGAGACGACCACCGGCGTCGGCCGCCTCTACCAGATGGCGAAGGCGGGATCGCTTTTGTTCCCGGCGATCAACGTCAACGACTCGGTCACGAAGTCGAAGTTCGACAACCTCTACGGCTGCCGCCACTCGCTCGTCGACGGCATCTTCCGCGCGACCGACGTCATGCTGGCCGGCAAGGTCGCCGTCGTCTGCGGCTACGGCGACGTCGGCAAGGGCTCTGCCGCCTCGCTGCGCGCCCAGGCCTGTCGCGTCATCGTCACCGAGATCGACCCGATCTGCGCGCTGCAGGCCGCGATGGAGGGCTACGAGGTCAGGACGCTCGAGGACGTCGTCGACACCGCCGACGTCTTCGTCACGACGACGGGCAACAAGGACATCATCACCGCCGAGCACATGGGGCGGATGAAGCATCACGCGATCGTCGGCAACATCGGCCACTTCGACAACGAGATCGACGTCGCGGGGCTCGAGAAGACCCCCGGCATCGAGCGCGTGAAGATCAAGCCGCAGGTCGACAAGTGGGTCTTCCCCGACGGTCACGCGATCATCCTGCTGTCCGAGGGGCGCCTGCTGAACCTCGGCAACGCGACCGGCCACCCGTCGTTCGTGATGTCCAACTCGTTCACGAACCAGACGCTCGCGCAGATCGAGCTGTGGACGAACAACGACGCGTACGACAAGCAGGTCTACGTGCTCTCCAAGGAGCTCGACGAGAAGGTCGCGCGCCTGCACCTGGCCGCCGTCGGCGCGAAGCTCACGGTCCTCACCCCCGAGCAGTCCGAGTACATCGGCCGCCCGATCGAGGGCCCGTACAAGTCGCACGAGTATCGCTACTAGACCCAAGCAGCAGCCGCCGAAGGCTGCGCACGCTGTGGCGGATCTGGCCCTGGCCGAACAGGGCCGGGTCCGCATCGCGTGGGCCGACGGGCAGATGCCCGTCCTGCGCTCGATCCGCGAGCGCTTCGCGCGGGAGCGTCCGCTCGACGGCGTGCGGGTGGCGGCCTGCCTGCACGTGACGTCGGAGACCGCGAACCTCCTGCGCACGCTGATCGCGGGGGGAGCCGAGGCACAGCTGTGCGCCGCCAACCCGCTGTCGACGCAGGACGACGTCGCCGCGGCCCTGGCCGATCGGTACGGCGTCGGCGTCTACGCGATCCGCGGCGAGGACGCCGACACGTACGCCGCGCACGTCGTCGGCCTCGCCTCGCGAACGCCGCACGTCACGCTCGACGACGGCGCCGACCTGCTGAGCGTCCTGCACGGCGGCGACGAGTCGTGGCGCGGCTCCCTGCTCGGCGGCACCGAGGAGACCACCACCGGGCTCGTGCGCCTGCGCGGCCTCGAGCACGACGGCCTGCTGCGCTGCCCGGTCCTCGCCGTCAACGAGTCGCTCACCGAGCGCACGTTCAACGACCGCTACGGCACCGGCCAGTCGACGCTCGACGGCATCCTGCGTGCGACGAACATGCTGCTCGCCGGCCGCACCGTCGTCGTCTTCGGCTACGGCTGGACGGGCAAGGGCGTGGCCCTGCGCGCCAAGGGCGCCGGCGCGTCGGTGATCGTGTGCGAGGTCGACCCGATGCGCGCGCTCGAGGCGCGGATGGACGGCTGCGAGGTCATGCCCGCGCTGGAGGCCGCCGCGCAGGGCGACGTCTTCATCACCGTCACCGGCGGGCGCGACGTGCTCGTGCGCGAGCACTTCGAGCGGATGAAGGACGGCGCGATGCTGGCCAACGCCGGCCACTTCGACGTCGAGATCGCGGTCGACCAGCTCGCCGGGCTGGCGTCGAGCCGCCGCCAGGTCCTCCCGCTCGTCGAGCAGTTCGAGGTCGGCACGCGGCGCCTGAACCTGCTCGCCCAGGGCCGCGTGGTGAACCTCGCCGCCGCGGAGGGCCACCCGGCCGCGGTGATGGACATGTCGTTCGCCGGCCAGGCCCTGTGCGTCGAGCATCTCGCCCGCCACGGCGCCTCGCTCGAGCCCCGCGTGCTGCCGGTGCCGCACGAGATCGATCGCGAGGTGGCGCGCCTGAAGCTGGCCTCGCTCGACGTGCGCATCGACGAGCTGAGCGAGGCGCAGCGCGCGTACCTGACGAGCTGGGGGTAGGTTGCCCGCCGTGAGCGAGAACGCCCGGAGCACGGCCGTGGAGAAGATGCGCGCCGACGGCGTGGCCGACGTCGCGGTCAAGACGTTCGCGCACTACTACGAGCTGCTGCAGGCGGGGGAGACCGGGACCCTCGCCGAGTCCGAGATCGAGCCGGTCGAGACGCTCCCGGACGCCGACGAGCTGGCCGACGACGACGAGGGCGCGAACGACGCGCTCGCACGGACGGTCGTCGTCAAGCTCAACGGAGGCCTGGGCACGAGCATGGGGATGACCGGGCCCAAGTCGCTGCTGGAGGTCAAGGACGGGCTGACGTTCCTCGACATCACCGTGCAGCAGATCCGCGACCTGCGCGAGCACACCGGCGCCCGCCTGCCGCTCGTGCTCATGAACTCCTTCGCCACGCGCGACGCGTCGCTGGAGGCCCTTGCGCCGTACCCGGACCTACCGGTCGACGGCGTGCCCGCGGACTTCCTGCAGAGCAAGGTCCCCAAGCTCGCCGCCGACGACCTGACCCCGGCCACGTGGCCCGGCGACCCGGCGCTGGAGTGGGCGCCGCCGGGGCACGGCGACCTGTATCCCTCGCTGCTGAGCTCGGGCCTGCTCGAGGCGCTGCTCGACGGCGGCTACCGCTACGCGTTCGTCGCCAACGTCGACAACCTCGGCGCGGTGCTCGAGCCCAGGATCCTCGCCTGGTTCGCGCGCGAGGAGATCCCGTTTCTCATGGAGGTGGCCGACCGCACGGCGGCCGACCGCAAGGGCGGACACCTCGCGCGGCGATCCGATGGCGGCCTCGTCCTGCGCGAGATCGCGCAGACGCCACAGGAGGACGTAGAGACCTTCCAGGACACCGCGCGCCACCGGTTCTTCAACACGAACACGCTGTGGATCGACCTGCGCGCGCTGGCCGACGTGCTCGATACGCGCGACGGGGTGCTCGGGCTGCCGATGATCGTCAACCGCAAGACGGTCGACCCGGGCGACGCGGACTCGCCGGCGGTCATCCAGCTCGAGACGGCGATGGGCGCGGCGATCGACGTCTTCGACGGCGCGCAGGCGATCCGCGTCGGGCGCGAGCGCTTCGCGCCGGTCAAGACGACCGACGACCTGCTCGCGCTGCGCTCCGACGCCTACGAGCTCACCGAGTCCGGGCGGATGGTGCTCGCCGCGGGGCGCACGGAGGCGCCGCTCGTGGAGCTCGACGCGCGGTTCTTCAAGCTCGTGCGCGACTTCGAGGCGCGCTTCGCGTCGGGACCGCCGTCGCTCGTGCAGGCGCAGCGGCTGACCGTGCGCGGCGACGTCGCGTTCGGCGCCGGCGTCGTGGTGCGCGGCGAGGTCACGGTCGAGCACGACGGCGACGGGCAGCGGCGCATCGAGGACGGGACGGTGCTCGAGGGCTGACTTCGGCCGGCTTGGTGCGCTTCGCGCTGCGTTCGCTCCGCCGTCGGCGAACTGCACCTCTGAGTGTGAGTCTGTCGCTGCCGTTGGCCCCGGCCGGACGGCCCGCACCGACCAGACCCACGCCCTCGGTGATGTGGTTTCAGCGCGGTCGCCTCCGAAACAGACGTCGCGCGCGCAGCGCCCGCCACGCCGGCGCACCTCCACCCCGCAGAACTCGATGGGGCATCCTGAACGCGTGACCGACGAGCGCACATCGCGATGATCGACCCCGCCACCGGCGTCGGGGTGCTCGCCGCGCTGGCGGCCGGGCTCGTGTCGTTTCTCAGCCCGTGCGTGCTGCCGCTCGTGCCCGGCTACCTGTCGGCCGTCTCCGGCGTCAAGCCGTCCGAGCTCGAGGAGGCGTCGCTGCGGCGCGTGCTCGTGCCGGCGCTGTTGTTCGTCGCGAGCTTCTCGGCGATCTTCATCATCCTCGGGCTCGGCGCGACGAAGCTCGGCGCGACGCTCAACGACCACCGCGAGACGCTCGAGCGCATCTCGGCGGTCGTGATCATCTCGCTCGGCCTGTTCTTCCTGGCCACGCCGTTCATCGCCCGCCTCGGTCGCGAGTGGCACATCGACGCGCTCGTGGAGCGCGCCGGGCACGGCGGGCCGCTCGTCGTCGGCGCGGCCTTCGCGGTCGCGTGGACGCCGTGCGTGGGGCCGACGCTCGGCGCGATCCTCACCGCCGCCTCGCTGTCGGACTCCGCCGCACACGGGGCCTACCTGCTGGCGTGGTACTCGGCCGGCCTGGCGATCCCGTTCCTGCTGACCGCGATCGCCTTCAGCCGGATGACGACGCTGTTCGCCGTCGTCAAGCGCCACTACGCGGCGATCGTCGCGACGGGCGGCGCGATCCTCGTCGTCATGGGCGTGCTCATCTGGACCGGCGAGCTCACCCAGCTCAACATCGAGGCCCAGCGCCTGCTCGACAACGTCGGGCTGGACTTCCTCAACGGTCTTTAGTGCGCGCGGCGGTCGCGGCCCGGCGCGCGGCGTCGGCCGCCGCCTCGGCGTCGTCCTCCAGGCGCTCCCGGCGCTGGTCCTCGCGCTCGCTCTCGCTCAGCGCGCGCGTGAACAGGAACACGAGCGCCACGCCCATGACGATCGACTGCTCGAGCGCCATGATGAGCCCGCCGACCGCCTGGTCGGTGCCCGGGGAGAGGCCCCAATACCCCGGCTGGCGCTCGTAGAAGTCGTAGATCGCGTCGGGCGAGAACGCGAGCAGGATGCCGAGCAGGCCGACGAACACCTTCGTGGCGAGCATGTAGACGACCGGGCCCATCCCGCCCAGCCGCTGGCGGGCGCGGATCGGCGAGAGCAGATGCCACCAGTACAGCCCGCCGGCGATGGCGAACGACACGTGCTCGAGGACGTGCAGGACCGGGCTCTCGAGCGCCGCGTCGTACATCGCGGGGATGTGCCAGACCGCCATCGTGACGACGTAGAGCACGATCGCGAAGACCGGGTGGGCGAGCGGGCCGGCGCGGCGCTCGATGCGCACGAGGCGGCGCGTCAGCGGGCGCAGCAGCACCTTCGAGAGTCCGAGCAGCACGAGGATCGGGGCGAGGTCGAGCAGCAGCAGGTGCTGGACCATGTGCATGAGAAAGAGCTGCTCGCCGAGGCGGTCGACGGGTGAGCACAGGGCGAACAGGATCAGCGCCATCCCGGCGAGGAAGCTCGTCAGCCGGCCGGCCGAGCCGTCGATCTGCCGCCAGCGGCGCACGTAGAGGAACGTCAGCGCCGCCACGAGCACGATCGGGCCCGGCTCGAAGGACCAGCTGGCGTCGGGGGCGACGGCGAGGGACGCGGCCAGGATGCCCGCGATTGTGCCATCCGTGTGAGTGCCTGCGCAGAATCGTCACGATCCGCGTGTCCGCCGGCCCACGATCCGCGCGACGATCATCGCATGCTCGCCGAGGTCGTCGCGCTCGTCACGCCGCCGCGCTGCGCCGCCTGCCGCGCCCCCGCCGGCCGCGCCGCCGAGGTCCTCTGCGCGGGCTGCCGGCGGGCGCTGCCGTGGCTGCGCGGGCCGTGCTGCGAGCGCTGCGCGCTGCCGCTGCCCCACGCCCGCGGCCGCTGCCCGGCGCGCGACGCGGCCTTCGACCGCGCCTGGGCGGCCGTCGCCTACGCCGGCGCCGCCCGCGACGCGATGCACGCGCTGAAGTTCTGCGCCGCGCGGCCGCTCGCGTCCGTCATGGCCGCCCAGATCGCCGCGAACGCGCCGCCGGCGCTGCTGCCCGCCGGGCCGTCGGACACGGTGCTCGTCGCAGTGCCGCCGCACCCGCGCCGCCGGCGCACGCGCGGCTTCGATCCCGCCGAGCTCATCGCGGTCGCGCTGGCGCGGCGCACCGGGCTGCCGCTGCACCGCGCGCTACGCCGCGGGCGAGCCGCGTCACACCAGCTCGGCGCCTCGCGCGAGGCCCGCCGCGACGCCGCCAACCTGCACTTCGCCGCCCGCGGCCCGGCGCCGCCACGCGTCGCGCTCGTCGACGACGTCCACACCACCGGGGCCACGCTGAGCGCCTGCGCCGCGGCGCTGCGCCAAGCCGGCAGCGAGCACGTCGCCGCCGTCACCTGGGCGCGGACCCTGGACGAACGGCTCGTTGAATCCGACCAGGCCGAGGCGTACCATCGATAGTTCGCACGTCCGTTCGACAGAGAGGACTTCGAGATGCAGATCGAGGTCAAGGGCCGCAACGTCCCCGTCAACGACGAGCTGCGCGAACTGGTGGAGCGCAAGTTCCGAAAGGTCGCCGCACAGGTCTCCGACCTCGCCCGCATGGAGGTCGAGTTGCACGAGGAGCGCAACCCGTCCATCGCCGACTCGCAGGTCGCCGGCGTCACGCTCTACCTCAAGGGCGTCACGCTGCACGCCGAGTGCGCGTCCCGCGAGATCGAGCACTCGATCCGCCTCTGTTCCGACGAGCTCGCGCGCCAGGTCAAGCGCCACCGCGAGAAGCGCCGCCGCCGCCGCGAGGCGCGCGGCCCGCAGGCGCAAGCCGCGACCTAGTACTCCCATCCGAAAGTTCTGCGGGTTTTCCCGGCGCCCGATCCGCGCCTGACGGCCGCCGTCGCCCGCCCCCGTGCCACCAGCACGAAGGCGGGTCACCGGCGACCGTCAGATCACGGCCGGGCATCCGGGAAAACCTCGCAGAGCTTCCGGCCGGGTGTACCAGTACGGCTGCCGACGCGGCGGGCCATCCCCGTCGCGTCGGTATCCTCCAGCGCTATGGCGCTCCTCGATCGTGCCCTCCGAATGGGCGAAGCCAAGCAGTTCAAGCAGTTCGAGAAGCGCGTCGCCCGCATCAACGATTTCGAGCCCGAGCTCGAGCTGGAATCGCTGGAGGAGCTGCGCGCCCGGATGGACTCGCTCCGCGAGCAGGCGCGCAACGGCGCGAAGCTCGACGACCTGCTCCCCGAGACGTTCGCGCTTGTGCGCGAGGTCAGCGTGCGCGAGATGGGCATGCGCCATTTCGACGTGCAGCTGATCGGCGGGATGGTGCTGCACTCGGGCTCCATCGCCGAGATGAAGACCGGCGAGGGCAAGACGCTGACGGCGACGCTGGCCGTCGTGCTCAACGCGCTGCCCGGTCGCGGCGTCCACGTCGTGACGGTCAACGACTACCTCGCCCGCCGCGACGCGGAGTGGATGAGCCCGATCTACCACGGCCTCGGGCTCGATGTCGGCGTGCTGCAGAACATGCAGCCCGTCAGCGAGAAGCACGGCTCCTACGGCGCCGACGTCACGTACGGCACGAACTCGGAGTTCGGCTTCGACTACCTGCGCGACAACATGGCCCAGTCGCTGGAGGAGAAGGTCCAGCGCGGCCACCCGTTCGCGATCGTCGACGAGGTCGACAACATCCTCATCGACGAGGCGCGCACCCCGCTGATCATCTCCGGCCAGCCCGAGGCCGCCGCCGACCACTACGACCGGTTCGCCAAGCTCGCCAAGCGGATGATTCCCGGCAAGAAGCCGGAGGGGATGGACCCGCGGCTGAAGAAGGAGTTCGTCGCCGACTACGACTACGAGTTCGAGGAGAAGCACAAGACGGTCTCCGTCACCGAGCTGGGCGTCGCAAAGGCCGAGAAGTTCCTCGGCATCCAGCACCTCTACCGCGCCGAGAACGGGCCGCTCGTCAACCACCTCCAGCAGGCGCTGAAGGCCGAGTCGCTGTACAAGCGCGACGTCGACTACGCGGTCGTCGACGGCCAGGTCATGATCATCGACGAGTTCACCGGCCGCATACTCGAGGGCCGGCGCTGGTCGGAAGGCCTGCACCAGGCGATCGAGGCCAAGGAGGGCGTGCACGTCCAGGAGGAGAACCAGACCCTCGCGACGATCACGCTGCAGAACTACTTCCGGCTCTACGACAAGCTCTCGGGCATGACCGGCACGGCGCTCACCGAGGCCACCGAGTTCATGAAGATCTACAAGCTTCCGGTCGTCGAGATCCCGACGAACCAGGCGATGATCCGCAAGGACCAGAACGACCAGGTCTACAAGACGCGCAACGGCAAGTGGGACGCCGTCAGCCGCGAGATCATCGAGCGCCACGAGACCGGCCAGCCGGTGCTCGTCGGCACCGTCTCGGTCGAGGTCTCCGAGCTGCTGTCGGGAATCCTCGACAAGCACGGCGTCAAGCACACGGTGCTCAACGCCAAGCCCGAGTACGCCGAGCGCGAGGCGGAGATCGTCGCCGAGGCCGGCCAGTCCGACGCCGTGACGATCGCGACCAACATGGCCGGCCGCGGCGTCGACATCAAGCTCGGCGGCAACCCCGAGCACCTCACGCAGCGCGAGCTCGCGCGCCTGGGCCTGCAGCCGGGCGACCCGGACTACGAGGCGCGCTTCCACGACATCCTGCCGACGATCGAGGAGCGTGTCGGCGTCGACAAGGAGAAGGTGCTCGCCGCCGGCGGGCTGTACATCGTCGGCACCGAGCGCCACGAGTCGCGCCGGATCGACAACCAGCTGCGCGGCCGCGCCGGCCGCCAGGGCGACCCCGGCGAGTCGCGCTTCTTCCTCTCCGCCGAGGACGACCTCGTGCGCCTCTTCGCCGGCGATCGGATCTACAAGATCCTCGACCGCCTCGGCACGGTCGATGCGGAGGGCCGCGAGGAGCCGATCGAGGCCGGCATGCTCTCCAAGCAGATCGAGAAGGCGCAGAAGAAGGTCGAGGAGCAGAACTTCCTGCAGCGCAAGCGCGTGCTCGAGTACGACGACGTCATGAACGAGCAGCGGCGGATCGTCTACAAGTTCCGCAACGAGATCCTCGAGGGCAAGGACATGGGCGGCCAGGTCCGCGGGGAGATCGCCAACGTCATCGAGCGCACAGTGGCCGAGTTCACCCCGGGCGACTTCATCGAGGACTGGGACCTCGACGGCCTCTTCACGGCGCTCGACGACATCTTCCCGGTGGCCCTCATCGACAGCGAGGACCTCTCGCCCGAGGCGACGGACCGCGAGCTGCTCATCCGCAGCATCACCGAGGGCGCGGTCGCGCTCTACGACGAGCGCGAGGCCGAGCTCGGCGACGAGATCATGCGTGCGGTCGAGCGGTTCCTGCTGCTGCAGTTCATCGACACGCGCTGGCGCGAGCACCTCTACGACATGGACTACCTGCGCGAGGGCATCCACCTGCGCGGCTTCGCCCAGATTGAACCGATCGTTGCGTACAAGAACGAGGCCTACACGCTCTTCGCCGACCTCATGAACACCATCTGGGCGGACTTCACGCGGATGGTCTTCAACCTCGAGTTCGAGGCGGCCGAGGGCGAGGAGCCCGAGCAGCGCTACGAGACGAGCGGGTCGACGACGCGGCCCGGCCGCGTCTCCTATTCCGGCGGCTCCGGCGCGGCGCCCAGCGCGCTGGCAATGGCGGCGGCCGGCGGCGCGGTGGCCGACGAGGAGCTCTACGAGGGCGAGGAGCTGCCGCCGCCGGTCGAGCAGCGCGTGCTCTCCGAGGAGCAGACGATCGGCCGCAACGACCCCTGCTGGTGCGGGTCGGGCAAGAAGTTCAAGAAGTGCCACGGCGCCTGACCGCGCCGCGCTGCTGACCGGCGCCGGATCGCGGGCCGCCGACTGGCGGCCAGTTCCCCGCCGTCGCATCAAGGCCGGTCCGTCGGCTGCCGATACACCCGAGTGCCGCAACGCCGCCATGGCTTCAGGGCCGAACGTGCACCGCTGCGCGGGGCCACCCCGGCGCTCTGGATCGCCGCGCTGCTGACGCTCGCCGCGCTCGTCGGCCTGGGTACGTCGCTGCACAGCTCGCAGACGCAGGCGCGCCAGACGATCGAGGATCGTTTCGCCGAGCGCGCGCGGCTCAGCGCCGCGCTGATGGACTCGCTCTTCTCTTCGTCAGCGAGCGCCTCTCAGCCTCGCAACGCGCAGCGCTTCGGCGGCGCACGCGTCACCGCCGCCCAGCTCGGCGCGGAGGCCAGGCGCGGCCAGCTCGGCAGCCTCGTGCTGCTGCGCGCCGACGGCAGCGTCATCGCCCGCTCTCCGAACACGCCGGATGCGATCGTGCGCGCGCTCGCCGCGAAGCCGTCGTTCGTGCGGGCGGCGCTGACCGGCAACCACATCGCGCTGGGTGACCTGACCCCCGGCGCCGGCGGCAAGGACACGATCCAGTACGCGCAGCCGTTCAACACCCAGGCTGGGCGCCGCGTGCTCGTCAGCGGCATCGGCCCGCAGGTGCTCTACGGGTTCATCGGCGGCTACCTCGCCCAGATCCCCGAGAAGACCGGCGGTAGCGCCTACCTGCTCGACGGGCGCGGGGCGCTCGTCGCCGGCCCGAGCAGCGGGCTGCCGATCACCGAGCGCGGCCTGCCCCAGGCGGTCCGCGCCACGTCGAACGGCGCCTTCGGCAACGGGCGCTGGTTCGCCGCCAGCCGGCTGAAGAACTCGCAGTGGAGCGTCGCCCTCACGGCACGCGAGAAGACGCTCTTCGCCTCGGTCACCGGCGAGGGGCGGTGGGTCCCCTGGCTGCTGTTCGCGGCGTTCGGCCTCGTCGCCGCCGCCGCCCTGCTGCTCGTGACCCGCGTGGTGCGCGGCGCCGCCGCGCTGCACGTCAGCCAGGAGCGCTACGCGCTCGCCGTCGAGGGCGCCAACGACGGGATCTGGGACCGCGACTTCGTGACCGGCGTCACCTACTTCTCTCCGCGCTGGAAGGACCTGCTCGGCTACACGCCCGAGCAGGTCGGCGACGATCCCGACGAGTGGATGGCCCGCGTGCACCCCGACGACGTCGCCGGCGTGCTGGCGGCGTTCGACGCGCACCTGCGCGGCGACGAGCCGTCCTTCGTGAGCGAGCACCGCATGCGCCACAGCGACGGTGAGTACCGCTGGTTTTTGACCCGTGGCGTGGCGATCCGCGATCGCCACGGCAAGCCGACCCGGATGGCGGGCTCGACGTCGGACATCACGATCCGCAAGGCGGCCGAGGAGCTGCTGCGCCGCAGCGCGCTGCACGACGCGCTCACCGGGCTGCCCAACCGGGCGCTGTTCCTCGACCGCCTGGCGTCGTCGCTGGAGCGCACGACGCGCGAGCCCGGGCACCGCTGCGCGGTCATGTTCCTCGACCTCGACCGCTTCAAGCGCATCAACGACAGCTTCAGCCACGCCGTCGGCGACGAGCTGCTCGTCGTGCTCGGCCAGCGGCTGACCGCCATCCTGCGCCCCGACGACACCGTCGCGCGCGGCGGCCCCGACGGGTTCATCGCCCGGCTCGGCGGCGACGAGTTCACGATCCTCGTCGAGAACCTCGACACGCCCGACCGGGTGACGGAAATCGCGCTGCGCATCGAGCGCGCGATGCAGGAGCCCTTCCAGGTCCTCGACCGCGAGCTGTTCGTCAGCACGAGCATCGGGATCGCGGTCAGCGACCCGGCGGTGACCGCGCTCGAGCTCATGCGCAACGCCGACATCGCGATGTACGACGCCAAGCGCAAGGGTACCGGGCGCTGGTCGGTGTTCAGCAGCGAGATGCACAGCCACGTGCTCGGCCAGATCGAGCTCGAGACCGAGCTGCGCGCGGTCATCGAGGAGCGCCGCCTGCGCGTCTTCTACCAGCCCGTCGTCAGTCTGCTGACCGGCGAGCTCGAGGGCTTCGAGGCGCTCGCCCGCTGGCCGGCCGGGCCCGATGAGGTCTCGCCCAGCCGCTTCGTCGCGATCGCCGAGGACACGGGCCTCATCGCCGATCTCGGCCAGCTGGTCCTCGACGAGGCCTGCGAGCGCCTCAGCGACTGGCGCCGGCGCGGAATCGCCGGGCCGCACATGACGATGAGCGTCAACGTGTCAGGCCGCCAGCTCAGCCATCCGCAGCGGCTCGTCGGCGATGTCGAGGCGGCGTTGCGCCGCAGCGGCCTGCCGGCGACCTGCCTGTGCCTGGAGATCACCGAGAGCACCGTGATCAGCCGGCCGGAGCGCGCCCGCGTCGCACTCGATCAGCTCGCGCGGCTCGGAGTCCGGGCCGAGATCGACGACTTCGGCACGGGCTACGCGTCGCTGACCGTCCTGCAGTCCTTCTCGGGCGACACGCTGAAGATCGACCGCTCGTTCATCGGCACGATGCACGAGGACGCCGGGCACGGCGCGATCGTGCGCGGGATCGTGGCGCTCGCCCACAACCTCGGCATGCACGTCGTGGCGGAGGGCATCGAGCACCCCGAGCAGCTTTCGCTGCTGCGCTCGATCGGCTGCGAGTTCGGTCAGGGCTACCTCTTCGCGCGGCCGATGGACGCCGGTGAGCTCGAGCCGACGATCATGGCGTGGGAGCCGGAGCGCTTCGCGGCCGGGGAGCTGCGCATCACACCGCCCGCGCCGCTGCCGCAGCTCAGGTCGGTCTAGATCGCGAGCACGATTGCGAGGACGGCGCCGAGCGTGGTGGCGCCCAGATGCGCCAGCCGCCACGGCATGACGCCCGGGAACTCGCGCCGCAGGCGTGCGGCGGTCGAGACGGTCGTGCGCCGCTCGAGCGGCACGTCCAGCCCGGCGGCCAGGCGCTCGACGTCCTGATCTCCCCAGCATCGCGGATCGAGGCGAAGGACCCCCGCCCAGCTGCGTCCACGATGACCCACAGCTCGCCGCGATCGCGCCGGATCGCCGACACCCTGCGTTTGACGACCGCCGGCTCGGGCAGAGCGGTGGAGGCATGCGCGTGGTCGTCGACAACAGCAGCGGGGGCGACACCCAGCTAGCGATCAGCGTGACCGCAGGACTGCGCGGCTGCGGCCACACCGTCGAGGTCGTCGAGCCCGAGCCGTCCTCGATGTTCGACACGGCGGTGCACGTCGTCTCGACGGGGATCGTGCTGCGCGTCGACGAGCGCCCGGCGCCGGCCGAGCTCGAGGAGATCGCCGAGGTCGTGCGCGAGGCGCTGCTGCGCCACCCCAGCCAGCGGCGGCGCACGCGCGCCGTCCCGGTGGCGCTCGGCACGGGCGGCCAGGTGCTGACCTGGATCGACGTCTTCGGCTGACTCAGGCGTCGATCTGCGCGCGAAACGCCGACGCGGGGAACGTGCTCGCGCCGGCGGCATGGACCTGCTGTGAGAGCACGCCGTCGGAGGTGACGACGCGCACCGACGCCGGGTCCGGCGCCGCGCGCACGCGCCGGACGATCTCGTCGTCGGCCGAGTTGGCCCGCGGGCGCTTGGCGTGGGCGACCTCGATGACGCTCGACACGATCGGCGGGCGCGGCGGCTGCTCGAAGACGACCATGACGTCCTCGCCCTCGGCGGCGGCCCAGCGCTCGAGCCGGTCGACGAGTGCCACCATCGCGGCGTGGCGGTCGCGCCACCAGCCGTCGGGACGGGTCCCGATGACGTTCATGCCGTCGACGATCCAGCGCATCGTGAGCCGTGCGGAGCGCGGCTACCGGCGCCGCAGGCGGGCGAGCAATCGCGTCTTGGCGTTGAACGCGGCCTTCATCGCGCGATCGGCGCGCGATCCGTCGGGCGCCAGCAGCCCGATCTGGCGCGCGAACTGCATCTGGTCGAAGACGACGAAGTTCGTCGCGATCGTGCCGTCGCGGATGACGAAGTGGTCCATGCCGTCGATCGCCACGGTGCGCCCCGTGGCGTCGATGCCCTGAAACGGCGCGCCGGTGTGCGTGCCGGTCAGGTGCCAGTGCACGAAGACGTCCTCGCCGTCCTCGGCGACCGCGACCACGCGCATGTGCAGGTCCGGCAATGCCGCGAAGAGGGTCTCGAAATAGGCGGCCATCGCGTCGGCCCCACGGACGGTCGTCTCCGGGAAGCGCTCGACGGTCGCGTCGGTCCAGACGGCCCGCAGGGCTGCTGCGTCGCGCTCGTTGATGACCGCGAACGTCCAGCGCACGAGCTCGCCGTTGCTCGCGCCGGCGGGTGGCTTGGCGATCGGCATGCCCGAAGGCTAACCGCCCCGGCCGGCGCGTCGCGGCGGACCGGACGCGCTCAGCGATCATCCTGGTCGCGCACCGCCACGGCGATCTCGTCGGCGTTCCAGGTCAGCGTGATGTCCCAGTGCCGCGCCCCGACCTCGATCAGCGGCGCGACGTTCGCGAGCGCCACGCGCGCGCCCTCGCCGGGATCGCCCGTCCGCACGAAGCGCAGGCTGAGCTTCGTGTCGAGCACGAGCGCCACGAGCACGCGCTGGTAGGGCGTGCACATGAGCATGCGGTCCATCGTGGGTCGATCGGTGAGCGAGGCCGGGCAGGTGTAGCGCACGGAGACGCGGCCCGCGGGCGCCTGCAGCGCGGCGGCCACGTCGGGCGGAAACGCCGGCGCCGCCCGGCTCACCGCGTCAGTCCTTGTAGGGATCGAACGTGTCCGCGCCGGCCATCGCGACGCCGATCGGCGTCAGCCGGTGGAGGATCTCGACCGAGTCGCCGTGCATCGCGAGCACCGCGTCGAGGCGCTTGTACGCCGCGGGCGCCTCGTCGGCGGCGCCGCCGCGCAGCTCCACACCCGCCGTCGCGAGCTGCTCCTGCACCAGGGCGAAGTCGATCTCGCCGGCCTTGATGCGCCCGCGGCGCTTGACCATCCGCCCGCCGGGGTGCCGCGGGCAGAGCGTGAAGCGGTCGTGCTCGCCGACGCCGGCGCGGTCGCGCTCGTGGCGGTACTGCGCCCACGTCACCCAGGTGGGGCAGTCGCGCTCGGAGCACTCCGCGCGGTTGCCCATCCGCCCGGCCGCCTTCGTGCGGGACATGACGCGACCCGCGCCGTGGACCGTCGAGAACAGCAGGCCGGCGCTCTCGTCGCTCGCGGTGCCGCGCAGGATCACCGACGGCTCGCCCATCGTCGCGCCGACGAAGCCCTCCTGGCCGGGGAACGCCGGCGTGCAGCCCTTGCGGATGACCCAGGCATCGACGCCGTGGTGGCGCTCGCGCCAGGCGAAGTTGTGGTGGTTGTGGACCTCGTAGGTCGCCGTCGCGCCGAGGATCTCGAGGACCTTGTCGACGACGACGTCGCGGCCGGCGTAGGCGTACTCGCCGGCGAGGCTCATCGCCGCGATGTAGTCCTGGCCGAGCTGCGAGTCGACGTGCAGCAGGACCGGCGGCGAGTCCATCTCGCCGTCGGGGCCGCGCTCGTCGAAGCGCCGTCCGGCGGCGAGCGCGAGAAAGCCCGACGCGGTCTTGTGACCGAACCCGCGGGAGCCGAAGTGCACGCCGACCCAGACGTTGCCGTCATCGCCCGCGAACAGGTCGACGTAGTGGTTGCCCGCGCCGACCGTGCCGAGCTGGTTGCGGGCCATCTGCACCATCCGGCGCTGCGGCGCGAAGTCGGCCTTGTGGATGGCGTCGAGCACGGGGTGGTCGACCGGCTCGGCGTTGTTGCGCCCGACGCCGAACGAGATCCGCGCGAACACCTCGTCCATGATCCGCGGCAGGTCGTCGCGGATGTCGTCGACGCGCACGTCGGTGCGGACGGCCTTGTTTCCGCACGCGATGTCATACCCGACGCCGGACGGCGAGACGTGCTCGGGGTAGGCGACGACGCCGCCGATCGGCTGGGAGTAGCCGACGTGGCCGTCGGCGCAGATCGCCGCGGCGACGGCGTCGCCGGCCTCCGCGCAGCGGCGCAGCTGGTCGACGGCGCGCGGCTCGATGTCGCCGCGGACGGTGATCGGGATCTCTGCCATGCGGTCATCGTGGCAAGCGCGGCGGCGCGCGGCGAGCGGATTCGAACCGCAGCGGACGAGGGTTCGAACCCACGGGCGTCTGGACCGGCGTGCCAACCGTTCCGCGCACGAATTTCGCCTTGCCACGCGGCGACACGTGCTTTACCGTGAGCGCAGTCATGCTCTCCCAGGCCGACACGACGATGCTGCTCATCCACGGCGCCCTCAGCGCCGGGTTCGTCTCGTGCAAGCCGGTTGACGAGCCTGCACAGCGCACCAACGACGCGGCCGACGCGGCTTAGCGGGAGACCTCTCACATGGCTCCCGCGACGATCGCGGGA
Source organism: Solirubrobacteraceae bacterium (assembly GCA_030681525.1). Lineage (GTDB taxonomy): Bacteria > Actinomycetota > Thermoleophilia > Solirubrobacterales > Solirubrobacteraceae > CADCVQ01. The sequence goes on from JAUXSD010000344.1 coordinate 62,439, forward strand.
GCTGCGCCTCGTGCCCGGACCGGGCGTGGGGCGGGGTGGGACCGCGACTCCATCATCATCGCCATCCGTGAGTGGGTGGCCACATACGGCGAGCCGCCTCGTGCGGCCGACTGGAACCCCTCCTCGGCGAAGTGGGCCGGCCAGCTGTGGCGCGTGGAGCGCTACCGCGAGGGCCGTGCCGACGGGTCGCCCTGGCCCGCGCTGAACTCGGCCAAGCGCCCGTTCGGCGGGTCGCTGAACGAGGCGATCCGGGCGGCCGGCTACGAGCCGGCGCGGCCGGGTCCGATGCGGCGTGCCGACGTCGATCCGCAGCAGGCGCACCGGGCGGTCATCAGCCCGGAGGGTCGGGCGATGGTCGCGGCGGCACTCGCGCAGGCGCGTGACGCCGAGCGGCGCGTGGCGCAGCTCGAGGCGCGGCTGGATCGGGCCGGCGAGCGGGCGCTGCGGGCAGCCGCGGAGCGCGACGCCGCACGGCGGGCCGGCGGCCGATCGGCGGCCACCAAGCCGAAGGTCGTTCGTGAGCGCGTCGTCGACGACGCGGCGCTCGCCCGCGCCCAGCGCCGGGCGGCCGCCGCCGAGGCGAAGGCCGAGACGACCATCCGTGACGTCCGCGAAAAGTGCGCGGAGGCGCGGATGGACGCGGCCGAGGCGCGCACGGCGGCCAAGCGGATGGCGGCGAAGCTCGAGCGGGCGGAGGCGACGATCGGGACGCTGCGCGGCGAGCGCCGCGAGCTCAAGGCGGCCGGCGACCGGCTGGCCGACGAGCTCGTGGTCGCCGAGCGGCTGCTCGAGCGGGCGCGCGCCGACGCCGAGCAGGCACCGGCGGTCGTCACCGTGCGCCAGCAGGCGCCCGAGGCGGCCGAACTGCACGCCGCGCGCGTCGCGGCGGCACGTGACCGCCGGGCCGCCGCCGAGGCCGAGCTGCGGGCCGCCCGCGCCGAGCGCGAGCTGCGCGAGACGGTGTCGGCGCTGCGCGGCGAGGCGCGGCGGCTGACGCCGGCGGAGCTCGCCGAGCTGCGGATGACCGGCCCGAGCGGCCCCGCCGTCATGGCGGAGGCGCTGCGGCTGCTCGCCGCGGCCCGCAAGACCAACAACCCGACGCACATGCAGGAGGCCCTGCGGCGCGTCGCCCAGGCCGCCGTCACCTGGCAGGAGCGGATCTAGCCCCCCGGGGTCCGCTCCTGCCGGGGCGGCGGACCAGCGGTGTGTCGAATGCTTCGCGCCCAGCGCGAACGATTCGACACACCACCCGCCGCAACCGAACCGACCTGGTGCACGGCATGACCTCTCGCCTGACCGAAGACTTCCTCCGAGACGACGCGGGCTCACCGCTCGGCCCCGGCATGCCGAGCGGTGCGCCGCTGCGCGCCGACGGCCAGTCGCACTACGACGCCTGGCAGGCGCTGCTGCGGCGCGATCCCTGCTCGTACTGCGGGGCGATCGGCGCCGCGGGCACGGTCGACCACGTCGACCCGCGCTCGCGCGGCGCGCGCGGCCTGGGCACCGTGCACGGCTGGATCAACATCGCCGGCGCGTGCTCGCGCTGCAACGGGTCCAAGCGCGACCTCGAGCTGCTCGTGTTCCTCTATCGCCGTCGCTGGCAGGGCCACGCCGCCCGCCCCGGCGAGCCCGCGCGCGCGCCGCGGCGCAGCGTGCGCCGGTGGCCCCATGAGGCCACCGCCCACCTGCGGGTGGGGCGGGCCGGCCGCCGCGCGCGCGTCGATACGGTGACGCCACCGTGACCGGATCGATCCACAGCCGCGAGGCAGACGACGAGCGCGCCAGGCAGGTCGCCGAAGGCGGGCTGATCCTGCGCGGTCTGGTCGGATCGACCGTGCACGGGCTGGCGAACCCCGGCACGGACGACCGCGACGAGATGGGCGTCTGCATCGAGCCGCCCGCCTACGTCATCGGGCTGCGCGGGTTCGAGCACTACGTCTCGCGCACGCAGCCCGAGGGCGTCCCGTCCGGTCCCGGTGACCTCGACCTGACGATCTACGGCCTGCGCAAGTTCTGCCGTCTCGCGCTGAAGGGGAGCCCGACGGTGCTGCTGCTGTTCTTCGTCGAGGGTGAGCATGTGCTGACGCGAACGCCGACGGGCCAGCGGCTGCAGCAACTCGCGCCGGCGTTTCTCTCCCAGCGCACGGGGCGGGCGTTTCTCGGCTACCTCGAGGCGCAGCGGCGCAGCCTGCTCGGCGAGCGTCACGCGACGCGCACCCGCGAGCTGTCGGCGCAGCACGGCTACGACACGAAGTACGCGATGCACGCGCTGCGGATCGGCGTGCAGGGCATCGAGCTGCTGCGGACGGGTCGCATCACGCTGCCGGTGCCCGAGCCCGATCGCGACCGCCTGCGCGCTGTCCGCGCCGGCGACGTGCCGCTGGGCGACGTGATCGAGCAGCTCGACGACGTGACGGCACGCCTCGAGCAGCTCACCGCCGAAAGCGGGCTGCCCGCGTTCGCGGACGCCGAGCGGGTCGACCGCTTTCTCGTCGATGCCTATCGCGAGGCCTGGGACTGACCTACACGTTCGCGTCAGGCCGTGATTCGCCAGCCCTATCCCGGTGAGCTCCCCGCGGGCAGGCCGGCGCGCACGTACCCGGCGATCGCGCTCGCGGTGGCCGGCCGCAGGTCCGAGAACGTCCAGCGCTTGCCGCCGAACTTCGGCTCGACGCTCAGCCGCGCGCGCGTGCGGCGCGGCCAGACGAGCGACTGCTGCGCCCGGGCCGTGTCGCGAAACCGCAGCGAGCGGACGCGGTTGCCGACCGCGTCGTCGAGCAGCCACAGCAGGCGGCGGTCGGTGACCGCCAGCAGCGTGCTGGGGCTGGCCCACGTCGCGGTCGGGGTGACGAGCGCGACGGGCTCGTCGGACTCGAGCGCCTCGAGCAGCTCGCGGCCGAGCGCGCGGCGCATCGCGTCGGGCAGCCACGATCCCGCCCCGCCCGCCCCGCCCCGCGGCCCGGCGCCGCTGCCGCCGGCGGGTGCGGGACTCCCTGCGACCGGCGCCCGCGCACCCGGCCGCTGCGCGGAGCGCAGCAGCTCGTAGGCGACGTTGAGCTGAACCATCTGCGCCATGCCAGCGTCGCCCGCGCGGTCGGGGTGAAAGCGCTTGGCGAGCTCGCGGTAGGCGCGCGCGGCGTCCTCGACCGAGGCATCGGCG